>CAYLWI010000095.1:0-6943 GCA_964387345.1 uncultured Eubacterium sp. | reverse complement strand
TTCCTCAATCATTTTTCAAAAAATTATTCTTAAATATTTCTTTTAACGGATTGTAGTTATCAAGACTCCAGGCAAGCGACAGGCTCGGATCGCTGATCGGATCCACATTGAGAAAGCGAACCGTTTCATTGTGATACAGATTATTTCTGGTATCCAGAATACACACTCCCACTCCGGCTTCCACCCAGAGCATCTCCTCCTGAAGTGAAGTGGCAAATTTTACTTTGGGATTGAATCCCGCATTTTTGCAGGCGTTGATAATCAGTTTCGGTGATTCCTCCGAATCCTCCGGAGAAACCATCATAATAATATCATCTTTAAAATCAGATAATTTTACATACTTTGCTCCTGCAAGCCGATGATCCTTATGCACTACCACATGATCTTTCGTATTTTCAATCACCTGGAACTGGATCCGGTCCCGTCCTTCCACATCAAATTTCAATGTCACAATCAGATCCAGCTGATTGCTGTACAGCTTTGCGATCAGCTCATTAAAACTGTAATTGCGCAGATTGATCTTCACCTGAGGATAAAATTCATCAAAATACTTCAGAACATCCGGAAACAGATCGCCCACATAGGCCCCTTCCAGGACACCTATATTCAGTTCTCCTGAAAGTCCGGCAAAACTGTTGGCGGCCTTCGCAACAGCAAGGTTATAGTCGTTGTATATTTTTTCAAATTCCTCAAGCAGAACTGCCGCAGCCGGAGTCAGTTTCACCGTGCGGTTATTACGTACAAAAAGCTGCATGTTCAGCTCCGATTCAATTACTGCAATCTGCCGGCTGAGAGCCGGCTGGGTAATATAAAGCTGGCTGGCGGCTTTTGTAAAATTCAGACATCTGGCGGTTGTTATAAAGTATTTGATCTGTGTAATAGTCATGCTCCTCTCCCTGGAATCTGTTTCCTTCCCGATGTACAGAAAAAACATTCAATAAATCTACTGAATGTTTTTTCAAAATCACTGTTTATTTCTCTTAATATCTATTCTGAAAAATCAGATTAACTATTCCGGTCTGCTGCCTGCCGGTTGTCCAGATAAGCATGGGCGGCTTCACTCATGGCCAGAACATTTTCCGGCTTCGCGTCAGAGGGTATATCGCAGCCAGTGGCAATAATTACACCCCAGGGGCCTATGTCATCCAGCAGCTTTGTGACATAATCCCCTACTTCTTCCGGTGTGCCATAAGTCATCAGCTCACAAGGAACATCTCCCAGAATGCATACATTTTTCCCCAGCACTTCTCTGGCTTTCCGTATATCAGTCTTGGAATCCAGCGCCATCACATAAGTTCCATCCCCGAAGGATGCCTTAAACTTATCCAGAACCAGTGTCCAGCTGGAATCCAGATGGAAAATCGGAAGTACATTCATCTCTATACAAAGATTATAATACGCCTTAAAGGCGGGCCATACAAATTCGTCTATCATGCCGGGAGAAACCAGATCCGGTCCGCTCCTCCATCCTCCGATCCATACCCCCACCGCACGGGTATCTATCATCTGCTGACGGTATGTTTTCAGATTGGATTCCAGAACCATGTCAAAAATTTCATGCATCAGCTCCGGCTCTTCCATCAGGTCATCCATAAAGAAACACTCCAGGGAGCGTCCGCCGCAGAAATATTCAAACGGTGTGATCATCAGGAAATCACAGATACAGGGCATTCCCTCTTCATGAAATCTGGCGTAGGCCTTCGGATTCGCCGCAAAAAACGGTTCCAGCATTTCCCAGTTGTTATCGCATTTTTCCGCAATAAACTTCTTCTGCCAGGCGTCCCATCCCATCTTTCTGATATCCGCATAATCCTCAAATTTCATGTTCTCGGCTTCCGCCATCTGCCACATGTCATCCTCACCCAGGCCGGCTCCGGGATACTGCGCTTTGGAAAGCCACTGCGTTCCAAGCAGATAAGGCGAAAAAATCACATTCTGTGTGCCGTCGGCTCCAATACGTTTTAATTCCTTCAGATTTGTCTCACATGCAAGATCAAAATCTGTAATATAATCTTTCAGCAATACCCCCTGACTTTTCGCAAAATATGCGTTGCCGCAGGGGACTACCGGAATACGGTCCACAGGTTCACATCGCACCGCCCTGCGGATCAGTTCCAGATTTTCATCGTATCTGTTCATACCCTTTTACCTCCTGTCTCATATACGAATCATTTTCTTTCCGTACAGGCATCCCCGATATAAATTGCCATCTCAGCCTGCTGTTTCAGAACAGTATGTTGTCCCTGGATAAATATACGTATTTATCAGCTATCTGTCTTTATATTTTTATTATATACTCTTAATGCGGACCCGTAAAATTCTCTTTTCTGGTGGCATCATAACCAGAGGTAATAACTGAATCCCGGCTGTTATTTTCTGTATTGCTTTGGCGTCAGGCCGGTCAGCCGCCTGAACACGCTGGTAAAGTAACTCTGATTGTCAAATCCTACTCCGATGGCAATATCCAGCAGGGGATAGTCGGTATTGCGCAGCAGCCGTTTGGCTTCTTCCACCCGTACTTTTGTCAGATACTCCTTGAAGGTGAACCCGCTGGAGCGCTTGAATATACGGGAAAAATAAGAGGGATTCAGGTGAAGATGCTCCGCCACATCCTGCAGGGTTACCGATTCGGAAAAGTGAGCGGAAATATAGTTCATGGCGTCCCGCACAATCCGGCTGTTTTCCATGGCCGGAGGAAACATGCACTCCATAAAGGCTGTCAGAATCTCAATCATGGCGTAGCACAGCTCATCGGTGGAATGATAGGTATCGACGCTTTCCATGAACTGATTATTCAGGGTAAAGATATGATTGGAGGCGGCGCCGTTTTCAATGGCCGCCCGGGACAGCAGGGAGCACAGCTCTACGGAGCGGTACTTTACAGTGGCCAGATTGCTCCCGGCCGATAAAAACACGTAGCCGAGCAGATCGTTTAAGAGGGCGCTGGATTCTTCCAGATTGCCTTCTTTCACTTTCGAGAGAAGCGCCTGCTCCTTTTCCAGGGGATAGAGGGCGGTGCTGGACGATTCCATGGTCTTATACAGCTGAATGGATTCGCTGATTTTTGCCTGCTGATGAAGCTTTCGCTGGTTAATGATAAACTGCTCTCTGGAATCGGAGATCAGATTGGACATTAAATAATATAGCAGCTTGCTGATCTGGGTCACTTTTCCAGGCTCCACGTAGGGAACCTCTGAGGCGTCGTCATAGAGTTCCATGAGATCCTCCATAGTAAAATCAGGATACCGCCGCCCGATGTCCAGAACCAGTGTGGAATTCACTTCCTCCATCAGAAAAGGGCCGATCAGAATGGAGCCGAAAAGACTCTGATGATTAATCAGCGGAAAAACAATATGGCTCAGATTGGAGTGGCAGGAAAAAATATAGGCGGAACCCATATTCATCGCCCGCTTCCCGGCAGTGGAATGAATCCGCATACAGGTATTTTCTGAAGAAAAATGGGAAACAAAGTGCTGGCAATAGGTACTTTTTCTACCATAGTATTTCAGCACCCGGCCATTCTCATCCAGAAGCTGTACCGGGAGCTCGATGCAGACATAAAGAGCCTCCAGCAGTTCAGACAGTTTCTGCTCATCAATCATAGTGTAAACATATGCCCCCATAAAAATCCCTCCTCTATATATGTCCATAATATCTATTTTTTGACTTTTTTGCAACTATTTTGTAAAATTATTTTCCGCAGTAAAATTTTTTAAAAAATTATAAAAAAAACAGAAAAACAGAAAAAAAAGATATAGTATACTGCTTTCATCAGAAAACAAATAACAAGTCCAAAAAAGAGAGGAGACATATTATTTATGAGGAGAAACATGACAGAGTGGGTTGACAATATCCTGGCGGAAAAAGAGAAAAAGGGGTTTCCTGTACTTTCTTTTCCGGCAATCCAGAAAATGGGAATTACTGTAAAGGATCTGATTGCCTCCAGTGATCTGCAGGCTCAGGCAATGAAGATCGTGGCGGAGTCCACGCCGGCGGCCGCTTCCGTCAGCATGATGGATCTTTCTCTGGAAGCCGAGGCTTTCGGATCTTCCGTACGTTTTTCCGATGATGAGGTTCCGACCGTAACCGGAAGCATTGTGAGTTCTGAGGAAGATGCGGATGCTCTGCAGATACCGGAGATCGGAGCAGGCAGGACTCAGATTTATATTGACGCGATTGAGAAGGCAGTTAAGCTGATTGAGGACAGACCGGTATTAGCCGGCGTAATCGGACCATTCTCTCTGGCGGGCCGTCTGATGGATGTATCGGAAGCCATGGTTTACTGCTATGATGAGCCGGATATGGTGCATACAGTACTGGAAAAAGTAACAGAGTTTACCATTAAATATATCAATGCATACAAGGCAGTGGGCGCGAACGGCGTTCTGATAGCGGAGCCTCTGGCGGGTCTGCTTTCCCCGGCGCTGGAAGAGGAGTTTTCCTGCGAGTACGTGAAGAAAATTGTGAAAGCTACCCAGACGGATGAATTCCTGGTGTGTTACCATAACTGCGGAAACTGTACGATTCAGCAGATTGCTTCCATCGCGCAGAACGGCTGCCGTGTACTTCACTTCGGAAACGCCATTGATCTGGCGGAGATGCTTCCGAAGGTTCCGGAAAATATTCTGGTACTGGGAAATGTCGATCCTGCGGGACAGTTCCGCAACGGTACGCCGGAGTCTGTGAGGGAGGAGACCCTGAAGCTGATGGAGAAATGCTCTTCCTATCCGAACTTTGTTCCATCCTCCGGATGTGATATCCCGCCTCTTTCCAGCTGGGATAATATTACGGCGTTCTTTGACGCAATTAAAGAGTTTTACGAAAGCAGAAAATAATATTCCGCATTCCGCGTATATGAAAGAACCGGTGACCATCCCTGGTCACCGGTTCTTTCGTACATACGGAGATTCCGTCACTCCGCCTTTACTCATATCTGTTTTCTGTTTTTCCGCTCCCGGTCTGCTCATCCGCTTCCGTCAGGATCTTCTTATCTTCTCCTGCTATCCCGTCCTTTTCCATGGTCTTTTCCCGGCCATGCTTCTGTCTTTCGTATTCAGCAACCCATCCGTTCCATGTCCCACAGTTTTTCATATCTTTCACCTCCATTACACTCTTTTCTGCAGCATCCGTGTCCGGAAACCTGATCACTGTACCCTTTTTATAAATTATAACATCGAAAAAGAATTACGTCTATAAAAAAGTCAGTGTACAATGACCGGAATCCCTGTGGATGTGTTTTTATAAATATACTCCGCGGCGCTGTACGGCAGGTTAATGCAGCCGTGGGATCCATTGGTTTTATATATCTCCCCGCCGAAGCTGCTCCTCCATGTGGCGTCATGGAGTCCGACCCCGGTGGAATCATCAATCGGCATCCAGTAATTCACGAAAGCATCGTAGGTTTTCATGGTGTAATCCGTTGTCTTCCAGGAAACATAATAGATTCCTGTCGGCGTGCTGTATCCGGTGGCAACATCCCCGGTCACGCATTCCGTGGAAAAATCTATGGAACCGTCCTTTACCACATAAACCATCTGACTGGCAATATTGATGTCTATATATGTGTCGCCCACGCCGTCATTGGAGGACGACCCGCATTCTTCCACACTCCATACCGGTTCCCGTTCCACAGTCTCCCCGGCCAGCAGGTCTTCCATCAGCTGCGTCGTCTCCTCCGCGGCGCTGACCCGGTATCCGTATGTACCGCCGGAAACTGTGATGGTACCGCTGGATGGCGTGGAGATGGTGCGGGAATTTCCGACCGTGAGATTCGGGGTGGAAATATTTTCCGTCACCCAGTCATATACCAGGTCCCGGTCCAGGCTGACTTCCCCATCCTCCCCGAAAACAAGGAAGCTGTTTATGGTGTCCCGGTCGGGGCTGGCAGACGATAAACGACTGGATACGGTGACCTCCGAGGAAAGAATCCTGTTCGCCGTTTCCGCTTCCGCGACAAGGGTTTCATCATCCGAAGTGATTTCTGCTTCCGTATACATCCCTTCCAGTAAAATTTCACTGCCGAGTTCATCAATAGCCCCATAAACAGCTTCCAGGAGCGTGTCGCGGCTGACCACCGTCCCCTCTGTTTCCGGGATGATCATGTATTCCCCGTCCCGGTACTCCAGGTAAGCATCCTCCGGCTCCGTGACAAGATCGGGATCCAGACAGGAAAAACCGTCCACGGCTTCCTCCGTCTTCGTGGTATCATATGTATGGCCAGTTTCAGCAGAACGTTCCCGCTCTCCGCCGGAAAACAGCCAGGACAGCAGGTTCTGTGAGCGGAGCAGATCCTGAAGGATATCGGCGCCGTCCGCGGAATAATCACAGGCAAGCCCGATGTCTTCCGCCGTAAGGACATCTTCCGTGTCCCTCCCCGTGACAGTAAGGGTGTACTCCGCCAGCGCCGTGTCCGCCGCGTCCCTTGCCTCCTCCTCTGTCATGCCGCTTATGTCAATGCCATTGACGGTCGTTCCCGGAAGGTAATGGGAAGATACCCAGAAATGGGTCAGGATAATGGCTGTGACAATAGCAGCAGCGACTGCTGCCAGAATAATAGCCAGAAGCAGATGCTTCTTTTTTCTCCCGGTTATTTCCGCGCTGCCGGGGTTTTCTTCTTTTCCCGTTTTCTCTGTTCTGTGTCTTATATTCATATCTTCCTCCTGGCGGGGGATCTTTTTTCTTATGCACACTGAGGACAGATCCTCCCGGTAATCATATGCCTGTTTATCCGTGTATCCGGAAAAAGTGCAAATATGCGGGGCTGTCTGCCCCGCATAAATGATTCCTGTCTTTAAATAACATTAATACGGTTTCTTCTTCCTTCTGATTCCGGAAACCGCTGCTGCCGCGCCTGCTGCCAGCAGCATGAACCATACAGCAATGTTGCTGTTATCGCCGGTCTGGGCGGAAGTACCGGAAGATGTGGAAGAGCTGGTTCCGGAAG
>CAYLWI010000094.1:0-6998 GCA_964387345.1 uncultured Eubacterium sp. | reverse complement strand
CGGCGCAGCTCTATGAGCTGATTGAGGCCGGGACGGCGATACTGGTTTACTGATGACAATGTGTTTTTTGGAGAGAGACTGGCGGTCTCTCTTCTTTTTATATATGGAATAATTCCCCAAAATGTGTTAATGTACAGATAGACAAATTCTGCATTTATGTAAACAGATATTTCATGGATTCATATTAACGCATGGAGCGAAGACAGTTCCAGGGATTTCGTTCAGAAGGAGGATTACTGTGGCAGCATTTGACAAGATTTTATCCGGGATTCCGGAGATGGATAAGACATTCGATTATATACGTCTGGGGGACAATGTAGTATGGCAGGTATCACAGCTGAGTGATTTTACATATTTTGTGGATCCCTTTGTGAAGCAGGCAATCGCGGATAAACGAAACCTGATTTACATCCGTTTCGCGTCTCATGCCCCGCTGGTGGAACCCCGGGAAGGGGTGAAAATTTATCATGTGGAGCTGACACACCGGTTTGAGACATTTACGGCAACGATTCACAATATCATTGATTTTGAGGGGCGGGATGCCTTTTACGTGTTTGACTGCCTGTCGGAATTACAGAGCGCCTGGGCTACAGATCTGATGATGGGAAATTTTTTCAGGGTCACCTGCCCGTTTTTGTTCCAGCTGGATACGGTGGCGTTTTTTCCGGTGATCCGGGGACGGCATTCCAACCAGGCCATAGCGAAAATACGGGAGACGACCCAGCTTCTGATTGACGTGTATGGGGATGATGATATTCTGTATGTGCATCCGCTGAAGGTCTGGAACCGTTATACGCCCATGATGTTTCTGCCCTATATGTACCGGCCGGAGCAGAAAGATTTTCATGTGCTGACAGACGGGGTAGAGATCAGCCGTTATTACAGTATGCTGAACAGGATGCAGGATATGGAAGATGAGATGCGGGCCGACAGCTGGGATCGCTTTTTCCGTCAGGCAAAGGCGCAGAACAGGGACGGGACGCTTCCGGAAGAGTCGCTGCAGTTTATGTGTAAAGTGATGATGACCAGAGATCATAAGCTGCGGGAAGTGGTCAGATGTTATTTTAAGGCGGAGGATTATTTTGCTGTCCGCGACCGGATGGTAGGAACGGGAATGATCGGGGGGAAATCCTGCGGGATGCTGCTGGCCAGGAAAATTGTTGAACATGAAATGCCGGAATACAGACAGTATATGGAGCCTCATGATTCTTTTTTTATCGGGTCAGATGTTTTTTATACTTTTCTTGTGGAAAATGACTGCTGGGATCTGCGTATCCGGCAGAGAACGCCGGAAGGATATTTTTCAGTGGCGGAGGAGTTCCAGCAGGCGATTCTGAAAGGACATTTCCCGGAGGATATCCGGGAGAAGTTCCGGAAGCTTCTGGATTATTTCGGGCGAAGCCCGATTATTGTCCGGTCCAGCAGTATTCTGGAGGACGGATTCGGGAATGCTTTCGCGGGAAAGTATGAATCTGTCTTCTGCGTCAATGCCGGAGCGGCAGAGGAACGGCTGGAAAAGTTTGAGGAGGCAGTGAAACGGGTGTATGTCAGTACACTGGATAAATCAGCTCTGGAATACCGTTATCAGAGAAATCTACATAACCGGGATGAGCAGATGGCGCTTCTGGTTCAGAGAGTCTCCGGCTCTTATTACGGGTCCTTTTTCATGCCCTGCGCAGCCGGTGTGGGCTTTTCCTACAGCGCCTATCGTTTTATGCGGGATATGGATCCGGCAGCCGGAATGCTCCGGCTGGTGGCAGGCCTGGGAACAAAGGCGGTTGACCGTACCGAGGGAGATTATCCCCGGCTGATTGCCCTGGACCGGCCCATGGCTCATGTCCGCCCCAGCGTGGCGGAACGGCACCGGTATTCCCAGAGAAAATTAGATATGCTGGATACGGAAGAGAATGAACTGGTGGAGCATACTCTGGAGGATGTACTGGAGCTTCTTCCCGCGAAGTGTGAGAAAAATCTGCTGGAGCATGATACAGAGGCAGAGATGATGCTTCGCCAGCGGGGCGACTACCGGAAGGTGTATTTCATCTCCTGTCAGGGGCTGGCGCGGAATTCCGTCTTTACCGGAATGATGCAGAAAATGCTGAAAACACTGCAGCGTGTTTATGGTTCTCCGGTAGATATAGAATATACTGTAAATCCGGGAGAGGGAGATGATTTTGTTATAAATCTGCTTCAGTGCCGTCCTCTGCAGACCTGTGAGGATGAGCAGAAGGTGGAGATTCCAGCGCTTCCGGAGGAGAACACTGTCATTCATATCAGAGACTGTTGTATGGGACGGTCCAGGTTTTCGCGGATTGACGCAGTGGTGAAGGTGGACGCCTTTGAATATTACAGTTATCCTTATGTGGAAAAACCCAGCGTGGCGCGGGCGGTGGGGAAGCTGAACGCTTATTTTAAAGAGAAAAAGAAGTCAGTGGTTCTGATTGTCCCGGGGAGAATCGGAACATCCTCCCCGGAACTTGGAGTTCCGGTGGCTTTTGCGGATATCAGCGGAACCGACGCTATTTTCGAGGTGGCATACAGCGAGGTTGGCTATATGCCGGAGCTGTCTTTTGGAAGCCACATGTTCCAGGACCTGGTAGAAGCGGATATTCTGTACGGCGCTGTCCTGGAAGATAAAAAGCGGCTGGTTTACCAGCCGGAACTGCTGGACGCACATCCGAACCGGTTTTTAAACATCTGTCCGGAGTATGAAGAGCTGGACAAAATGATTCATGTAACTGTGTTTGACGAAAATCCGGCAGAACTGTATTATAACATGGAAAAGGAAGAGGCATTATTTGCCCTGAAAAAATAAGATTGTCTGCAGAAATCCGGGAGAATAAACAGTATGAAAGCTGTATGTCAGTAAAATCAGGAAGGTATTTTTGCAGACTGGAAAATCAGGAGAGAGAATGAGCAAAGTATTAGTAATAGCGGAAAAGCCCTCTGTAGGGCGGGATATTGCCCGGGTGCTCCGGTGTCCGGAGAAGCTGGACGGAGCCCTGGAGGGCGGAAAATATATTGTGACCTGGGGACTGGGACATCTGGTTACCCTGTGTGATCCAGAGCATTACGACAAAAAGTATAAGGAGTGGAAGATGGAGGATCTCCCCATGCTCCCTGAGCATATGGATATTGAGGTAATCCGCCAGACGGCAAAGCAGTACCAGGCGGTAAAGAAACAGATCCACCGGCAGGATGTGACCCAGATTGTCATTGCCACGGATGCAGGCAGAGAGGGAGAGCTGGTGGCCCGATGGATTCTGAAAAAGGCGGGAAGCCGGAAGCCATGTAAGAGATTATGGATTTCCTCTGTGACGGATAAGGCAATCCGGGAGGGGTTTGCGCATCTGAAGGACGCGAAAAGCTATGAACCGCTTTACCATGCGGCTGTCTGCCGGGCGGAGGCGGACTGGCTGGTGGGACTGAACGCCACCAGGGCCCTGACCTGTAAGTATAACGCCCAGCTTTCCTGCGGCCGTGTGCAGACGCCTACGCTGGCCATGATTGCGGCCCGGGAGCAGGAGATCCGGAAGTTTACGCCGGAGCCTTACTATGGGATGACGGTGACTGCCGGGGGAATCACATTTACCTGGCGGGATGAGAAAAGCGGAAGCTACCGGACATTCTGTAAAGAGCGCATCCAGGAAATCCAGAAAAAAATTTCCGGAAAGAAGCTTGCAATTATAAAGGCGGACGCGAAACGGAAGAAAAAGCAGGCGCCCCTGCTGTATGATCTGACAGAGCTTCAGCGGGAAGCCAATCAGAGATTCGGATTTTCCGCAAAGGAGACCTTAAATATTATGCAGCGCCTTTATGAGAATCATAAGGTGCTGACTTATCCCCGGACAGATTCCCGTTATCTGACTACAGACGTGGTGGGAACGATCCGGGAGAGGCTGCAGGCAGTCAATTCCGGCGCTTACCGGGATCTGGTGATTCCTCTGCTGCGGCAGAAGATCCAGGGAAAACCGTTCTTTGTCAATGACAGTAAGGTGAATGACCATCATGCGATCATTCCTACAGAGCAGGCTCCTTCCTATATCCATATGAGCAATGAGGAGCGGAAAATCTATGATCTCGTCGTGCGCCGTTTCCTTGCTGTGCTCTATCCGGCCTATGAATATGAGGAGATAACGCTGACGGGAGGGATTTCCGGAGAGAAGTTTTTTGCCCGGGGAAACCGGGATCTGACTCCCGGCTGGAAAGCGGTTTATGAAAGCCGGACAGAGGAGGAGGAAGAAGAGGATTTAAAGAAACAGAATCTTCCGGAAGTGAAACAGGGGCAGGAGTTCCCGGTTTCCAATGTCCGCATGACAGAGGGAAAAACAAAGCCTCCTGCGCGGTTCACGGAAGGAACGCTTCTGTCCGCCATGGAAAATCCTGTAAAATATATGGAGAGCCATGATAAGCAGATGGCAAAGACCCTGGGAGAAACCGGAGGCCTGGGAACTGTGGCCACCAGGGCGGATATTATCGATAAGCTGTTTTCCTCCTTCCTGCTGGAGAAGAAGGGAGAAGAGATTTACACTACAGCCAAGGCCCGTCAGCTTCTGGAGCTGGTGCCGCAGGATCTGAAAAAACCGGAGCTTACCGCCGTGTGGGAGATGAAGCTTTCCCGGATTGCCAGGGGACAGCTCTCTGACCGGAAATTCATGGGCGATATCCGGGAATATGCTGCGGAGCTGGTGGATGAAATCAAAAAGGGAGAGGGCGCCTTCCGGCATGATAACCTGACGAACAAAATCTGTCCCCAGTGCGGAAAACGGCTGCTGGCGGTAAATGGAAAAAACAGCCGGATGCTGGTCTGCCAGGACAGGAACTGCGGTTACCGGCAGACTGTTGCGAAAATGACAAATGCCCGCTGCCCGGTCTGCCATAAACGGATGGAACTGATCGGAAAAGGGGAGGATGCTTCCTTTGTATGTTCCTGCGGACATAAGGAGCGCCTGAGCAAGTTCCAGGAGCGCCGGAAGAAAGAAGGCGCCGGAGTGTCAAAACGCGACGTGCAGAACTATCTGAAAAAGCAGCAGAAGGAAGCGGAAGCGCCCATCAATAATGCTTTCGCGGAGGCGCTGAAAAATATAAAGCTGTAAATGAAAAAATGGCAGCCAGACGGTAATATTCCTGGGGAGAGTGCCTGAAAACAGGCCTTTTACCCGGTTGAAGTCCACATCAAAATCTGTATGGACGGCTTTTTTATTAACGATCATCCATCCCAGTCAGAAGCGGGTGCGCAGTTCAATGCCGCCGTCCACCTTCCTGGCAAAGTGAATAAAGGTTGTCCGGGGAATGTCCCAGTCGGGCGGACCGCTGTGGACACAGATGGCAGTAACTGGCTGACTGTGAAAACGTTCCATATCAAAACCGAAGCTTTCCGGGGAACGGAAAGAAATGCGAAGCGGTGAAGTACCTTCGCCTGCATTTTCCAGAACAAGATCTGAAGTATTCCAGTTCCTTTCTTTTCAGATCAGCGAGAGATCCAGACGGCGTTTCTGATGAGCCGGGGAAACACGGGCCAGATAATGGTCATTGGGATCCCGGATTTTATAACGAAGACTTTCAAGATCGCGCCATGCAAACCGCCATTCTATCAGTTCCAATGTAACGCCGGGCATTCGTGTCAGAGAAGCGATATGTCCGCTTCCATACCGGAATCTGACAGTATCCCACCTCCCGGGGCAGGTATCCCGGATTCAGCAGATCATTTCTGTCATCGATGTGGAGAGCGAGAGCCGGATCCATGGGTTCTTTCATCTGTTCCAGAATGTCAGAGGGAACTTTAGAATATGGCATATCGAAGTATTTTGCATAAGATTTTTCTTTTCCTGTTCAGTTAAAGTTCTTTACGTCAGATCTCCTCTCGGTTTATGTATTATAAATAGTATAATCATTTAGAAGAAAAAGTGGAAGAAATTTTTCTTATTTGCAGGCTCCGCCAGGTGAAATCAGCGGCAGCAATAAAAGAATAATTAACAGATAATACACATCTATATGAAAAGTGTTACGCATTCCCCAGATAAACTTAAATGCAGGGAAGGAGTGCAGAAGATGAAAAAAGAATTTGCAATTGTTTTTGTATGCCTGATCCTGTCTGGTTCGGCTGCATGCGGAATAAAGGAAGAGGGAGTATCAGATACAGGGACTCAGGCGGAAGTGTTGCCAGAGAAAAGCCAGTCAGATCAGAACAGTTATGCAGACAGTATAAAATCCATTCATGCAGAGATACCGGTACAGCGTTCGCCGGAGGAAGTCCTTCTGAAATTGCAGGAACTGGGAAGGTCAGATTCTGTGATAGCTGAAATCTTTGAAAAAAGTTATCTGTATCCGGAAAATATGCTGGAGGCGCTGGCAAATAATCCGGAGATGGCCGATTTTGTGGCAGGATATCCGGAGGAAGAGGGAAAGTATGAGGCTGTTCTGACCGATTCCGAGAAAGAACAGAAATACCCTTTGTTTCTTCAGTGGGATCCCCGGTGGGGATATCAGCAGTATGGAGAAAACAGCTGTATTGGACTGGCGGGATGCGGTCCCACCTGTCTTTCCATGGCGGCATATTATCTGACTGGGGACGAAAATCTTACGCCGGACCAGATTGCGGAATTCAGCATGGAAAATGATTATTATGTGGAAGGCGTCGGCACCTCCTGGAATCTTATGTATGATTTCCCGGTAATGGTTGATCTGAATATTGAAGAAATCGTCAATGACGAATATGAGATGAAAGCGGCTCTGGATTCCGGAAATATTCTGATCTGTGCCATGCGGCCGGGAGATTTTACGGCAGGAGGACATTTTATCGTGATTTATGGGTATGAAGATAATGGATTTAAAGTAAACGATCCCAACTGTGTTGCCAGAAGCAGAAGGATATGGTCTTTTGCCGGACTGGAGAGTCAGATAAAAATGATCTGGTCTCTGGGAAAATAAGAAATTCGGCTCCTTCACCACTGTAATACTTGACATATACTTTAAAATCATTCAGAATAATATTATAA
>CAYLWI010000093.1:0-7008 GCA_964387345.1 uncultured Eubacterium sp. | reverse complement strand
AGGAGGTAAATATAGGCATGAGAAAAAAACAGTTTATTATTCTGGTTATTATACTGGCAGTCATTGTGGCGGCTCTGGTGGGGGTGATTTGCGGCAAGAAAGTCATGGAACAGAAAGCGCAGGAGGAGGAAGAGGCGGAAACTGTTTATGTGGAGCAGTTTGACGTCAGTGATATCACTGCTTTCTCTTATGTGCTGGATGACCAGATGGTTATGTTCAGTCTGGAGGACGGTATATGGCAGAATACGTCAGACACCACATGGGAGATTGATACAGAAAAGGTAGAGGATTTTCTGACAGAGATGAGTGAGATTACTGCCGATGCCGTGATTGAGGATGTTGAGGATAATTCCCAGTATGGACTGGATGACCCGACGCAGATGTTTGCGGTGGTACTGGAAGATGGGAGCTCGCTGACATATCTTTTTGGTTCTGAAAACGATGTGGTCGGAGGAATTTATCTCCAGATTACCGATGATGCGGATGACACCGGCAATCAGACAGTTTACCTGGTGGACAGTTCGATTGTAAGTTCAACGCTGAGTCAGTCTGCAGAAAGCTTCCAGGTAGATGAAGACGGAGACAGTGTATCTGAATAAAGATTAAGAGAAAAGAAGCCCTGCCGCAGATTTGTAATGATTGTGCCGGCAGGGCTTCTGAAATTATTTCTGATCTGTTTCACCCGTCTCATCTACGGGCTGGACAGAATCGGCCTGGTCTGTCTGTTTTTTCAGATTCTCCAGCTCCTCACGGGCTTCCGGGGAGTAGTTCCGCTTCAGAAGTCTGTAGATCATGGAATAGGCCCAGAGGAGTACCGGAAGCACAATGGTAGCGTAAATGGCGGCTCTTAAAAACCGCAGGGCAGTATCGCTTCCAATGCAGGCCAGAACAACTGTTGAGATATAGAGGCCAAGAAGGACAATAATGCCGATCAGGGCCGTAATCCGTTTTAATTTTTTCATAGTAAAGTTATCCTCCGCGAACAGCAGCTGTTTCTATAATGCTTGCATTGTAACATATTCTTTTTTAAAACTCAATGCAGAACGTATCTCCCGCGGCGGACAGAAAATCCGCGTTACGGTGAACGGAGCAGACAGAAACAATTCTCCGGAATCCAAAACAGATTCCGGAGATGTCATAGGGGAGGATAAGTTATAGGAAGACGGTTTTCGGGGGGTTTTGAAAACCGCCTTACTGTTTATATTATAGGCAGTTTTCCGGAAGATATTCACCGGAAGAAAAAAATTGATGGCGTGGAAATCATCACAGCCGGGATCGGAGAAAAAGTATTTGAAAAATGTGGGGAGATGATGTATACTACTCCTGCATGTGTACATATTAAATTGATTTTAGAAGAATAAGGTGGTACAAGTTTGGAAGTGAGCTTCCAAATCTGCCTTTATGGCGCGGCAGGTGTGTCAGAAGGAGGAAATAATGGGATTATTACAGGAATGGCAGGCAGTTGCCTATAATGGAAAAGCAAACCAGCAGGAGCTTCAGAAGTTCTGGAGTCGTTATTTTCTGCTTGAGAAGAGTGTGTATGAGCAGCTTCTGAGTAATCCGGACGAAGTGGTTGAGGGTACTGTGAAGGAACTGGCGGAAAAGTATGATCTGGAAGTGATGGCTATGGTTGGTTTCCTGGATGGTATCAATGAGAGCCTGGTTACTCCCAACGATCTGGAGGATCTCAGTGAAGATTCCCATGTAAGTCTTGCGTTTGATAAAGAGCTTCTTTATAAAAATATGGTGGACGCCAGGGCGGACTGGTTGTATGAACTTCCCCAGTGGAAAGAGATTTTCTCTGAGGAGAAGCTGGAAGAGCTGTACCGGGAGCAGAGGAATTCGGGAACGGTGGTAAAGGCGGCAAAGGTTTACCCCAATGATCCATGTCCCTGCGGCAGCGGCAAAAAGTATAAAAAATGCTGTGGAAGAAATGCGAAATGACAGTTGACAAATGAATGGACTGCTGTCTATAATGATTGAAAAGCGCGGGGATGAGGCAGATCCCCGGAGCAGATAAAGCATAACACGCTGACGAGACGAGTAGAGTGTGGAAGGCTCCAGAGAGAGATGCCATTGTGCTGGAAGCATCTCAGTCCGGAAGCATTTGAAAACCAGCTCTGAGTGGCCCCAGTCCGGCCCGGTGATTCCGTTATCATCAAATGAGCGGTTTCCTGTCATTGGAACAGGAGACAACCGGGGTGGAACCGCGAGCTGAAAGAGTATGCCCGTCCCCTGTGAGATTTCTCACAGGAGACGGTTTTTTTATAAAAAAGATAAAGGAGAGAGTATTATGATTATCACGTTGAAAGATGGCTCTAAAAAGGAGTACGCAGAAAGCAGAACTGTGTATGAGATTGCGAAGGACATCAGCGAGGGCCTGGCCCGTGTGGCCTGTGCCGGAGAGTTAAATGGAGAGGTGGCAGATCTCAGAACCGTAGTTTCTGAGGATGCTGCGCTGAATATTCTGACTGCCAGCGACCCGGCAGGTCTGTCAACGATCCGCCATACAGCGTCCCATGTGATGGCGGAGGCGGTAAAGAGACTTTTCCCCGACGCGAAGCTTGCCATCGGTCCGTCCATTGAAAACGGATTTTACTATGATTTTGACGCAGAACCTTTTTCCAGAGAGGATCTGGACAATATTGAAAAAGAAATGAAGAAGATCATTAAGGAAGGGCATGAACTGAAACGGTTTACCCTTCCCCGTGATGAGGCGATTCGTTTTATGGAAGAGCGTAATGAGCCCTATAAGGCAGAGCTGATCCGGGATCTGCCGGAGGATGCGGAGATTTCTTTTTATGATCAGGGAGGCTTTGTGGATCTGTGCGCGGGCCCTCATCTGATGACTACAAAAGGGATTAAAGCGTTTAAACTGACTTCTTCTTCCATGGCCTACTGGAGAGGCGACTCCGATAAGGCGCGGCTGCAGCGGATCTACGGTACTGCTTTTAATAAGAAGGATGAGCTGAATGAGTATCTGGAGTATCTGGCAGATATTAAGAACCGCGATCACAATAAGCTGGGCCGCGAGATGGAGCTGTTTACCACCGTGGATGTGATCGGACAGGGGCTTCCTCTTCTTATGCCGAAAGGAACAAAGATGATCATGAAGCTCCAGAGATGGATTGAGGATCTGGAGGATAAGGAGTGGGGGTATGTCCGCACTAAAACCCCTCTTATGGCGAAAAGTGATCTGTACAAGATTTCCGGTCACTGGGATCATTACAAGGACGGTATGTTTGTACTTGGAGATGAGGAGAAGGATAAAGAGGTATTTGCCCTCCGTCCCATGACCTGTCCCTTCCAGTATTATGTATACAAGGCTTCCCAGAAATCATACCGGGATCTGCCCTGCCGTTACGGAGAGACATCCACTCTGTTCCGCGCGGAGGATTCCGGCGAGATGCATGGTCTGACCCGTGTACGCCAGTTTACCATTTCCGAGGGCCATCTGATTGTCCGCCCGGATCAGATGGTGGAAGAGTTCAAGGGCTGTCTGGCTCTGGCAAAATACTGCCTGACCACCCTGGGGCTGCAGGATGATGTGACCTATCATCTGTCAAAGTGGGATCCGGAAAATCCCGGTAAATATATCGGAGACGCTGATGTATGGAACGAAACAGAGAATGATATCCGCCGGGTTCTGACAGAGCTGGAGGTTCCCTTCACAGAGGACGTGGGAGAGGCTGCCTTCTATGGACCGAAGGTAGATATCAACGCAAAGAATGTTTATGGCAAAGAGGACACTATGATTACCATCCAGTGGGACGCCCTGCTGGCGGAGCAGTTCGACATGTACTATATTGACCAGAATGGCGATAAGGTGCGCCCTTATATTATTCACAGAACTTCCATCGGATGTTATGAGCGCACCCTGGCGTGGCTGATTGAAAAGTATGCAGGAAAGTTTCCCACCTGGCTCTGCCCCGAGCAGGTCCGCGTACTTCCGATTTCCGAGAAATATCTGGATTACGCGGAGAAGGTGCGTAAGGAGCTGGCGAAGAATGATGTGGATGTTACAGTTGACAGCCGCGCGGAGAAGATCGGATATAAGATCCGTGAGGCGCGGATGGATAAGATTCCCTATATGCTGGTAGTAGGACAGAAGGAGGAAGAGGATGGAACCGTATCTGTCCGCAGCCGGTTTGCAGGGGACGAGGGAGTACAGCCGCTGGATAATTTTATTGACGCTATCTGTAAGGAAATCCGCACAAAGGAGATCCGGAAAGAAGAACCTCAGGAGAAGAAATAAAGAATGCTGACATTTGGAATAGACTGGGATGATGTGATCGCGCCCCTGAATGACAGGGCCATTGAGATGGCCAACGAGGAATATGGATTTGAGATGCCTCTGACTCTGGAGGATATCGACTCCTGGGAAAATACCGGACGGGCTTCCGTAATTAAGAAGTATTATGATGATCCCCGGCTGTATGACAGACAGTATGTGCCGGAGGAGTCGAAGGAGTTTATCCGGAAGCTGATGACCAAGGGGAATGTGTATATTGTGACTGCGGTATATCCCCGGTTTATGTCCCGGCGGATCGAACAGATCAGGGAGGCGTTTCCCGATTTCCCGGAGGAGAATATTATTATGGGATTCCAGAAGTCCATGGTGCATGTGGATATTACTCTGGATGACGGCCCGAAAAATATTTTAAAAAGCAACGCCCGGTTTCCGGTTCTTATGCGCAAGCCATGGAACCGGGAGCTGACCGGGCTTCTGGCCGTCAATAATTTTGAAGAATTTTTCCAGCTTCTGGAGCAGATAAAATCATCCATGATTGAGGAGCGTGTGGAGGTCCGACCTCCGGCGGTGGTGGCTCTGGTGGGACCCAGCGGTTCCAACAAAAACCGGATTACAAAAGAACTCTGCGCCGCGGGTCCTTTCATTGTTCCCAGAGCATATACAACGAAACCTGTTTCTGACGGGATACATTCACAGATTTCAGAAGAAGAATTTATCCGTGACCGGAAGGAATTTATTGAAACCACACGGTATGCCGGGTATGCTTATGGAACAAAGTGGGAGGATATCACCAGTCTGATGAAGCAGGATAAGTATATTATCATGCCTATGGATCTGAGCGGGGCAATCGCCATGAAGCGTCATTATCCCACGGTGATTATTTTCTGCAAATGCAGCAGGGAAAAGATGATCGCGGGTATTCTGGAAAAGGATATGAATAACCGGGAAAAAATGCTCCGGCTGCTGGCTCTGGAAAACGAGCTGAAAAACGCGGATCTCTGCGACTATGTGGTGAATACGGGGAAAGAAGATGCTCTGGACCGGATACTGGATATTCTGCCGGGAACGGCAGACCGGTGACAGAAAGAACAGAAGGAGGGTCAGATGAAAAATTTTGACGTTGTTGCAATCGGTGAATTGCTGATTGATTTTACAGAAAATGGAAAAAGCGCCCAGGGAAATCCCATAATGGAGGCGAATCCCGGCGGAGCCCCCTGCAATGTGCTGGCGATGCTGACAAAACTGGGAAAGAAAACCGGGTTTATCGGGAAAATCGGAAATGATATGTTTGGTGACCAGTTAGAGAGAGCTGTCCGGGAAGTGGGAATCAACACCGCCGGATTAAAGAGGGATCCGGAGGTGAATACTACTCTGGCCTTTGTTCATACAAAAGAGGACGGTGACCGGGAGTTTTCCTTTTACCGGAATCCGGGAGCGGATATGATGATTTCGGAGGATGATCTTGACAGAACGCTGACGGAAGGCTGCCGGATCTTCCATTACGGGACCCTGTCCATGACCCATGAAATCTGCCGCAGGGCCACTTACCGGGCGATTGCTGAGGCAAAGGCTGCCGGAGCTGTTCTTTCTTTCGATCCTAATCTGAGAGAGCCTTTGTGGAGATCTCTGGATGAGGCCAGGGAGCAGATTTTATATGGTATGGATCAGTGTGACGTGTTGAAAATTTCAGATAATGAAATCCGGTGGCTGACCGGACAGACGGACTATGACGCAGGCGCAGCCTGGATCCGGAAGCAGTTCCCCGGCATCTCCCTGATCCTGGTTTCCATTGGGAAGGAAGGAAGCCGGGCGTACCAGGGCGGCCTGCGGGTGGAAGTTCCTGCGTTTATCCAGAATAATACTATTGAGACTACAGGAGCAGGGGATACTTTCTGCGCATGTATTCTGAATTATATTCTGGAGCACGGGCTGGAGGATCTGACAGAGGAGCAGTTAAAAGAGATGCTGACCTTTGCCAACGGGGCGGCGTCTGTTGTGACAACCAGGAAGGGAGCCCTGCGGGTTATGCCTTCCCGGGAAGAAGTGGAAGCGCTGATCAGAGCGGAGTAGACAGATATGGAAAAAACACGCCTACAGAAGCAGATTGACTTTATGCTGGAAATTGATAAAGAAAAATTTATTGGACGTCAGACATATCTTTCCGATGGGAAGAGAAAAGAGAATGACGCGGAGCACGCCTGGCATATGGCGGTTATGGTGTTCCTGCTGGCGGAGTACGCCAATGAGTCCATTGATATATTGAAAACCATAAAGATGCTTCTGATTCATGATATTGTGGAGATTGACGCGGGAGATACCTACGCCTATGATGAGGAAGGGAAAAAATCCCAGGAGGACAGGGAGATACGGGCGGCCCGGCGGATTTTCGGGCTCCTTCCGGAGGATCAGGGAAAGGATCTGATGGCTCTGTGGCGGGAGTTTGAGGAGAGGAAGACTCCGGAGGCCCGGTTCGCCCGGACTATGGACAATCTGCAGCCCATGATGCTGAATGCGGCCACAGACGGAAAGGCCTGGGTGGACCATGAGGTGTATATTGACCAGATTCTGAAGCGCAATGAGAAAACCCATGAGGGTTCAGAAGAACTCTGGGAGTATGCAAAAAAGAACTGGCTTATGCCCAATCTGGAGAAGGGAAGGATACGGAGCGGCGGTTCATGAAAAAACGCGGTTATGGCGCCGCAGTGTCAGCGACGTCTGTCTGAGCAGGAAATTCCGGAAGTAAACTTCCGGATCTG
>CAYLWI010000092.1:1572-7011 GCA_964387345.1 uncultured Eubacterium sp. | reverse complement strand
CGCTCCGGTGCTGCTTCTGGATGAGGCGACCAGTGCGCTGGACGAGGCTACGGAGGAGCGGGTGCTGCGAAACATTATTAAACAGCGTCCCAATAAAACCTGTATTGTTTCCACCCACCGGCCCAGTGTGCTGAGTATGTGCCAGCGGGTTTACCGGGTGGTGGACCGTCAGATCACGGAGCTGGACGGGGCGGAAGCGTCGGGGAAACGTTTTCAATAGTCTCATATGTATGAAGGGAAAGATCTGACAATAAAGAAATGCTGGAGGAATTAGAAAATGATCAGGATAATACAGCGCGTGGTGATTGTGCTGACCGTTCTGGCGGCTGTGCTGATGCTGGCGGCTTTTGTCCGGACAATGGGAGGAAGTGATTCCAACGGGCCGGAGATCACCATGGATCAGGACAGTATTACGGTGGGGATTGACTGCACGGACGAGGAGATTCTGGCAGGCATTACTGCCACCGACGCAAAGGACGGGGATGTGACAGATTCCCTTGTAGTGGAGGAACTTTCCAATTTTATTGAAACCGGCCGCAGAATGGCAACGATTGCCGCTTTCGACCAGGACAACAATGTGACCAAGGTTACCAGGGAGATTGTTTACAGTGATTACACCTCTCCCCGGTTTTCGCTGACAGAGCCGCTCCGGTTTGCGATGAACGGGGATGAGGACATTACCTCTGTGTTCCAGGTGGAGGATTGTCTGGATGGAGATCTGTCCGGGGAAGTGGTGATTACGTCTGATTATTATTATAGTTACAGTACAGCAGGAGAGTATACCGTTACTTTCCAGGTCACCAATAGCGCCGGAGATGTGGTGGAACTGCCTCTTACGGTGGAGATTTATGATTCGTCAGAGGATAACTCCGCCCCGAAGGTGGAATTGTCTGAGTATCTGGTTTATGTGGAGACCGGAAGCCAGATAGATCCCCTGAGTTATGTGACCGGCGTTACAGAAGGCGGTACGTCATGGGAAATGGGAGAGAGCGGAAATCCCTATGAAACAGAGGATATAGAGGTGACAAATCCTGTGGACACTTCTGAGGCGGGCGTATATGAAATCAGTTATACCATTCCTGTTGGCGAAGGATATGAGCCGGTGATCCGGCTGGTTGTGATTGTAGAGTAAGGGGGCGTATGGCATGAGCAGGGAAAATAGTTATACATACAGATCAGAACAGAATCCCCGGACTCTGAGAATCGACTGGGACTGTCTGCTGCGGGATCTGCTGAGAGGCTGGTGGACGATTCTTCTGACCGGTCTGATGGCGGCTCTCATGACAGGGGCTGTGATGCTGTTCCGCTATGTGCCCCAGTACACGGCGGAAACGACGTTTGCCATCAGCCAGACCGGTTTCAGTTACAGTCAGATTTCCGCCAATCTGTCCCAGGCAGCGACTACCAGCGAGCAGTTCAGCCAGGTGGTAAGCAGTTCGATTCTGCGTAATCAGGTCTGTGAGGATCTGGGGATTTCGGGATTCCCGGCGTCTGTTTCAGTTAATACGATTGAGTCCTCCAACCTCATGGAGATGACGGTGACAGCATCGTCTCCGCAGATGGCTTATGAAATCAGCCGTTCTGTCATTGACAATTCCGTGGAACTGATGGGATATTTTCTTGACGGGGTTGTCATGAAGGAGATCCAGTCTACTGTGATTCCGGAATCCCCGTCTAATCCGCTGCGCCTGGGACCTTATATGGGAATTGCGGCGGTGGCCGGAATCGTAGTGATGGGATTTATTCTGTCACTGTTTTCCGTTTATAAGGATACTATCAAAAATGTCGATGATGTGTCGCGGAAAGTAGACGCGAAGCTTCTGGGTACGATTTATTATGAGAATAAACGGAAGCGCGGAATGAAGAAAAAAGCGGCGAAGGAATTTTCACTTCTGCTGACCAACCCCATGCTGAGCTTCATGTATGTGGAATCTTACCGGATGCTGGCGGCCAGGGTCCGTTTTGCCATGGATGCAGAGGACAGAAAGGTTCTTATGGTTACCAGTGTTTCGGAGAATGAGGGGAAATCCACAGTGGCAGCCAATATTGCAGTGGCTCTGGCCCAGGAGGGAAAGAAAGTATTCCTGGCAGACTGTGATTTCCGTAAGCCCGCCCAGTATAAGATTTTCGGCTTCCACTGTCCCGGATCCTGTGATTTCTGTACCGCCATTTCCCGGCGGGAAAAGGTCCGGGTGGTACAGCAGAATCAGATCCCGGGATTGGCGGTGGCGTTTGGGAAACAGCCTGCCGCTTCCCAGATGGATAAGGACTCTTTCACATATCTGGAAAAGATTGTAAAGAAAATGAAAGCGCGGTATGACTATATTATTCTGGATACGGCTCCTATGGCCTTTGTAGCAGATACGGAGGGATATGCAGCCCTGGCGGACGCCAGTCTGCTGGTCATCCGCCAGGATGTGATGGAAACCTGTTATATTAATGATGCAATTGATGCCCTGGATAATACGGGTACCAAACTGATTGGATGTGTGTTTAACGGCGTGCGTCAGGGACTGGCGGAGAAAACTGGCGTTTCCGGCAGTTACGGCGCCGGCAGCTACGGTAAGTACTCCCATTATAATAAATCGGGAAGCAGAGCAGGTAATGAAAATGAGAGAATATGAAACCAGACATGTGGACAGTGAAGAAAACAAAATAGATATCATCAAGGGAATTGTCAAGGGATGGAAATGCTTTAAAAGAACCTGGTGGCTGCTGCTGGTTCTGGCTGCTGCCGGCGTCGGCATCGCGGGGCTTTACCGCCTGTTTTTCTTTACTCCGGTTTATACAGCTTCTTCTTCTTTTACAGTAAATGTGGGAGATTCCGAGGATTCCATCAGCAGTTACAGCGCGCAGATCACCCTGGAGCAGATGAACGCGACCTTTCCCTATATTCTGGAAAGCGGAGCGTTAAAGGATGTGGTCCGGGAGGATCTGGGGCTGGATGAACTGGATGCGGATATTACAGTCTCGGCCCTGGAGAATACCAGTCTGTTCCAGATCAGTGTCACATCAGAAGATCCGGATCTGTCCTATAATGTACTGCAGTCGGTAATTGAGAACTATCCCCAGGTGGCCCGGTATATTGTGGGAAATATAACTCTGACGCTTCTGGATACTACAGGGCTGCCGTCCTCCCCCAGCAACAGTATCGGGAGAAGGACGCTGCTGACTTATGGCGCTGGCGGCGGAGCGGCGGTATATCTTGTGATTCTGATTATCCTGAGCTATACCAGAAGAACAGTGATGTCCGGGGACAGTCTGAAGCGTTATACAAATGTTCAGTGTATCGGAGCGATTCCCCGGAATTATATGAAGCGGAGGAGCAGCAAAAACAGGCAGCTGATGCTGATTGACCGGCGGGCCGCAACGCCTTCTTTTACAGAGGCTGTAAATACTCTCTGCATCCGTTCTTTCCGGAAAATGAAGAAGGAAAACCAGCAGATTCTGGTGATTACAAGCGCGGCGGAGGGAGAAGGAAAATCAACGGTTGCGGCGAATCTGGCTCTGGATTACGCGCTGAAAGGTCACAAAGTCCTGCTGGTTGACGGTGATCTGCGCCATCCCTCTGTGGGAGACAAGTTTGATATGAAGAATACCTGGGGATTTGAGTCTGTTCTCCAGGAGGAAGTGTCGCTGGAAGAGGCGGTCGGCGCCTACAAGAACACCAGTCTGGATATACTGGCGGGAAGCCGTCCGGTGAATCAGAACCGGATCCCGTCTCTTCTGGCCAGCCAGTCGGTCAGAGAATTTCTGAATTCCTGGAGGGAGCAGTATGATTTTATCCTTATTGATACGCCGCCCTGCGGGATTCTTCAGGACGCCAGCTTCCTGGCGTCCTGTGCAGACGCTGTTCTTATGGTGATCCGGCAGGATTACCAGCCTGTGAAAAGGGTGATTACAGGGCTGGAGCTTATGGCTGATACAGGATCCGCGATTATCGGCTATGTGCTGAATGACGAAGCCATGACAATCGGAAGTTATGGATATGGGCGGTATGGCTATGGCAATTACGGTTATGGGAAATATGGATATCATAAATATGGAAAATATGGACATTATGGTTACGGCTATGGAGAAAGGGAGGCCGGAACCCGTCATTCTGATGGAAAAGAAGAGGAGGAGTAAATGAGCGGCTCCGGTTTTTATGACAGCGGAAAAACAAGAATTGTCGATACCCGGGAGTATGTTTCTATGCTGCGGGAACTGGTCCGGGAAGGAAAAGAGGTCAGTATGCTGATCGCCGGAAGCAGTATGTCGCCGTTTCTCTGTCATGGCAGGGACAGGATCTGCTTTAAGGCGCCCTGGCGGGCTCCGCGGCGGGGAGACATGGTGTTTTTTGAACGGCCCGGCGGTCAGTTTGTCATGCATCGCATCCGCTTGAAAAAACCGGAAGGATATTATATGATAGGAGATGCCCAGACAGTGACGGAGGGTCCGGTGCAGCCGGAGCGGATTTTCGCGATCGTAACAAAGGTCTGCCGGAAAGGGAAATGGCTGGGGCCGGGAGATTTCTGGTGGGAATTTTTTGAACATGTCTGGCTGCGGATGATTCCGTTAAGAAGGAGTTTTGTGAGAATTTATGGTTGTCTTTACCGGATGAAAGGGGGAACTCAATGATTGATATTCACAGCCATATTCTGCCCGGAGTGGATGATGGCTCCGGCAGCATGGAGGAATCTCTGGAAATGGCGGAGGCTGCGGTCCGGGGAGGAACGAGGCTGATGGTGACGACCCCTCATTGTAATATCCGGGGCCATTATGAAAATTATGAGGATTCCGGAGTCTGCAGGGACGCGTTCCTCCGGTTCCGGAGCGCGCTGGAGGCAGAGGAGATTCCGCTGAAGATTGTCCGGGGGATGGAAATCTATGGGGTAGGAGATGTCCGGAGAATGATTGATGAGAGAAGGCTGATTTCCCTGAATCATACAGGGAATTATCTCATTGAATTTCCTTTTGATATGCATCCGGATGAGATGACAGATGGACTGTACATGGTTTTCGCGGCCGGCGGCGTTCCGGTCCTGGCACACCCCGAGCGGTATTATTGTGTACAGGATTCGCCGGAACTGGTATATTACTGGATGGAGGAAGGGGTTCTGACACAGGTTAACATGGGAAGCTTTCTCGGAGTCTTTGGAAGACGGGAGGAGCGCACGGCAGCGACACTGCTGGATCATGGGCTGATCACCTGTCTGGCCAGTGACTGTCATGGAGTCCGGAGACGGTCTCCGGATATGCGGGAGGCCGTGGACTATATCAGAGAGAGGATGTCTGATGATGTGGCCGGACGGCTCTTTTATGAAAATCCGCGGGCAATTCTTACCGGACAGCCGGTGACAGCGGGAGAAAGGAAAACAGTAAGCCGGGGACGCAGGTTCTTCCCGGGGTGACAGGAGGATACCGGATGGGCAGAAAGCAGCCCAGGATAGGAGGAAA
>CAYLWI010000092.1:0-1472 GCA_964387345.1 uncultured Eubacterium sp. | reverse complement strand
GAGGATACCGGATGGGCAGAAAGCAGCCCAGGATAGGAGGAAAATATGAGAGACGATACGGGAAAAAGAGGAAATCCAGGGCTTCGTATAACTGGATGGATTGTCAGCATTGTACAGATGGTGCTTTCAGTTCTGGCAATCGTGCTGATTTACTGGATGAATGTGCTGCCGGGGACGTTTCTGATGGCGCTTGTGGTAGTGCTTGCGGTTCTGGCGGTACTTCTGCGGCTTCTGATGGGAGATGGACGGAAGAAACCACGTTTTTTTGCGGGACTGATTCTGTCGATACTTGTTTCAGTGATTTTGTGTGCGGCAGGGCTTGTCCTGTTCCGGGTCAATGATACGCTGCGCGATGTGACAGACGCGGAATACGAGACAACAGAAATAGGAGTTTATGTTCTGACTGATGATCCCGCCCAGACCATTACAGATGCCGCCGGTTATGAGTTTGGTATCTTAAGCTCCCAGGGGAGAGAAGATACCGATAATGTGATTTCACAGATCAATGAAGAGCTGGGATCGGAGATTGCCACGAAGGAGTATGATGACGTAGTATCGCTGGCCGATGGACTGCTGGATGGCGATTGCGGCGCCATACTGCTGAATAAGGGCTTTCTGGATGTGATCACAGAAATGGAAGGGTATGAATCTTTTGAAGATGAGATCCGGGAGCTGGCTTCCTATAGTCTGCAGACGGCCCTTGAAAGTGAGGATGATTCGGATGAACTGCCGGACGGCGTTTTTACTATATATATCAGCGGAATTGATGTTTCCGGAGATATATCTACAAAGAGCCGCAGTGATGTGAATATCCTGGCAGTTGTGAATACCAATACCCATCAGGTGCAGCTGATCAACACACCCAGAGACTATTATGTACCGCTGTCTATCTCTGATGGCGTAAAAGATAAACTGACCCATGCGGGAATTTATGGAGTGAAGGTATCCAAAGACACTCTGGGGATGCTGTATGATATAGATATCAATTACTTCTTCCGGATTAACTTTTCCGGTTTCCAGGAACTGATAGACGCCCTTGGCGGAATTACAGTGAATTCCGAGGTGGAATTTGACTCCGGAGGATATCACTTCAACCAGGGAACCAACACGCTGAATGGCGAGCAGGCGCTGGCCTTTTCCCGGGAACGTTATGCCTTTGCCAGCGGAGACCGGCAGAGAGGGGAAAACCAGATGGCCGTTATTACCGGGGTGATCCAGAAGCTGCAGTCAACTGCCATTCTGCAGAACTTTTCACAGCTTATGGATGGTATAGAAGGAAGCTTTGAATCTGATATTTCCTATGGTCTGCTGACCGGGCTGGTGAAGGATCAGCTTGCGGAAGGCGGCTCCTGGAATGTGGCTTCCTACAGTGTGGACGGAACCGGAATGACCGCCACTACCTATTCCATGAACCAGCCTCTTTATGTGATGGATCCGGACACGAGTACCGTGGAATACGCGAAGGAACTGAT
>CAYLWI010000091.1:0-7245 GCA_964387345.1 uncultured Eubacterium sp. | reverse complement strand
AGGTATCCTCTGGAGGATTACCTCTTTCCCGGACTGGTTTCTGTCCATACAGGTACCCTCTGGAGGGTTACCTCTTTCCCGGACTGGTTTCTGTCTGTTA
Source organism: uncultured Eubacterium sp. (assembly GCA_964387345.1). Taxonomy (GTDB): domain Bacteria; phylum Bacillota; class Clostridia; order Lachnospirales; family Lachnospiraceae; genus Eubacterium_I. The sequence continues at coordinate 7,145 of CAYLWI010000091.1, read as the reverse complement.
TTCAATATTCTGAATCTGCTCACGGACTTTTTCAATTTCTGTTTTCAGTTCAATCGCAAGATCCGAAGTCTCCAGATCATTTGCCTTGGAAAGAATCGTGTTGGCCTCGCGGTTCATCTCCTGGGCAATGAAATCCAGTTTGCGTCCGATTTCCTCATCAGCTTCCAGTGTATCCAGCATAGACTGGATGTGGGCTCTTAAGCGGACAGTTTCTTCATCGGTACAGATCTTATCAGCATAAATCACAATTTCCGCCGACAGTCTGGATTCATCAATCTGGGTGTCCTCCAGAAGCTCAGCCACTTTTGTCTCCAGCTTCGTCCGGTACTCTTCCTGAATCTCCGGAGCCCGGGTCTCTATCCGGTCCACATTCTGAAGCATATGATTCAGCTTTAATACAAGATCTGATTTCAGTTTTTCTCCCTCCGCCGTCCTGGCAGAAACAAACTGCTCCAGGGCGCTTTTCAGCGTCCTTTCCAGAAGATCCCAGATCTCATCCCCATCCATAACCACATCTTCCATGGAAAAAACCTCCGGAAAACGGGCCAGGGTGCTCAGGCGAACATCATCCTCCAGGGAAAACTCCCGCGCCATTTCACGAAGATATCCCAGATATTCACCGGCAACCGCTTTATTATACCGGACCTGGACATCCCTCCGGATCAGATCTTCACAGGTAATAAAGACATCCACTTTTCCTCTCTGGATATATTCCCTCAGCAGCGTCCGGATCTGCACATCAAAAAAATTCATCTTTTTCGGCATTTTGATATTCACATCAAAATAACGATGATTTACAGATTTCAACTCAACTGTAACCCTGTGATAAGCATCGGACAGTTCACAGCGCCCGAATCCGGTCATACTCTTTACCATTCTGTTCTCCTCAAAAATATGGTCAGAAATTCCCAACAAATCACTTTATTATAGAATCTTTTTCCTGCGAAGTCAAATTAATTTTGCACACTTCTTTTTTATTCTTCTACCAGCCTGATCCCCGAAATATCCGGATCTATAGTCAGAGAGTAGTTTGTATAATAAACGACAAACCCTGGCTTCCCTTTATTGGGTTTTTTTACATTTTTTTTCTGAAGATAATCCACCTCTACCTTCTCACTTCCCCGTCCTTTCGAATAATAGGCAGCCAGCCGCCCCGCTTCCTCAAAAGTCCGGTCCGGAATCTCCCCGGTTTTTGACTTCACGATCACATGGGATCCCGGCATTTTTTTCGCATGGAACCACCAGTCGTTCCCCTCCGCGAATTTAAAGGTAAGCTCATCATTCTGATAGTTATTTTTCCCTACATATATATCAATACCGTCCGCAGTCCTGTAATGATAGGGACGGCTTTTACTCTGCTGCTTTTTCTTTGAAGTATGTTTATATCTGATATATCCGCTCTCTGCCATTTCTTCCCGGATCTGCGCCAGATCCGCCTCCGATCCGGCAATATCCAGAGAGGTGGCGATGGACTCCAGGTGCTCGATCTCCTGCCGGGTTTCCCCGATCAGTTCAGTCAGAGCCTCACAGGTCCGTTTCAGCTTTCCATAGCGGTCAAAATACTTCTTTGCGTTTTCCCGGGGCGTCAGATCCGGATCCAGGGGAACCTGTATCATTTCATTCGTATAATAATTCAGCGCCTCAAAGCTTCTGGATCCTTCCGGCACCTGGTATCCGTATGTGTGAATCAGCTCCCCATACAATCTGTACTTTTCCCGTTTTTCCGTATCCTTTAACTGCTTTTCCTGCAGATCATACTTCTTCCGGTTCCTTTCCAGACAGGTATTCACTATATGGCGCAGATCCGCGGATTTCTGCCGGATGCGGGTATAGGCGCTTTTCTCAGCGTAAAAATTCTCCAGCGCCTCCGAAATATCCCGGCAGGGATAGTCCGTACAGTCCGCATAGGAATAAAGCGGAATGGAAGCAAATTCCACCGGTTCATCCTGGCTTTTCACAATGTGGGGTACAAAATATCCCTCCCGGATATCGTTCATCACAGACCGGAAATGCCTTCCCAGGGACTCCCATTCCGTCTCCGCGACGGAAGCGCAGGGAGCGTCTCCGTCAATCCCCGCCCGGAAACAAAGCTCATTGGCGGCCAGGGGACTGAATCCCGTATAGGAAGTATAAATTGCTTTTTTTACAGACTGGGGACGGGAAGAAACCGTTTCCACAAATCCCTGTTCTGTCTCCTCCAGCGGATTTTTCTTTCCCTGCTGGGCCGGGATAAAATAATGACGTCCCGGAAGCACCTCCCGGACAGAACTGACCTGGGCGGAAATATGTTTGATACTGTCGAGAATCAGATCCTTTTCATCGCAGAATATAATATTACTGTGCTTTCCCATCAGTTCCACAACCAGCTTTTTCTGCCGGAGATCTCCCAGATCATCCAGATGCTCAATTTCAAAAACCAGGATCCGCTCCATCCCCGGCTGTGTCACGGAAATCACCCGCCCGTTGGCAATATGTTTCCGCAGAAGCATACAGAAATTAGGCGCCGTCATGGGACTGGGCTTATTTTTATCTGTGACATATACCAGAGGAAGGGAGGCGCTGGCCGAAAGCACCAGACGCTTCTGACCGGCGTTCCCCTTAAAGGTCAATAACAATTCATCCTGTTCCGGCTGGGCAATTTTGCTGATGCGCGCCCCGGAGAACAGATAATTCAGATCCCGGGCCAGATTGGCCACAACAATTCCATCAAGAGCCATAACAGCCTCCTCCTATCAAGTAACATTCTATATTTTCTGTTCCGGTTAAAGATTCAGAAGTGCAAATTCACTGCCTGTATACAGTCTCAATCTTTTTTTCAGCGCCCTGTGTTCCGGAGCGAGGAGGGACGGATCCTCCTTCATGAGTACAGACACCTCATAGGAAGCCCGGCTCATCATATCCGCGTCCTGATAAATGTCCGCCAGGCGGAACTCAAAATCCCCGCTCTGACGGATACCGAAAAAATCTCCCGGCCCCCGAAGCTTCAGATCCTCACCGGCAATGTAAAATCCGTCGTTGGACTGATTCAGAATTGCAAGGCGCTTATTTTCCTTCTTCGTCTCACTGCCCTGCATCAGAATACAGTACGACTGGGCGTCTCCGCGCCCCACCCGTCCCCGGAGCTGATGAAGCTGGGCCAGTCCGAACCGCTCCGCGTTTTCCACCATCATTACGGTGGCATTGGGGACGTCCACCCCCACCTCAATCACAGTAGTAGAAACCAGAATCTGGATCCTGTTCTCCAGAAAATCCTCCATCACACTGTTTTTCTCCTCCGTCTTCATCTTTCCGTGAAGGCATCCGATCTGGATATCCGGCGGAAAAATCTGCCTTAACCGCTCCGTATAATCCAGTACATTCTCTCCCTCCATGTACTCAGAACTTTCCACAAGGGGACAGATCACATAAACCTGATGGCCCTGGCGGATTTCTTTTTCCATAAACCGGTAAGCAGATTTCCGATAGGAGGGATCTATCACACAATTCCTGATGGGTTTCCGCCTGGCCGGCGCCTCATCAATCACAGATATATCCAGATCACCATATAAAATAATCGCCAGCGTCCGGGGAATGGGAGTAGCGCTCATTACCAGAATATGGGGATGATTCCCCTTCATGGAAAAGTTCTCTCTCTGCTTCACCCCGAAACGGTGCTGCTCATCCGTAACCACCAGGGCAAGCTCCCGGTAGCTGGCCTTATCCTGGATCAGCGCATGTGTTCCCACAATCAGGGCGCTCTTTTCCCTCTCAATCACGGCATACGCCTCACACCGCTGCTTCGCCGTAAGAGACCCTGTCAGCAGGACTATGGGAAAAGAAAGGCCGAAGCTGTCACAGAGCTTCCGGAGCTTCTGCTCATGCTGTCTGGCAAGTACATCTGTGGGAGCCATCATTGCCGCCTGATAACCGCTGTTGGCACAGTCCAGCATGGCAAGGAAGGCCACGATTGTCTTCCCCGATCCCACATCCCCCTGGATCAGGCGCTGCATCACTGTGCCGCCCCGCATATCCTTCCGCACCTGCCGGATTACTCTCTGCTGTGCTCTGGTCAGCTCGTAGGGCAGTTTCCGGATCAGGTCTTCAACAAAATCTTCATTTTCTCCGCCCGGTTCTGTCTGTTCTGCATTCTCTATCTGTTCCGGGCTGATAAAATGAAAACTGTTTTCCAACGCCGCGGACTGATCCTTTGTCATCTGCATACACAAAATAAAGAAGAAAAATTCATCAAAAACAAACCGGTTCCTGGCTGCAATACAGCTTTCCTCATCCCGGGGCATATGCATATTCCGCAGAGCGAAATTGTACTCGCTCAGATGATTCCGGATACGGATATCTTCCGGAAGATATTCCAGTTCCATGGGAAGTTCTTCCAGCGCCTGTCCCACCGCCTTCCGGATCTGGGCACTGGAGAGACCTTTTGTCAGCCGGTAAACCGGCTGAAGTGTCTTCCGGATTTCCTGGTAACGGTCCAGGGAAAGAACTTCCGGCTGTTCCATATAATAAAGATCATTTTTTTCTGTTACTCTTCCATAAAACACGTAATAACCGCCCGGTTTTACGAGGGAACGCACATAAGGAGCACGGAACCACATAATTCTGAGCTTTCTGCTTTCTCCCGGCACATCCAGAACAGCGGTCTGCAATTTTGAATGCCGGTTCACCGACGGCGTTCTGGCCACCCGCACATATATGGCGTTCTTCCGGTCCGGCACAATCCCATCCACACCGCAGATATCGGGACAGCGTTCATATCCCCGGGGAAAATACAGGAGTATATCACCAACGGTGTATACTCCTATCGTGTGAAATAACTGTTCTGTTTTCGGACCGATACCTTTAATATTTCTAACGGGGGAATCTAATTTCATTCCGATCTCCAATTCTTATTCTGCTGAAATCAAATAATAGTAAATCGGCTGTCCGCCGTTCTGGATCTCGACCTCACACTCCGGATATGTCTTTTCCAGATAAGCGCCAAGAGCCTTTGCGTCCTCCTCTTTCACGTCCGCGCCATAATACACGCAAATAAAAGAAGATTCTTCATCTATCATTTTCTCCACCATCTCATGAATCACCGCATCCATATCTGATCCTGCAGACAGAATGCTGGAATCACCGATTCCCATGTAATCTCCTTCCCGGATCTCAATATCATCAATTACGGTGTCCCGTACCGCATAAGTGACCTGTCCGGTTTTCACAGTGGTAATTACCTCCATCATGGTGTTCTTGTTATTCTCCACACCGGCCTCCGGCACATAATTAATCATGGCTGTAATTCCCTGGGGAATCGTTCTGGTGGGGATTACAATGATCTCCTTCCCTTCCTCCAGGGAAGCCGCCTGGTTGGCCGCGAGAATGATATTTTTATTATTCGGGAAGATAAAAACAGTCCTGGCGTTTACCTTCCCGATGGCTTTCATCATATCATTCGTACTGGGATTCATGGTCTGGCCGCCTTCAATCAGATAATCCACTCCAAGCCCTTTAAACACCTCATTGATGCCGTCGCCGATGGAAACTGCGATAAATCCAATCTCCTTTTCCGGATCCCCGGCTGCTTTCTGCTCTGCCTCCGCCTGTTCTTCTGCCAGTCTGGCGGCGTCTTTGATCAGCTTCTCCTGATGCTCTTCACGCATATTGTCTATCTTGATCCGGCTCAGAGCTCCAAAAGTCAGCGCTTTCTGAAGTACGAGACCGGGGTCGTTCGTATGTACATGAGTCTTTACAATCTCGTCATCTGCCACAAGTACAATGGAATCCCCTATGGAATTCAGGAAAGCCCTGTATTCATGCTCCTCATCATCCGTAAGAGGCTTCTTCAATACAATGATAAACTCCGTACAGTAACCAAACCGGATCTCCTCCTCTGTCCGGGCAGATATTTTTACAATACCGGAGGAAACTTCCTCTTCCTCCTCTATCGTATAATCAATCTCTTTCCCAAGGTAAGCGTCCAGGGCGCCCTTCAGTACCTGTACAAGTCCCTGTCCGCCGGAATCCACCACACCGGCCTGTTTCAAAACAGGAAGCATCTCAGGAGTAAGGGCAAGCACACGCTCCGCCTCCTGTACAATAGCGGCAAGATATGCTTCCATGGGATAATCATCATCACAGGAAAGCTCCAGGGCCTTGTCCGCAGCTCCCCTGGCCACGGTAAGAATCGTACCCTCTTTCGGCTTCATAACCGCTTTGTAAGCAGTCTCACAGGCTTTCTGAAACGCCTCGCAGATAACCAGCTTGTCCAGCTTGTTGTATTGGGAAATCACCTTTGTAAAGCCGCGGAACAGCTGTGAAAGAATGACGCCGGAATTACCTCTCGCGCCGCGCAGAGAGCCGGAGGCAATCGCTTTCGCCAGCTCCTTCATCACAGGAGGCTGAATCGCGCTTACTTCTTTCACCGCTGACATAATTGTCATGCTCATATTGGTTCCGGTATCCCCATCCGGAACCGGGAAAACATTCAGTTCATTGATCCACTCCTTTTTCGCGTCCAGATTTCTGGCGCCCGCCAGAAACATCCTGGCAAGGAGCTCCGCATCAATAGTCTGTGTATTCACCTGTTGTTCCTCCTTAATCAATCACTCTCACTCCCTCAACAAAGATATTGATCTTCTCCACCTTCATTCCCGTAAACTCCTCTACCTTATACTTTACAGTAGATATCAGATTATCGGAAACCGTTGAGATACTGACGCCATAAGATACAATTACATGAAAATCCAGGGTGATTTTATCATTATCTTCAATCTGGACCGAAATGCCATGATGCAGATAATCTCTTTTCAGGAGTTTTACCAGCCCGTCCTTCATATTCACGGCGGCCATACCTACAATACCGAAGCATTCTACCGCCACAGAGCCGGCATAAGTGGCAACCACCTCAGAATCAATGCTGATGGTGCCCAGGGAATTCTCGATCTGACCTCTCATACAATACCTCCATCTTTTCTGTTCTCGCAGACCGGCTGCTCATCTGCCGGTCTGCGACACTTTTTATCTATTATACTCACTTTCTGCATAAAAAGAAATAGTCAATTTATAAAATCCGGATGGGAATGAACAGATAATTTTATTAGACAATTTTTTTAAATAATTGTTGCAATCCTGCTCCGGTTCTGATAAAATACATTTGTTGTGAGTCT
>CAYLWI010000090.1:2500-7425 GCA_964387345.1 uncultured Eubacterium sp. | reverse complement strand
AAAAAGGAGGAAAAGATAGAAAATGGTAAAAGCAGTTGTTGGAGCAAACTGGGGAGATGAAGGTAAGGGGAAAATTACCGACATGCTGGCGAAGGAGGCTGATATTATCGTCCGTTTCCAGGGCGGCGCGAACGCGGGACATACTATTGTGAATGATTATGGAAAGTTTGCGTTGCATACACTTCCATCCGGGTGTTTTTATAATCATACGACAAGTGTGATCGGAAATGGCGTAGCGCTGAATATTCCGGTTCTGTTTAAAGAAATCCAGGATATTGTGTCAAAGGGGGTTCCCATGCCGAAGCTTCTGGTGTCTGACCGCGCGCAGATGGTAATGCCTTATCATGTGCTGTTTGATCAGTATGAGGAAGAGCGTCTGGGAGGCAGATCCTTCGGTTCTACCAAATCCGGTATCGCGCCTTTTTATTCGGATAAATATGCCAAGACCGGTTTCCAGATCAGCGAGCTGTTTGATGAAGCGCTGTTAAAGGATAAGGTTATCCGCACCTGTGAGGCGAAGAACGTACTTCTTGAGCATCTGTATCACAAACCGCTTCTTGACCCCGATGAACTGCTTGATACCCTTCATGAATATAAAAAGATGGTAGAGCCTTATATCTGCGATGTGTCTTCTTACCTCTGGAAAGCCCTGAAAGAAGGGAAGGAGATTCTTCTGGAGGGACAGCTTGGAACCCTGAAAGATCCGGATCACGGTATTTATCCCATGGTAACATCGTCTTCGACCCTGGCGGCGTACGGAGCCATTGGAGCCGGCATCCCGCCCTATGAAATCCAGAAGGTAATCGTAGTATGTAAGGCATACTCCAGCGCTGTTGGAGCGGGCGCTTTTGTCAGTGAGATTTTTGGCGAAGAAGCAGATGAACTAAGACGCCGCGGCGGCGATGGCGGGGAGTATGGGGCTACTACCGGACGTCCCAGACGGATGGGATGGTTTGACTGTGTGGCCAGCAAATACGGGTGCCGTCTTCAGGGAGCTACCGATGTCGCGTTTACGGTGCTGGATGTTCTTGGTTACCTGGATGAGATTCCTGTCTGTGTCGGTTATGAGATTGACGGCGAGGTAACAACAGAATTTCCTGTTACTGTGAAACTGGAAAAAGCAAAACCGGTTCTGAAGAAACTTCCCGGGTGGAAATGCGATATCCGCGGGATCAGGAAATATGAAGACCTTCCGGAGAACTGCCGCAGATATGTAGAGTTTATTGAGGAGCAGATTGGTTTCCCGATTACCATGGTATCCAACGGACCGGGCAGGAATGACATTATTTACCGGTAAGCTGCCGTTCAAGGTGGGAATCCGGGCATATTCTGTAAAAAACATCACGGAGTATACATTTTTGTGTGCCCTGTGATTTTTTTTGCCAAAACAGAGAGAAATTTGTAAAAATCATTTAAAAAATCATAAAAACAACTTTTATTTTTGTTGAAAATGTAGTATAGTATTTACATGGATTGTAATTACTCGGAAGTAATTATAATTATGAAAGAAACATATGGAAAGAGGGGAAACGAAAGTGGGAAAAGAAATAGTTGCTATGCTTCTCGCCGGAGGTCAGGGCTCCCGTTTATATGCTCTGACACAAAAATTAGCCAAACCTGCAGTTCCGTTTGGCGGAAAATATCGGATTATTGACTTTCCGATTTCGAACTGTGTGAATTCGGGGATTGATACGGTAGGGGTCCTGACACAGTATCAGCCGTATGTACTGAATGAGTACATCGGGAATGGACAGCCCTGGGATCTGGATAGATTGAAAGGAGGTATTCATCTGCTTCAGCCATATCAGCGGGCCAGCGGCTCTGACTGGTATAAGGGTACGGCCAATGCGATTTATCAGAATATTTCATTTATTGAGAGATATGACCCCGAATATGTTATAATTCTTTCCGGAGATCAGATCTGCAAGCAGGATTACAGTGATTTCCTGCGTTTCCATAAGGAAAAGAATGCTGAGTTTTCCGTTGCCGTCATGGAGGTTCCCTGGGAGGAGGCTTCCCGGTTCGGTCTGATGGTGGCGGATGAGGATGATAAGATTACAGAATTTCAGGAGAAGCCGAAGAATCCCAGGTCGAATCTGGCCTCCATGGGGATTTATATCTTTAACTGGGATATTCTCCGCAAATATCTGGAAGAGGATGAGGCAGATCCGGACTCTGAGAATGACTTTGGCAACAATATTATCCCTGCTCTGCTGAGAGATAACCGCCGTATGTATGCGTATCGTTTTGATGGATACTGGAAGGATGTCGGGACGATTTCTTCCCTCTGGGAGGCTAATATGGAGGTTCTGGATCCGGAGAACAGCGGAATTGACCTGTTCAATGACGACTGGAAGATTTACAGCCGCAATGCCGGTATGACCGGGCATAAGATTGGCATGAACGCGAAGATCGAAAACTCCATGATTACAGATGGATGCCGCATTGACGGCGATGTTTCGCACTCTATTCTGTATTCCGGCGTGAAGGTGGCTCCGGGAGCAGTTGTGAAGGACGCCGTTGTCATGGGCGGCACTGTGATTAAGGCGGGTGCGGTAGTTGAGCACTGTATTGTGGCAGAGAACGCAGTGATCGGTGAAAACGCAGTGATTGGCGCAGTGAAAGATGGCGAGGAACAGGGAGTCGCCACGATTGGTCCCAATGTGTATGTAGGAAGCGGCGCTACGATCGGTTCGCATGCGATGGTAAGTGAAAATGTAAAGGATGGTGAAGAACAATGGTAAAGACAGCACTGGGTATTATTTTTCCGAACGCGTACGACGCGCTGGTGCCGGAACTGACCAGCGAGCGTCTGATGGCTTCTATTCCGTTTGCAAGCCGTTACCGTATGATTGATTTTGTCCTGTCCAGCATGGTGAACAGCGGGATTGATAATATCTCTATCCTGGCAAGGCAGAATTATCATTCTCTGATGGATCATCTGGGATCCGGACGGGAGTGGGATCTGACACGTAAGAATGGTGGTCTGACGATCTGGCCGCCTTTCGCGGAGAAATCCATGAACGTATATAAAGGGCGGATTGAAGCCCTTGCCCATATCAAAAGTTTTCTGGATACTCAGAAAGAAAAGTATGTAATTATTTCCGATACCAATATCGCGGCCAACTTCGATTTTAAAAAGTTTATCCAGGCCCATATTGACAGCGGGGCGGATGTTACGGTTGCGTATACAAAAGAGGAACTTCCAAAGAGCGCGCTCAGCGCGAAGGTGATGAACAAGGGGATGTATTATACATATGATATCCAGGATGGAAGGATTACCAGGATGTACATTAATCCCCAGATTCCGGGTGTGCAGAATTTTGGTATGAACATTTACTGTATTGACCGGAAATTCCTGCTGGATATGGTGAAGGACGCCTATATGCAGGGATCTATATATTTTGAGCGGGATGTTCTGGCAAAGTGCCTGGATGAAATCAGGGTGATCGGGTATGAGTATGACGGATATTTCGGGCGGATCAGCGATATGAAATCCTACTTTGATGAGAATATGCGTCTTCTGGATGATGAGAATCGTGATAATCTTTTCAAAAATGGAACCATATACACCAAGCTCCGGGATGATAATCCGACCAGGTATATCGGAGGCGCAAAGGTAAAGAATATCATGGCTGCCGATGGCTGCGTGATTGAAGGCGAAGTAGAGAATTGTGTTCTTTTCCGCGGTGTGCGGATTGGAAAGGGGGCTGTTGTGAAGAACTGTGTACTGATGCAGGATACAGTAATTGAGGCAGGCGCCCATATCGAGTACATCATTACGGACAAGCGCGCCGTCATCACCAGTGGAAGGGAAGTCAAAGGTACCGATACTTTCCCGGTGTTTGTGGCGAAGCATCAGATAGTATAGTCAGAATTTACAGAATGAAGCAGTGGGCTGCAGGCTCCGGTCAGACCGGAGCCTGCAGCTCCTTTTTCTGTTTCCGGACTGGTAAATTCTTACACATATTCTTCACATTTCCGCCGTAATATCTTCACATTTCCGGCGTAGAGTAAACTACGGCAGAATAAGCAGAGAGTGAGCATATCTCATTTGTGTGGTTACTGTGAGGGTCAGTAACATTTTTGCCGTAAAGAATATATAGGAGGAAGAAGTTTTGATTGAAATCAGACATCTTACAAAAAAGTATGGTGAGAATGTGGCTGTAAATGATCTGAACATTACTTTGGAACCGGGCAATATCTATGGCTTCCTCGGTCCCAACGGCGCGGGAAAATCGACCACCATGAATATGATTACCGGCTACATCGGCGCTACTTCCGGAGAAGTAATTATTAATGGACACGATATAAACAAAGAGCCGGAACAGGCAAAACAGTGTATCGGGTATCTGCCCGAACTTCCGCCGGTATATGGCGACATGAAGGTTCTGGAATATCTTAAGTTTGTAGCGGAACTGAAAAAAATAGATAAACACAGTCAGATGGCAGATATTAAACAGGTGATGGATCTGACAAAGCTGGAGCCGGTGAAGAACCGGCTGATCCGCAATCTTTCCAAAGGCTACCGTCAGCGGGTAGGGCTGGCCCAGGCGTTGATGGGGCTGCCGGAGATCGTTATTCTGGATGAGCCGACAGTTGGTCTGGATCCGAAGCAGATCATAGAGATCCGTGAAATGATCCAGTCTTTGCGGGAAAAGCATACCGTGATTCTGAGCACACATATTCTGCAGGAAGTCAGCGCTGTCTGTGACCATGTATTCATTATTTATAAGGGAAAGCTTGTGGCCAGCGACAGTATGGAACATCTGGAAGAGGAGATGAGCGGAGCCCAGAGGCTGCAGCTGACTGTACGGACAACGGAGGAGAAGGCCGGAGGGATAGGCAGTATTCCCGGCGTAAAATCTTCTGAGATAGTTTCCGGAATAGCAGATGATGTAAAATTTTCAGAGACAGATTCTGAA
>CAYLWI010000090.1:0-2400 GCA_964387345.1 uncultured Eubacterium sp. | reverse complement strand
TTCAGAGACAGATTCTGAAGTAGTAAATGATGCAGAATCTTCCGAGATGGTTTCCGGGATGGCAGATGAAATGACTGTGGATATCCCGGAGGAGGATCCGGGAGACTGGATGGAAGCAGAAGAGACAGATAACATGCAGGATGAGAAAGAGATCCGGATGGAAGTAAACGTTGAGACAGGGCTGGATCTGAGAGAAAGTGTATTCCGTTATTGCGCGGAGAATCAGATAGTTCTTCTGGAGATGACCAGTCTGGTGAAATCACTGGAGGATGTATTCCTGGAACTGACTGGCGGAAAGGAGGAACAGTAGTCTTATGAAAGCAATTATTAAGAGAGAGCTGCGGGCCTACTTTACTTCTGTGATCGGATGGATTTTCCTGGCGGCCTTTTTGTTTGTATTTAATCTGTATTTCTGGGCGTATAACCTGAATATGGGATATGCGTATATTTCGTATGCTTTGTCGGGTTCCACCTTTATTTTCCTGCTGATTATTCCGGTTCTGACGATGCGGAGTATGGCGGAGGACAGGAAAACAAAAACGGATCAGCTGTTATATACGGCTCCGGTTTCCATTCCCAGGGTAATTCTCGGGAAGTTCCTGGCCATGGTTATTGTGTTCAGCATAGCCATAGCTGTTGTATGTATCTGTCCGCTGGTTATGAGTATCTTTGGTTCAGTACCATTTGGCGAGAGTTATACGGCGATTCTTGGCGTATGGCTGTTCGGACTTCTGGCTGTTTCCATAGGACTGTTTCTGTCAGCGTTAACAGAGAGCCAGGTGATTGCGGCGGTACTGTCTTTTGCCGTTCTCTTTCTGGGATATATGATGGATAGTATTATCCAGATCGTTACATCTTCAGAAAATCTTCTGACAAAGATTCTGGAATGCTTTGCGATTTCGCAGCCGCTGGAAAGTTTTACCAGTGGCGTCCTGGATGTAACAGGGATTATTTACTATATTACGGCAACGGCGCTGTTTCTGTTCCTGACATGCCAGCTGGTTCAGAAGTACCGCTGGTCTGTCAGTTCGAAGAAGATCAGACGGGGAGTATTTAATTCTGCTTTTGTACTGATCGGCATGGCCATTGTAGTGGTTGTCAATGTTCTGGCTTCCCAGCTTCCGGAATCCGTGAAAGATATTGACGTAACCGGACAGAAGCTTTATACCCTGACAGATGATACTTACGAAGTTCTGGATTCACTGGATCAGGATATTACAATGTATGTTCTTGCTACAGAAGATGAAGCAGACGCAACGCTGGCGAAAACGTTGGAACGTTATGAGGAGGGCAGTGATTATATTTCTGTGGAATATATAGATCCGACCGTCTCACCGAATTTTTACACGACCTACACGGATACCGCTCCGACCGAGGGAAGTGTGATCGTGGTCTGCGGGGATATCTCCAGGGTGGTAGACTATTATGATCTGTATGAATACTCCATAGATTATACCACGTATACACAGACAATTGATTCTTATGACGGCGAAGGACAGCTGACCAGCGCCATCAGTTATGTGACCAGTGATGATCTGCAGACGGTTTATGTCATTACCGGTCATGGAGAAACAGATCTGGATAGTTCTTTTACGGATGCTCTTGAGAAAATGAATTTATCGGTGGAAAGTCTGACATTGCTGACCAGCGATGAAATCCCGGACGACGCGGCGGCGATTATTATTAATGGCCCTACAACAGACTTTTCAGAGGATGACGCGGCCAAGGTGTCTGATTATCTGGCCGGCGGAGGAAAAGCCTTGATTACCTCTTCCTATGAGGCCACCGGGGATATGACGAATTTTAATTCCATACTGGAGCAGTATGGGCTGAATATAAAGCAGGGAATGGTAATGGAAGGGGATCTTACCCATTGTTACCAGTATCCGTTTTATCTGCTTCCCGACGTCCAGTCAGCGGATCAGACCTCCGGCGTGGACGGATATGTTATGATTCTGGATGCGCAGGCTGTTGAGTTTACCCAGGAGGATTCTGATACCCTGACCTATACATCGTTGCTGGAAACATCGTCCTCGGCATATCTGAAGAGTGACCTGGTCAATCTCACCACTTATGAGAAAGAGGATGGAGATGAGGAAGGGACCTTTGTAATCGGCGCAAATGTGACAGATTCAGAGTCTGGAGCAGATATTACCGTGATTGCTTCCGTGGTTGCGTTTAATGATGATGTGGATAGCTACGTTTCCGGACAGAATCTGGAATTGTTCAAGGGAATTGTCAGTGATTATTCGGATTCTGAAGTGACCGTGTCCATTGACGCCAAGGACTACTCATATGACCGCCTCAGCGTAAACCAGGCATTGGTTTATACAAGTGCAGGTCTGCTGATTGTGGCAGTTCCGATAGTACTGATTATCTGTGGTATTCTGATCTGGTTCA
>CAYLWI010000089.1:0-7481 GCA_964387345.1 uncultured Eubacterium sp. | reverse complement strand
AAGAAGGAAGAGAAGAAGGAAGAGAAGAAGGTAAGAGAGAAATGGCATTGTCCATGGCGGAGATGGGAATATCAGCAGAGAAAATTGCGCAGGCAGCAAAGGAGAATGTAAGTCTTGTCAGACAGTGGATTTCAGAAGGCGCTGCTCTGGCAGAATAAATTTTTCAGAAACAGAAAGAGGGAACTATGAAAAAGTCAAAAGTGAAAAGTTTGTCTGGAATTGTTATTTTGTCCTTATCGCTTATGGCGATTCCGGCGATTGCTTCAGAAAAAAACGTGATTCCGGAACAGAGTACAGAATTGGAAGAAAGTGTCACAGTGGATGAAATGTATTCAGAAAGTGATACAGAACCGGAAGAATCAGATGAAGGTGAAACAGACGTATCAGAATCACAATCGTCCGACCAGGAGGTTGTAGCAGAGCCGGAATATGTAGTGTCCGGCAACCGTCTGTATTGTGAGCAGAATGATTCGTATTTTACAGGAACCGGCTTTGTGAAAATGACAGATGGAAGTTATTGTTATGCCATAAATGGCACATGGGACAGTTCACTTCAGGATATTGTAAAAGTGACAAATGTGGAGGGGCACAATGGCGAATGGTGGCTGGTACAGAATGGCCGCTTTTCAGAGACAGATACCGTGGCACGAAACCAGAACGGCTGGTGGTATGTGAAAGACGGAAAGGTGGATTTCTCTTATTATGGTGTGGCAAAGAATGCAAACGGCTGGTGGCGCATAGAGGGCGGAAAAGTTAATTTTAACTTTACAGGATTTGCGGAAAATCAGAACGGCTGGTGGTATCTGGAAAACGGTAAGGTCTGGTTTAATAAATCTGATGTCATGAAGGGGACGGTGAATGGACAGAGCGGCTGGTGGTATGTACAGGGCAGCAAGGTCATATTTACTGATACAGTTGCCAGAAACGCAAATGGCTGGTGGTGTATTGAGAATGGCCGTGTGAATTTCAGCTGCAACAGTGTAGAGCAGAACGGAAATGGCTGGTGGAAAATCAGAAATGGGAAAGTGGATTTTTCCTATAATGGATTTGCAGAAAATGAAAATGGCTGGTGGTATATCCAGAATGGCAAAGTGAATTTTAATATAAATAGCGTCGTAAAGGGGACGGTGAATGGGCAGAGCGGCTGGTGGTATGTCCGTGGCGGAAAAGTAACTTTTACAGATACTGTTGCGCAGAATGCAAATGGCTGGTGGCGCATAGAAAATGGACGCGTCAATTTTGAGTGTAATAGTGTAGAGAAAAATGGAAATGGCTGGTGGTATATCCGTAATGGAAAGGTTGATTTTACATATACCGGAATTGCAAAGAATTCCAACGGCTGGTGGCGGATTGTCAAAGGCAAAGTAGATTTCAGCTGTAATAGTGTAGAGAAAAATGAAAATGGCTGGTGGTATATCCGCGGCGGAAAAGTGGATTTTTCATATACCGGTGTGGCAAAGAATTCCAATGGCTGGTGGAGAATCGAAAACGGAAAGGTTAATTTTTCTTTTCAGGGATTTGCGGAAAATCAGAACGGCTGGTGGTATCTTACCGGTGGAAAGGTACAATTCCAGACTTATAATGTGATTAAGGGGGTACTGGATGGCGAGACTGCATGGTGGTATGTCAGCGGCGGACAGGTAATCCTGACATATAATGGCATCGGTTATAATGAAAATGGTGTGTGGCTCATTGAGAATGGAAAAGTGAATTTTGATTTTACCGGAAAGAAAACCTTCGGAGGCGTATCCTATTCTTTTACCGGCGGCAGAACGTATGATGTCAATGGATGGATCTCAAAAGGCGACGGCTATAAATATTATTACAAAAACGGCGTTCTTCAGAAAAATACGATAGTAGGAAGCTATTATGTGGACGACACTGGAAAACAGATTACGGATTCTGTTGTAATGAAAGCTGTAGCTTTCGTGAATGCGCATAGTAATTCTTCACAGACGCCATTGGAACGGTTCCGGTCCTGTTATACATATCTGTATGGCGCCGGCTATAATTATGAGCGGATTACGGGAGTTCCAGGAAAACAGGATGTGGCTGGACGCGCCAATTATTATTTTACAAATCAGAAAGGAAACTGTTACTGTTTTGCGGCGGCTACCGCTTATGTGGCAAAGGTACTTGGTTTTGAGAGCCGCGTAACCTTTGGGCAGATTACGTCCGTTCATGGGGGCATGACAAATCACAGCTGGGCTGCTTTAAAGCAAAATGGTACCTGGTATATCTGTGATTATTACGCATATATGGCAACGGATGCTTCTTATCCCCGTTCTCATACAGCCACCCACGGTGTTTATACATTGGAAATTTCAGACGGAAATGTAAGCTGGGAGTAGGGGATTGCTTCAGAGATTTTGTGTAAATGACAGGCGGCAGATAAAAGATGGAAAGGCGGCTTCTTGACAAAACCGGCGAATTATATAATAATCATGTATATACCCCTGGTGGTATGCGAGGAGGTGCAACATGAAACAATGTATGGACGCGGACAATCTTCACCGGCGCTTAAAGAAGATTATCGGACAGGTGCAGGCAATTGACCGGATGGTAGACGAAGACATTCCATGTGAGGACATTCTTGCACAAATAAATGCTGCAAAGTCGGCACTGCACAAAGCCGGACAGGTTGTGCTGGAAGGACACATTAAGCATTGTGTTAAGGATGGAATCAGACATGGCGACGCAGACAGAACAATCGAAAGTTTCACAAAAGCGGTAGAAAGATTTGCGAACATGAATTAAGAGTGAATAATGAAAGCCAGCCTTTTTTACAGGGCTGGTTTTTTCTCTGGAAATTGACAGTCCATACCCTGTGCAGCCTGCTGCCGGATCATCCGGGGCAAACGAAGGACGTATGGCGGACGTCCGGGATGGATACCGGGATTCTGTTACAGAATACGTTGTAAAACAGCATCCGTTCATGTAAAATATTATTTATCAAAAGGGGAAGGGGTTATCCCGGCAGGAGAAGGAGGAGGAATATATTGCGTATTTTAGTGGTAGAGGATGAAAAGGATCTGAATTTGCTTATACAGAATGTCCTGAAAAAGGCCGGTTATACCGTAGATGGGTGCTACAATGGAGAGGACGCGGAGTTTTTTCTGGAGGGGGCAGAGTATGATGGCGTTGTTCTGGATGTATTGATGCCCAAAAAGGACGGTTATACGCTGGTCAGAGAGATGCGGGAACGGAAGAATGATACCCCGGTACTTTTTCTGACGGCGCGTGACAGCGTGAATGATCGTGTGAAGGGACTGGATCTGGGGGCGGACGATTATCTTGTCAAGCCTTTCAGTTTTGATGAGCTGCTGGCGCGTATCAGAGCTATGACGCGCAAGCACAGCGGACAGCGCACGAACCATTTTGCTGCCGGAGATCTGGTTCTGGATGCGAAAACACGCCGTGTTACAAGGGGCGGAGATGAGATTCAGCTTTTGCCCAAGGAGTTTTCTATTTTGGAGTATCTTTTGCGGAACAAGGGAAAGGTTCTGTCCCGGGAGCAGATTGAGGACCGTATCTGGAATTATGAATATTCCGGCAGTTCCAATAATGTAGATGGATATATGAGCCGTTTGCGGAAAAAAATCGACGCGGGGTGGGAACAGAAGCTTATCCGTACAGTGAAGGGAGTAGGATGGATGATCCAGGAACCAGAAAAAGGAGGATGAGTTCCATGAGGAAGATCAGTGTTAAAGTCAAAATTACAATCTGGTACCTTCTGCTGATGTTTCTTATGGCAGCGCTGCTGCTGGGGTTTCTGTTAACCATCAGCGATTCCGTGTCTGCCCAGACCTCTATGGAGCAGCTGGATCAGACCGTCCGCGAAAACATTGGGCAGGTAACGCTTGAAGAGGATGGTTCCTTTGCAATTGGGGAAGATTTTATCTTTTATAGCAATGGCGTCTATACACTGGTCTATAGTCAGAACGAGTCTCTGCTGGCCGGACAGGTGCCGGTGGCTTTCACTGTGGAGGAGCCTTTTCAGAACGGGCTGACCCGCCTGGTGGACGCAGGGGATACACAGTTTTATGTATTGGACTTACAATTGACCCTGAGCTGGGAGAACAGCGTGTGGATCCGGGGAATACTGGAGGTGTCAAAAAACATCCAGGTTCTCCGGAATCTGATGGCAGTCGCCCTGGTGGTTATGCCCCTGATCATTGCTCTTGCGGGGCTGGTTGGATTTCTCATTGTCAGACGCGCGTTTCTCCCCATGGAGCGTATTATTTCCGCGGCAGAAGATATTAACGAGGCGTCTGATCTGTCTCTGAGAGTGGACGTCCCGGCGGGAGATAATGAGTTTGCCCGTCTGGCCCGTACCTTTAATCAGATGTTTTCCCGCCTGGAGCGTGCTTTTGAAGCGGAACGTCAATTTACTGCTGATGCATCCCACGAGCTGCGTACGCCGGTATCCGTCATTAAAAGCGCCTGTGAGTATGCGGAGGAATTCAGCGATACCAAAGAAGAACAGGATGAGACGATTGCCATGATCCACCGGCAGGCTGATAAAATGTCGGGACTTATTGAACAGCTCCTGTCTATTACACGACTGGAACAGGGGGAAGCTACGATAGCAGACAAGACGGTGGATCTGACACAGCTGGTGGAGACCGTGTGCCGGGAACAGCCCTATCCGCCGGAACGGTTATTCTGCGAGGCGGAACCGGGGATTTCTGCCCAGGCAGACCCTTCGCTGCTCACACGGCTGCTTCAGAATCTTATCGACAATGGTTTTAAATATGGAAAACCGGGAGGGAATGTGTGGGTGTCTCTGGACCGGTATGACGGCGAAATCCGGATATCTGTCCGGGACGACGGCATCGGGATCAGGAAAGAGGATCAGGAGAAAATATGGCAGCGCTTCTACCAGGCAGATCCCTCCCGCAGTGGGAATGAGGGAGCCGGGCTCGGGTTATCCATAGTTCAGAATATTGCCAGAATTCATGGAGGTACCATGACCGTGGAAAGCGCTCCGGATCATGGAAGCACTTTTACCCTCCATCTGCCCGCCGTTCCCCAAAACGCCGGCTGAGCCTGCATCATACATGATAAAAATATAAAATATATCCGGAAGTTTCATGTTTATTTCATGTTGCCGGGCTAAGATGAAGATACCAGGAAAGAAGAAAGTGCGGCAGGAGCTGACAAAGAAAGAGGTGTTATAAGAATGAAGAACAGACGGTATATGATTATGTGCAGTGGAATATTGTTTGCTTTTCTCCTTGCCGGGTGCGGACAGCAGAGCAGCCAGGCAGAATATATCGGGATCGACGCGGCCAAAGCTATCGCCCTTACTGTTGCGGAAGCGTCTGAAGCGGACGCTACCTTTAACACAGCGGAGCTGGAAGAGAGAGACGGCACGGACTATTACGCAATTGATTTTACTGCGGACGGACAGAATTATCAGTGTGACATCGATGCGATAACCGGAGTGATCATCGATAGTTCCCAGACCGGAGCCGGTAGCGGCGATGACACTTCCACAATTTCCGGATCAGTCTCATCCGCCCAGACGGATGCCAATAATGATGTTATTACGGATGAAGAGGCCCAGGCAATCGCTCTTGATCACGCGGGACTGACCTCCAGTCGGGTCACATTTATCAAAAGTAAACTGGAGCGCGATGACGGACAGCTGGTCTACGATATTGAGTTTTACTCGGACAGCTACGCGGAATACGATTATACCATTGAGGCGTCCACCGGATCCATCCTTTCTGTTGACTATGACCTGAATGGATACACTCCGCCCACGGACGGCAGCAGCGCAATTACTGCTGACCAGGCAAAAGAAATTGCTCTGGAACAGGTACCGGGCGCCACGACAGGCGACATTTATGAATTCGAGACGGATTATGATGACGGGCAGCTGGAATATGAGGGAACCATATGGTACAACGGCACAGAATATGAATTTACCATTGATGGGTACTCTGGCGCTATCCGGGAGTGGGATGCTGAGCGCAAGGGGTAAGAAAAAGAGGCCGCCGGCTGATACCGATAAAAGCATGAGGGCGGCATCTGCTCACAATATACATTACCTTTGCGCAGAATGTCCCTCCCCGGCTGCCGGGCGCGCCGGGGAGGGACATTATCCGGATATCACTCAAATGATACCGAGTCCAGAAAATATTCATATCTGTCTGTGTCGGCATCCGTGGAGTCCGTAGTCTCTGCATAGGTAATTGTATATATATGTGCGCCATCCGGGTCTGATACAGATATCCAGTTCATCGACAGGATGCTGTCAGACACGCATGCATTTCCAAACGCCGTATCTGCTTCCTGCCCGCCCACTGCAGTGACGGCGTATTCCACGTCCGACGTGTCATAAGCGCTGATGGCCGATGCAAGGGCAGGCCCCCTGTAAGTTTCTGCGGAATCCTGTCCGGGACTGATATCCACTGCCTGGATAATGATTGTCGCTGTATCTCCAAAACCGATGCTCACAACATCATTCCCATCTGCAGAATACTCTGCATCAGCCGGATATTCAAAGGACATATCGTGGCAGGCGCCCGGTAAAACTCCCGGGTCTGTGTTCCCTTCCGATTCTCCGGCTTCCGCATCTGTCTCTGCCACTGTTTCCCCTGTGCTGCCCGCGCTGTCTGCGCTGTCCCCGCACGCCGCGGCCGGCAGCGCAAGCAAGCATGCAGCCATGATTGCCAGCAGTCTCTTTTTCACACTTTCCACCCCTCTCCTTATAATGGCTGTTTTTATGCCGCGTCAACCTGGTCACCAGAATCCCCCGGCTGTTATTTTCTGATGTCCGGACTGTAATCTGTTTTAATTCATTTTATGCGAATATGCCTTCCGGGTCAATGTATTTTTCTCTCAGACGGGCTGGAATCCGGCTTTACCTGCGGATTAAATTTCAAATGATGAACAGCCCGGAATAAAATCCGGGCTGAAGGAAAGTTATGAAAAAGAAATTAATTATTTAACAATGCCTATATTACCGGATAATTGTGACGGTATTATAGCAATGATGTGAAGGATTTGTGAAAAGAAGGAATTTTTGCAAAGATAAAAGAACAGGAAAAGAATCCGGAGGATGAAAAAACGTGAATCGCCGTGGTTTTGCTGTGCAGAATTGCTGAGCTCACAGAGGAGCAGGCAGGGGAATCGCCGGACCGGATGGGAGAGAAAATGCCTGTCTGTTTTCTCATCCCGGCTTACGGCGAAGGAAAGGAAACGCATCTTTGCGGATTTGAAAAGATTAAGGGGATTAATTACTTGCGGGAGGGTCTGTGCATGGAAACATGCAGGCCCTCTTTTTTCTTTGGAAAGGGCTTTTCCCAGAGGAGTTGTCGCAGGTTTTCCCTGTCTGTCCCAGGTAAATCCCGGCGTATTCCGTGATGCCATTTGATTTATCCTCCGAATTTCTCCTGCACATCATTCAGGAATGAAATATGATGTCCGGAAAGACCGGGATGTACAGAATGCAGGCGGAAGGCATTGCCGCA
>CAYLWI010000088.1:0-7497 GCA_964387345.1 uncultured Eubacterium sp. | reverse complement strand
CCCATTTTTACTGTAGTGCCGCCGATATCGACGCCAAACGCATACTTTGCCATAACGCATCTCCTGCTTCTTTTCCGCACACAGCCTTCCGCTCCTCATATGAAAAACAGACAGGCTGTGTACGGCAATGCTTAATTTGCTTCAAAATCTACTGATTTTCTGGTTTTCGCGGATTCTCTTGCCGCTTCCATCACAGTCAGAACCCGCTTTACCTGGGGAATAGTAACCAGAAAATCTTCTTCCCCCCGATATGCTTTCACATAATTCTCGAAATACATTCTGTGATTCGTCTCCGCAGGCTTCAGATCCTCAGAGACAATCAGTCCCTCCCGGGGCGGTCCGAAGGATCTTGTGGGGCCTGCCGCCGTCATGGTTCTGGAACCGCTTACGTTTGTGAGAAGAGCCGTGGTCCGTACCAGCTTTCCCTCCGGTTCAAATCCGTCCACATAGGCTGATCCCTTATTTCCTCCCATAAACCAGTGACGTTCAAACCACTTCTTTTCATCCTTCAGAAAATAAGTTCCCAGCTCCACTTCCGCTGTAATACCGTTTTCAAACATCAGAAGAATCTTGAAATAATCGTCTACCTTTTCATTGATGACATTTCTCACATCGGCAAAGACGGATGTTATTTTTCCGGGAATCATCCAGAGCATCTGGTCGATCAGATGCACGCCCCAGTCATAGAGCATTCCGCCGCCCTGCTCCGGATAAACATGCCAGTCGTGCATATTTCCGTTGTAGCCGTACAGACCGGTCTGAACCGTATAAATATCTCCAAGGCTGCCCTCGTCAAATACCTTTTTCATGGTGCGGTAATCCGGGTCAAACCTTCTCTGCTGATGCACGGTAAATTTTACTCCGTTTTCCGCAACCGCTTTTTCCATTTCGGCCAGATCTTCCAGACTTAATGCCAGCGGTTTCTCACAGATAATATCCTTTTTCGCCTCCGCCGCCGCCTTCACCAGCTTCAGGTGCTGATTATTGTTTGCGGAAATCAGCACAACCTGGACTTCCGGATCCCGGATCAGCTCCTCCGCATTCACATAGGTGCGGATTCCCTCCGGCACATCCTTCAGCTGCTCAGGGTCAATATCGCAGATCGCCGTCACATCAATTCCGTCAAAATCAGACAGCATGGTCAGATGCTCATGACCCATAAATCCAAATCCAATAATACCGAATTTAATGCTCATTTCTGACTCCTCCGTTTAAATTACAAACTGTGACATATATTTTTTGCTGAGTTTCAGACTGTCAAGTACCTTTGCCAGGCTTCCTTCAAAAAATTTGTCTTCCACTTCAATGCAGGTATATCCGTCATACCCGATATCTGTCAGAGCTGATACATATTTTCCCCAGTCCACATCGCCGTAACCCGGAAGCTTCGGGGACATGAAATCGAGAGGATACCCCATGATTCCCACCTGCTGCAGCTTATCCGGATAAACCTTGATATCCTTGAAATGCACATGGAATATCTTGTCTTTGAAGTCATAAATCGGCTGTATATAATCGATCATCTGCCATACGAAATGGGAGGGATCATAGTTGATTCCCAGATGATCACTGGGCAGAATCTCAAATACTTTTCTCCAGTTCGCCGGAGTAGTCATCAGATTCTGTCCTCCCGGCCACTGATCCGTTCCGAACAGCATCGGACAGTTTTCGATACCGATTTTTACATTTTCCGCCTCCGCAAGCTCAATGATGGAGGGCCAGATTTCTTTCACCAGTTCCAGATTTTCTTCTACCGTCTTTGTCTGGTCGCGGCCGATAAATGTCGTGACCATGCCTACTCCCAGCTTTGCGCTGGCTTTAATCAGAGCTTTCAGATGCTCCACCGCCGTCTGTCTTTTTTCCAGATCCGGATCCATGGTGTTCGGATAATAGGCGAGGGAAGAAATTTCTACCCTTTTCTCCGCGGCATAATCCAGGACATGCCTTGCATAAACGTCGTCCGACAATACACGCTCCGCGTCGATATGGCTGACGCCTGCGTAACGCCGCTCCGCTTTTCCCCGGGGCCAGCATGCCGCCTCTACACACTCAAATCCAAGATCCGCGGCAATATCCATCATTTCCTCATAACTGCTCTGATCCAGAATCGCGCTTACAAATCCTAATTTCATTTCGCGCCTCCCCTTTATTTGTTCAGGATGACCTCTTTTCCTGTTCTCGCAGACTCATAAATGGCGTCCAGAATCTGGGTTACCACAAATGCCTGCTCCGGTTTCACAACCGGCTCTGTATCATTCAGAATACACTCCAGCCACTGCTTACACTCCAGATCCTTGGGCTCGGAAGAACCGCCCTCAAAAAACGCGATGGAGCCTTCCTCTGACAGTCTCTGCTCTACCAGCTGACCGTGATAGGTGCCGTTTACCACCAGATCGTACTCTCTTCCGCTGCTGGCGCCGCCGCCGGACATAGCCCCGACAATCTCAGCGCCGCCCTTGGTGCCGCAGAGAGTGCAGGCTGCCTCTCTGGAATCTTTCATATTGATCGCCCAGGAGGACTCAAGGAAAATGGTTGCTCCGTTCTCAAATTTAATGAAACCGAACGCGGAATCTTCTACTTCATAAGTTTTCGGATCCCAGGGGCCGAACATATTGCCCTGGGTCGCCAGCTCGGAATGTCCCAGTTTCTCAAAGACCGAACCCATAACAGATACGGGCTTGTAATTGTTCATACACCATAACGTGATATCCAGAGCGTGGGTTCCGATATCAATCAACGGACCGCCGCCCTGCTTGGATTTGTCCGGGAACACGCCCCAGGTAGGCACCGCTCTGCGGCGGATCGCATGGGATTTCGCAAAATAAATCTCACCGAACTCATCTGCCTCGCAGGCTTTATGCAAAGTCTGGGTATCTACACGGAAACGATTCTGGTATCCGATGGTAAACTTTTTGCCGGAAGCCTTCCATGCTTCCATCATCTTCATTGCAGATTCTGTGTTGTGGGCCATGGGCTTCTCACACATAACATGCTTTCCTGCCGCAAACGCGTCACAGGTGATGGGGCAGTGAGCCACATTAGGAGTCAGTACGTGAACCACATCAATCTCAGGATCAGCCAGCAGTTCTTTGTAATCCTCGTAAACCTTTGCGCCTTCTACGCCGTATTCTTCCGCCGCTTTCTGCGCTCTCTCTACAATAATATCGCAGAAAGCGACCATGTCCGCTTTGTCCGCCTGGTTTTTCAGCGCAGGAAAATGCTTCTGATTCGCGATTCCGCCGCATCCGATAATTCCAACCTGTAATTTGCCCTTTTTCATTTCTAGTTTCCTCCATTTCCCGCTGCTGCACCGGCAGCATTATCTTTCTGATTATGGGCGCCTTCCTGCCCCACGTAAGCCATCCGCTTTGCAAGCTGGCTGGTCAGAGCTACTGCTCCCAGAAGCACAAGACCACGTACCAGCTGGGTCACGCCGGCGTCCAGTCCGCAGAGAACCAGACCATTCTCCAGCATGATAATCGCGGGAGCTCCGAAAAGCAGCTTATATACTTTGGATCCTTCTCCGCCCTGTACCGGAATACCCGCAATATACAGAGCCATCATAACTCTCATTTCAAAACCGGAACCCAGGGTGTTGCTGGTTCCGCCCAGACGGGCCACTGTAAAGATTCCCGCAATGGCCGCCAGCAGTCCGGATACAACGAAAGCAGCTATTTTTACTCTGTCCACATTCACACCGGCAAACTTCATAGCCACTTCGTTCTCGCCGATACCTCTGACATAACTGCCAAATCTGGTAAATTTCCAGATATAAATAATTACCGCCACCGTAATCACCAGTATGACCGCTTTGCACGCAGTATTATTAAGTACATACAGATTATCCGGCAGATAATATGCATTATTACTCATGATCAGATTGACAATGGCGCGGTACGCAATCATCAGCGCCAGGGAAGCCATAAAAGAATTTACCTTCCGTTTCGCATTGACATAGCCCAGCAGCAGTCCGGAGCCGATACCAATCAGAACCGAGATAATAATAAATAC
Source organism: uncultured Eubacterium sp. (assembly GCA_964387345.1). Taxonomy (GTDB): domain Bacteria; phylum Bacillota; class Clostridia; order Lachnospirales; family Lachnospiraceae; genus Eubacterium_I. The sequence goes on along the minus strand of CAYLWI010000088.1, from coordinate 3,486 downwards.
AATCGAATTTCCGGAAGCCTGGGCTCCCATCAGTCCGAAACAGCCTGCCAGGGCCACTACCACGCCGGTCGTAATGTCCGTACTTCCCATGGCCGCCACAAACAACATTCCAAGACCCGCCAGTATGGTTGCCACTGACTGATTAAAAATATTCAGAATATTGGTAGCAGTCAGCAGAGTCCCGCCGGTGGCAATACTGAAGATCACCAGAATCAGTACAAAAATCAAAACTGGAAGCCATGTGTTAATATCAAATCTGATTTTTTTTGTTTTCATCACAACATTACCTCCATCATTTTTTCTTCTGTGAAGTCACAGTTTCTGGAAAGCATGGCTGCAAATTTGTGATCCTTCATGACCAGAATACGGTCCGCCATTCCCATGGCCTCCTGCAGCTCGTCGGAAATCATGATAATTGCCTTTCCATCCTTCTTTGCCTTCTTCAAGACACTATAGATATACGCTTTTACACCGATATCCACTCCACGGGTCGGGCAGTCCAGAATAATATAGTCCAGATCCTTGATCAGCCAGCGGCTTAAGTTTACCTTCTGCTTATTGCCGCCGCTGAGGCGCCGTACAATATGATTCAGACCGGAAGATTTGATTTCAAATGCCTCTGAAGCCTTCTCCGCCAGCGCTCTTGTTTTTTTGGGGCTTAAGAAAAACATTGGTCCGGAGAGCTCCGCCAGGGACGGGATCACCAGATTCGCCCCGATCCCCGCGTCCAGCATGAGACCATTGGCGTCACGATCCTTGGACAGGAACGCTCCTTTCGTCTTCACCAGATCGCCCGGATGCTTCAGCAGTATCCCGGACTCTTTTACACACACTGTTCCGGTATGCTCCTCCAGCCCGAAAATCGCGGTTCCCAGTTCATGGATGCCGGCGTCGGAAAGTCCGCAGACGCCCAGAATCTCACCCTTGTGAACCTCAAAGGAAATATCCTCGCACTTCCCGGGAACATTCAGATCTTTCACTTCCAGAACAACATCCTTCTGGTAGCTTTCTTCCTGGTCATCCCGGTAATAGTCGCCGGAAATCTCACGGCCGATCATCTGGCGCTTCAGTTCTTCCATGGTAAAGTCTTTTGCGTTTTTACACTCTACGATCACGCCGTCCCTGAGAACGGCAATCTGATCACAGATCTCCACCATTTCCTCCAGATCATGGGTAACCATCAGGATCGTTCTTCCCTGGGACTTGAAATTCTCAATAAACTGATAGAGAACCTTCCGGTTGTCCTGTGACAATGCCTGGGAGATCTCATCCAGAACCAGGAAATCCGGATCTGTAATCAGGGCTCTCGCCAGCTCCATGATCTTTCTCTGCTCAATGGAAAGGGTGCCTGCCGGGACATCCAGGGGAACCTTCGGGAGGTTCCATTTTTCAAACACTGCGTCGGCGTCCCGCCTCATGGCCGCCAGATCCACCGCCGGTCCTTTTTTATATTTATCCATCTTTCCAAGAAACATATTAATAATTCCCGGAAGACTGCCAACCACCCCCAGCTCCTGTACGACCATGGAGATTCCATGAGCCGCCGCATCCGCCGGAGAATGTGGATCATACTCTTTCCCATTTTTATAAAATTTCCCGCTATCCTTTTTCTGCATCCCGCAGACCATGGAAGCAAGGGTGGATTTTCCGGAACCATTCTCGCCTGCCAGTCCGAGAAGAATCCCTTTCTCCAGGACAAGGTTAATATCCTTATTCGCTAAGGTAGGGCCAAAACTTTTGCTGACGCCTTCGATACGCAACATCTCTTCTGCCATCACTTCATAACCCCCTTATATCCCAGCGATGAGAGAATACCACACACAAGCACCACGATACCCAGACATACATCCTGGCCGGTACCGGAGGGTACGCCCATCAGAGTCAATACGTTAAACAATCCTGCTACAATGAATGCGCCGATGACACAGCCCACTGCGTCATTGAAAATACGGGAGAAAGAACCTGCAATCAGGATTACCGCCAGCGATTTGAAAATACCGCTTAAGGATCCCATTCCTGATGTTGTTGTAAAACGGCCCGTATAAGAAAGCTGTGTAATTGCGCCGATCGAAATAATAACCGCGCCCACCAGAGCCGCCAGTATAATCGTTTTCTTCCTGTTGATACCCATGGCCTCTGCAACCTCTCCGCCGCCTCCGATGGCACGGAGATTAAATCCAAGCTTTGTCCGGTTAAAGATAAACCAGGCAACTGCAAACACCGCTATGGCTATAATAAAGATGGCCGGGAATGTTCCCAGTCCCTGACAATGTTTCAGATAAACCACCGCCGCTCCTGCTGTCTTGGCACGGTTCCCTACATAAATCGTGGCAATCGCTTCAAATACCAGCGCCGCTCCCAGTCCTGCCACCCAGGATGGAATCCCCAGGAATACGGAACAGGACGCGCTCAGCATTTCACAGACAATCATTCCGATAACAGTTCCGATAATCAGACCTGCATAACCCAGTCCGAAATCTTCCACCAGAACCGCTCCGATATTGGCCGCCAGAATAATCTGCGCTCCAATCGATAAATCAATCATACCACTCGTAAAAATAAACATCATTCCCAGAGCAACGATCATCGGATAGGTAACCTGGGTCAGAATCGTCCGCAGGTTATTTGGAGTAAGCAGTCTGCCACCGGTAATAAAGTGGCAGACCACAAACGCCGCAACAATAATCGCGATAATCAGAATCTGGTTAGAAAGACGTCTCTTTTTCGGGTCAACATTTAAGGACTTCTGTACAGACATCTTTGTCTACCCCTTTCTGCGGCTGAATTATTCTGCCGCCGCTGCTGCTCTTTCTTCCAATGAATAACTGTTAATCACATCCATAAATGCATCATAATCAAACTCCGAATTATATAATCCATTCATAGACTGAATTTCTTCTGCTGAGTAGCAGGAATTATCAATAAATGTCGTTTTGAAATCTTCATATGTATCTGCAGTCACCTGGAAAGGCAGAATGTCATCTACAAATACCATGTTGCCGTCAGCATCTGTCAGCGGATTACCATCCAGATAATTCATCAGGGCAACGGTAGCCATAGTACCGGAAATCCAGTAATCACCATTTACGAACTCAACCGGGTTCTCCTCGTCAACCAGATACTCAAGAATTGCACTATCCAGACCGGAAGTAATAACTTTTGCATCCAGTCCCTGATTTTCAATAGCATCTGCCGCGCCAATACCGTAATCAGAACCAGTTCCATATACAAAATCCACATCCGGATAAGCAACCAGGGCGTTCTCTGTATAAGGCTGAATATTGTCCGTACTATCTGTATAAACAATCTGTTCGATGGTGCCGCCGCCGGCTTCAAAAGCCTCAGTAAAAGCTTCAATACGGGGAGTGTCGGTAGGATCCCCCTGGGCTCCGGTGGAGATGATACAGGAAGTATATCCCTGCTCCAGCGCGTATTCCGCAATCAGTGTTCCGTACTCTTCGTTGGCAGGCCCTACCGCTCCGGCAA
>CAYLWI010000087.1:0-7576 GCA_964387345.1 uncultured Eubacterium sp. | reverse complement strand
GTCTGTGCGTCTATGGAGAACAGAGCTTTGCGGAGATTGCAGACTCTCTGTGCCGTCATTCTTCTGGGCGGGGTGGTAGCTGTCCTGTTTGTCCTCCTGGCTGCCATCTGTGGGATGCTGGTCCGGAATGCATATCTGGGACCATTGATCTGGGGCACTATCTGTTTTGGACTGTATACAGCGCCCGCAATCTGTTCCAGTCTTGGGCTCTGGATGGTTTATTTCCTGCTCTGTTGTTCTCCGGTCGGTCTGTGGACGGGCATGGAGGTCTGGTTTACGGAGTCCGGCATCCGGAGCCTGATCCCCTGGCAGGAGAGCATCGCGGCTGTGGCCGGCCTTATTTTGCTTGGAACCGGCGTTGGGCTTGCTCTGCGCCGCTGGAACCGAAAGGATGTGATTGGATGAGATTATTCTGGAATGAGTGCAAAAAGATCTGGCGCCCCGGGATTCTTGCAATCCTGCTTCTGCTGGGCGGATTATATTACTATTGTTTCCCATACTTTTATATTGAATATTTCTGCAATGGTTCCTACGCGCAGGCGGAGTATGATCTTTTAACGGCCTGGGTGGAAGAATATGGTCCCACATTGGAGCAGGAAGAGCGCGCGCAGCTGGATACAGCCTATGAAACATATCAGAATCGTTTCGCACAGGAACTTGCCGCGATTCCGGGCGCCTCAGATGCAGGTATCGTGGATTATGACACCTGTCAGGCATTCATAAATTCTGACACATATGAGCCGGACGGGCTGATGACGGAGATCGAGAATCTGGACAGTTTCATTCTGCTTTCCCAGTTTCAGTATCTGCTGGACTGGTATGACACGAATTCCGCAGGTCTGAAGGAGGGCGAGGCCCTTAGTCTGCTGCCGGATTTTTTCCCGTCCAATACCGCAGGCTACAGCGCGTGTCTGGCGGTCTGGTGCGTGCTGAGCGCCATTTTGCTGCTGGGATGTGGATATGGATACTGGCTGCCCAACGGGACATTCTATGTCCGTATATGGACTGGGCACACGGCTTCAATCGTCCCGGTCTGGGCAGAAAGTGCTTCACTGATTGCGCTGTTCTCCTGCGGGATGGCACTTTGCGTTTTTTCTTATGTTTTGTCAAAACCAGAATTACAGAAAATGGGGGATTCGTCTGCAGAGCTGTGCGGGAATGCTGAATATATATTACGGAAAGCTTTTGCCTCCCGGTTTGTCCGGTGGTGTAAAAGTATCAATTCTTATGAAAAACGAGAGATCAGAAGTGTTTCATGCATCCACAGGTGGAGATGACTCTGCGAAATGGATGCTCAGACGGTCTTTCTGACCGCATTGCTCTGGAACCGGAAATAATCCGGCCGGTGACGGGACTGGGTGAATTCAAACATAACGCCGTCGCTGTTATAGGTATGGCTGCTGACAACCGCCATGCAGTTGTAGTCATTGACGTTGATATGCAGATACTTTTCATCGATCTGGGTAATCTTCTCCACGGTCATGACCCGCTGGCTGTTGACAATGGTCATGTGAAGCACGTTTTCCAGATATTCATAAATGGAGTTTTCGGCAATCTCCGGGGTAAGTCCCGGAGCCGCGCTTTTCAGAAAATAATTGTGGTTGATGATCAGAGGCTTCTCATCCATAAAGTGAAGCCTCTGGATATAATAAAGCTCCGCGCCGACAGGAAATCCGGTCCTGCCGGCGATTTTTTCGTCTGCGGTCAGCTCCATAAACTGGAGAACCTTTGTCCGTCCCTTCCTGTGGTTCCGCAGGGAGGATTCCTTGAAAGATTCGATACCGCCGGTGGTAAAAGAGGCCTGTTCCACCGGCCGGAAAATATTGCGGACGCCCTTTCCCTGGAGGGTCTGGACATAACCGTCGGCCACCAGCTGGGAGACTGCCCGGCGGATGGTATTTCTGGAACAGCCGTAAGTCTGCACCATGGTGTGTTCCGACGGAAGGAAATCTCCATATGAAAATTCATTTGTTTCAATTCTGTTTTTTAAATCTCTGTATATAGATTCATATTTATTTTTCGGCATAAATGATCACATCCGGTTTTGCATATTTTTTAAAAAATAATCTATCCTAACTGTTATGTGGAAAAGGTATCTTCCGGATTTTATTATAAGAGGATAAGCGGAATGCTGTCAAGAGAAAAAAGAATACCTGTTTAAACAAGTTTTCCTTGACATGTTTAAACAAGTATGATAGCCTATACTTGTTCAAACAAGTGCGAAAATAAATGCAGATAACACAATCAGGAAGGAGAGAGGGAAGATGGCGAAGTATGAAAATGACGTCCGGGAGCTTCTGGATCTCATCGGAGGAAAGGACAATATCCAGGCAGTGTCCCACTGTATGACAAGAATGCGTTTTGTTCTTGTGGATCCGGAGAAAGCGGATGCGAAAGGAATTGAAAAAATTTCCAGTGTCAGGGGCACATTTACGCAGGCGGGCCAGTATCAGGTAATTATCGGAAATGATGTGGCCCGGTTTTACAAGGAGTTTACTGATTTTGCGGGAATCGAGGGCGTGAGCAGGGACGCGGTGAAAGCCGCGGCGAAGACCAATCAGAATCCGGTTCAGAAAATCATGGGCGCTCTTGGTGAGATTTTCGCGCCTCTGATTCCGGCGCTGATCTGCGGAGGTCTGATTTTAGGTTTAAGGAACGTAATCGGTGAAATTAATTTCTTCAACAATGGAACACAGAGTCTGGCAGATCTTTATCAGTTCTGGGCTGGTACATATCAGTTTCTGTGGCTGATCGGCGAGGCGGTATTCCACCTGCTGCCGGTAGGTATCTGCTGGTCCATTACGAAAAAGATGGGAACAACCCAGATTCTGGGTATTATCCTCGGTCTGACCCTCGTTTCTTCCCAGCTTCTCAATGGTTTTGACGTTGCCGCTACCGCGGCGGCCGACATACCGGTCTGGGATTTCGGATTTGCCAAAGTGGAGATGATCGGCTACCAGGGACAGGTAATCGCGGCCATTATGGCGGGCTTTGTTCTTGTTTACCTGGAAAAATTCTTTAAAAGGATATGTCCGGAAGTGATCAGTATGATTGTGGTTCCCTTCTGTTCCCTGCTTCCGGCTGTCATTATCGCGCATACCCTGGTAGGACCCATCGGCTGGGCAATCGGAAATGCGATTGCAGGCGGCGTATACAATGGTCTGATGTCCTCCTTCGGCGTAGTATTCGCGGCGGTGTTCGGCTTCGTATACGCGCCGGTGGTTATGACCGGCCTGCATCATATGACCAACGCCATCGACTCCCAGCTCACCAGTCTGTACGGAGGAACCATTCTGTGGCCCATGATTGCGCTGTCCAACATCGCCCAGGGTTCCGCAGTGCTGGCTATGTCTATCCTGCAGAAGAAAAATGAGCGGGCGCAGCAGGTAAATATTCCGGCCTGCATCTCCTGTTACCTGGGCGTAACAGAACCGGCCCTGTTCGGCGTCAACATGAAATTCGGATTCCCGCTGCTCTGCGGTATGATCGGCTCCGCAGGCGCCGCAGTAATTTCCGTCAGCGGAGGCGTGGAAGCCTTCAGTATCGGCGTTGGCGGTCTTCCGGGTATCCTTTCCATCAAACCGGAATTTTATCTGAGATTCCTGCTGGCAATGGCAGTGGCTGTGGCAGTACCTTTCGTGCTTACCCTGATTGCAGGCAGCAGAAAGCTGAAAAAAGCGGATCTTGTGGGAGAAGATGCAGTGGAAGCGGAGACAGAGACTGCAGATAACGGAATCGAAGAGCAGACAGACGCAGTTGCAGAAGGAGCTGTTTCCGGACAGACAGAAGCTGCGGAAGAGCTCAGAGAGCTGAAGGCCGGCCTTTCCGGAAAGGTGATTCCGCTGGATGATGTTCCGGACAATGTGTTCTCCCGGCATATTATGGGCGACGGAATTGCGATTGAGCCGGAAAGCGATACGGTGCTTGCCCCGGCGGACGCCACGGTCAGCGTGGTTATGGCTGATACCGGACATGCCTGCGGGATTACCTTTGCCAACGGCATGGAACTTCTGATTCATGTGGGCGTGGATACAGTAGACATGAACGGCGATGGATTTGAGCTGCTGGTGAACGAAGGCGATCATGTAAAGGCGGGGCAGCCTCTGATCCGGTTTGATAAGGAAAAGATTCATGCGGCAGGACATCCTTCTGTGACAGTCTTTATTGTGACGGAAGAGGGAAATGCGAAAAATATGGAATATCTGTCGGGAATTGAGGCGGAAGCAGGAAAAACAACGGTGATTCGCTTTGAGTAGCAGAGAGGAGGCTGGGGCTATGGCTGATTTTAAGAAAAGTGTGGTATATCAGATTTATCCCAAATCCTTTTATGATACGAACGGGGATGGTCTGGGAGATCTGAAAGGAATCACGGCAAAGCTGGATTATATCAAAGAACTGGGTGTGGATTATATCTGGATGACTCCGTTTTTTGTATCCCCGCAGAAGGATAACGGATACGATGTGGAGGATTACTACAATATTGATCCCCGCTACGGAACTATGGAAGACTTTGAGGAGCTGTCGGCGGAGGCCGGAAAACGCGGCATCAAACTGATGCTGGATATGGTGTTCAACCATACCTCCAGCCGCCATGAGTGGTTTCAGAAAGCTTTGGCGGGAGATCCGGAATATAAAGATTTTTATATTTTCAGAAAGGGAGAAGGCAAAGACGTGCCTCCCACAAACTGGAAAAGTAAGTTTGGCGGAAGCGCATGGGAGTATGTGGAAAAGTTTGACGAATATTACCTGCATTTGTTTGACGTATCCCAGCCGGATCTGAACTGGGATAATCCGGCGGTAAGGAAGGAGATCCAGAAGATTGTCAGGTTCTGGATGTCCAAAGGCGTGAAAGGATTCCGGTTCGATGTGATCAATCTGATCAGTAAGGGTACTTTTGCGGATGATCCGGAAGGAGACGGGCGGTGTTTCTATACGGACGGTCCCAATATCCACAGATATCTGAAAGAACTGAATAAGACTACCTTCGGAACGGACGCGGAAATTATTACGGTGGGCGAGATGTCCAGCACTTCCATGGAAAACTGCTACCGCTATGCAGGCGAGGGCGAAAATGAACTTTCCATGGTGTTCAGCTTCCATCATCTGAAAGTGGACTTTATGGGAAATGAGAAATGGGTCATGGTACCCTTCGATTTCCGGAAACTGAAGGATATTCTTTTTGACTGGCAGGCGCATATGGCGGAGCGCCATGCATGGAACGCTGTGTTCTGGTGCAACCATGACCAGCCGCGGGTGGTATCCAGGTTCGGAAATGTGGAAAATTACTGGAAGGAGTCGGCGAAAATGCTGGCGGCCACCCTCCACTGTCTCCGGGGAACCCCTTATGTTTACCAGGGAGAAGAGCTGGGGATGACAAACGCCGGATTTACGGATATCAGCCAGTACCGGGATGTGGAAAGCCTGAATCATTTCCGGATTCTCCAGGAGAAAGGGCTCAGCAGGGAGAATGCTTACCAGATTCTGCAGATCCATTCCAGGGACAACAGCAGAACCCCCATGCAGTGGACAGACGGCGTCAACGGGGGATTTACAGAGGGAACGCCCTGGATTGAGGTAAATAAAAACTGCAGTACTATTAATGCGGCGGCGGAAGTAAAAGAGGAAGATTCTGTTTTTTCCTTTTATAAAAAGCTGATACAGCTCCGGAAGAAATATGATGTAATTGCTTATGGAGACTTTGAGCCGAAGGCAGAGGAGCAGCCTTCTGTATTTGCCTATAAGCGTTATTACCAGGATGAGGAACTGCTGGTGATCAGCAATTTCTATGGAACGCAGACGGTCTGGGATGCAGGAGAGGATCTGGGAGCTTATGAGTGTCTGCTGGGAAATTATGATTCCCGGGATATTGAGGGAAGCGCTGTTGACTTAAAGCCGTATGAAACAATGATTTTATATAAAAAGTAAAAACTGAGAGGAGAAATGAAATATGAAATCAATTAAGTACACTATCAAAGATGAACTGGGAATCCATGCAAGACCTGCAGGGCTGCTTGTGAAAGAGGCAAAGAGATTCCAGTCCAGAATCGTTCTTGAAGGAAATGGGAAATCCGCAGAGGCGACAAAGCTGATGGCGATTATGAGCATGGGAATCAAAAAGGGCCATGAGATTACTGTCACAGCAGAGGGACCCGATGAGGACGCAGCCATCGGGGCAGTGGAGGAGTTTTTGAAGAATCATTTATAAGATATTCTTTGATATGGAGAATGAGCCGCCCGGAAGGGCGGCTCAGACTGGTGGAAACAGATTCTTATTTGTCCGGCTGGATCAGAATTTTGAGCTGGTTGCTGCGGTCTTTGAGCCCCAGTCCCTTTTCTCCGCATTCCTCAAGGCTTACAATGCTGGTTACCATTCCGGGAAATTTTACTTTTCCATCGGCCAGCATATTGAGATACATCTGCACTTCTTCTTCGGTGTACACAAAAGAAAACTGGATATCGATCTCAAAAATGGAGATCTGGCCGGGAATGATATCCAGAGGATGCTGGATGGTTCCGATTCCCATAATCTGTCCGCCCGGCTTTACACAGTCATAGATACAGGTATGGAACGACTTCGGGTTTCCGGCGCACTCGAACACGACGTCGGCGCCGACGCCGGTACCGCAGGCTTCGCGGATTACTCCCGGGATATCTTCACATTTTAAAGTATTGATATATAAATCTGCCCCATATTCTTTTGCAACAGACTCTTTTGTGTCATCGATATCCAGAGCAATAACCTTTCGTGCGCCTCCGGCTTTCAGAAACTGTACGGCAGACAGTCCCACCGGACCCATACCGGATACGACAACGGCGTCGCCGACTTTAAACCTGGACATCCGGATCCCATGGAGCGCAACGCAGATCACATCGAATAACACAGCGTCTTTTAAATCCACATCATCGGACACTTTGATAATCATGGTATGGGCGACGTCCTGAACCAGGAAGTATTCGGCATATCCGCCGTCGGGGAAACCAATTCCTGCTGTGTTGGGAAAACCGTTGATACAGATATTGGGGCGGCCTGCTTTGCAGGAAGGACAGCCGTCCTTGCACTGGGTCGGCGGTCCGCACAGAACCCGGTCTCCGACTTCAAATCCTTCCACGCCTTCGCCGATTTCCACAACGATACCCGAGTTTTCATGTCCGAGAATTTTGGGAAGGGGAGTGGGAGTCTGGCCCAGGTTGTAGAATTCAATATCAGTGCCGCAGATTCCCACGTAGCTGATCTTGATCAGCATCTGCCCGGGACCGGCGACCGGTCTGGGCCTTTCCTCAACACGGATATCTTCTTTTCCATATAATACAGCTGCTTTCATAGAAAAATCCTCCTGTCTGTTTTGTTATTTATATAATATACCTCTTGCCTGCATATTCCAAGGGCTGTTGTGGATTATCTTTATATGGCTCAGGTATTACAGGGGAAAAATTTCAAAAAGAAGGGAGTTGTTGACTATAAAAATCCATGATAAACTAAAAAGCAAATAAAAGGATATGATTATATACAGGGGGATAAAGAAATGGGACTGGAACTGGATTTATCACAAAAACAAATCATTTCCCAGCAGATGAT
>CAYLWI010000086.1:0-7606 GCA_964387345.1 uncultured Eubacterium sp. | reverse complement strand
AGGAGATAATATCAGAATTTTCAGCAAAAGTTCCCGCTCATGTTCTTTCCGGCATCAGACAGCCAGTGTCTGATGCCGGAGGGAACATGAGCAGAAAAAACACAGCGCCCCGCCGGACGCTGTGTTTTTGAAAAGATAAATTATGAAGAAAACAGCGTTTGCTGTGACTTCTAATCCTGAAGAGCCTCGTAGCCCTCTGCGCCAGTACTGATTCTGATGGCATTTTCCACATTGTAAACGAAAATCTTTCCGTCGCCGGTATGACCGGTATACAATGCTTTTTTCGCCGTTTCAATAACCAGGCGCGGCGACACCTTGCTGACTACAATATCCACCTGGATCTTTGGCAGCAGATTCATATCCATGGTAACTCCACGATATTTGCTGGTTCTTCCTCTCTGCGCTCCGCATCCCAGCACATTGGTTACGGTCATACCGGTAATACCAATAGAAGACATTGCCTCATTCAGATTATCAAACTGGCTCTGCTTGGCAAAAATCGTAATTTTTGTCAGACTCACATCGCTGCCTGTCGCAACTGACGGATCCGGTGTGCGAAGCTGTACGGGAACCGCCTCATCAATTGGAACTGCATTCTCCGGAAGCTCTGTTACAACGCCGGAAGAGAAATTGTTAATACTGGAGCTAAGGGCAAAATCCGCATAAGCGCTGGCAAGCCCGTGCTCTGCCTGATCCAGACCTGTAATTTCATCTTCCTCACTCGCACGAAGACCATTTGTCGCCTTGATAATCAGGAATGTAATTGTAATCGTAACGCCAGTCCATACCAGGATCGCAATAATACCCAGAAGCTGCAGTCCCAGAAGCCGGAATCCGCCGCCATAGAATAATCCTGTCATCTCATTGCCGTACTGATCCACAATCGCAAACTCCGGCGTGGACGGCGACGCAAACAGACCGACCGCAATAGTACCCCAGATACCATTTATAAAATGAACAGCCACAGCGCCGACCGGATCGTCCACATGAAGTACAAAATCCAGAAGCCATACGCCAAAGACTACCAGCAGTCCCGATACAGCGCCGACTGCAATAGCTCCGGCACAGTTGATTACATCACAACCGGCCGTAATTCCGACCAGGCCGGCCAGGGAGGCATTCAGACACATGGATACATCCGGTTTTCCATGCTTCAGCCATGTATAAACCATGCATACTACTGTTGCCACGGCCGGAGAAACTGTAGTCGTAAGGAAAATTGAACCCAGCTGGGAGATTGTGGTTGCCGCAGCGCCGTTAAATCCATACCAGCCAAACCATAAAATAAGGCAGCCAAGGCAGCCGAGCGCCAGGTTGTGTCCCGGAATCGCATTTACCTTCGTTACTTTCCCATTCTTGTCTCTCGTATATTTTCCGATCCTCGGACCAAGAAGCCACGCTCCGATCAGCGCGCTGAGACCGCCAACCATATGGATACAGCAGGAACCGGCGAAATCATGGAAACCAAGCTGTGACAGCCATCCGCCTCCCCATACCCAATGGGCTTCAATGGGATAAATCAAAGCGGAAATCACTGCGGAATAAATACAGTAGGATAAAAACTTTGTTCTTTCCGCCATCGCTCCGGATACAATCGTAGCCGCTGTAGCACAGAATACCAGATTAAATACAAAACCGGAAAAATCAAAATCTGCATAAGCGGTAAAAATATCCAATCCCGGTTTTCCGATCAGTCCTACCAGGTCTTCACCGAGCAGTAAGTTTGCGCCAATCAGAATAAACATTACCGTACCGATGCAGAAATCCATAAGATTCTTCATCAGAATATTGCCGGTGTTCTTAGCCCGGGTAAATCCCGCCTCCACCATGGCAAAGCCGGCCTGCATCCAGAATACCAGCGCGGCGCCGATCAGAAACCATACGCCAAATACGTTGTCACTGACAAAACTAATAATGTCCTGACTCATAACACATCCTCCTTTTTACTGTAATGGAATTCCGGCACCCTTCATTGTATTACGGAATTGCACATTCCCACAGAAACTGACCTGCTTATAATACAATAAAAAGGTGTGCGGCCTGCTGCCAGCGCAGCAGGTCACACACCTTCGTGCCCTTTTTCGAAAAGGCTTCCGGACCTCTCCGAAACCAAAAAGAAAAGGCACCGGGAATCATTTCCGCAGCACCCTTGCCTTTGATAGTTGATATCCTACCCCTTCCAGAATAAAAAGTCAACAAAAATTATTAAATTTTTCTAAATTCGTCAACATGTGTAATTTGTATATGTTTTGTGGGTATTTTTGTGCATTTTTACTACTTTATAAGACTCTGTCACATACCGGCACAATATCTTTGCCGTCAGCGCCAGTGATTACACAAATAATGTCATTCCCCGCTTTAGTGATGGAAAAGACGGATACCGGTAAAGCACATTGCCATTCCATATTTATTGCATGTCTCAATCACATGGTCATCCCGGATGGACCCGCCGGGTTCCGCGATATATTTCACGCCGCTCTTATGGGCCCGCTCAATATTGTCGCCAAAGGGAAAGAATGCGTCGGAGCCCAGAGCCACATCTGTATTCCCGGCCAGCCATGCCTTTTTCTCCTCTGTCGTAAAGACAGACGGTTTCTCTGTAAATACCTTCTCCCATTCGCCATCCGCCAGGACGTCCATATATTCATCTCCGATGTAAAGGTCTATGGCATTGTCCCGGTCCGCCCGCTTAATATCCGTGCGGAAAGGAAGATTCAGCACCTGGGGCGCCTGGCGCAGATACCAGTTATCTGCCTTCTGCCCCGCCAGTCTCGTACAGTGAATCCGGGACTGCTGTCCGGCTCCGATACCAATCGCCTGGCCGCCTTTGGCGTAGCACACGGAATTAGACTGGGTATACTTCAGCGTAATCAGCGCAATGATCAGATCAATCTTCGCGGAATCCGGAATCTCTTTATTCTCCGTAACAACATTGCCGAGAAAATCACGGTCAATCTTCAGTTCATTTCTGCCCTGTTCAAAAGTAACGCCGAATACCTGCTTGTGCTCCACCGGATCGGGAACGTAATCCGGATCAATCTGGATCACATTATATTTTCCGCCCTTTTTCGCCTTCAGAATCTCCAGAGCCTCCTCCGTATAGCCGGGGGCAATCACGCCGTCAGATACCTCCGGTCTGATCAGAAGCGCTGTATCCTTATCACAGACATCTGACAGTGAAATAAAATCGCCGAAAGAAGACATTCTGTCCGCCCCTCTTGCACGGGCATAGGCGCAGGCCAGAGCCGACATGTCATCCCTGTCCTCTCCCACCCAGTAAATCTTTTTCTCCACCTCAGTCAGAGGCAGTCCCACCGCTGCCCCCGCCGGGGAAACATGCTTAAAAGAAGTGGCTGCCGGCAGTCCGGTCGCCGCCTTTAATTCGCGCACAAGCTGCCAGCCGTTGAAAGCATCCAGAAAATTGATATATCCCGGTTTGCCGTTCAGCACCCGGATCGGCAGGTCGCTTCCGTCAGCCATAAAAATTCTGGAAGGCTTCTGATTGGGGTTGCATCCATACTTTAACTCTAATTCCTTCATCTGTTCTATAACTTCTCCTTTTCCGTCTTATTTATTCTTATTTACAATGCGGCTCTCATATGTGCCATCCGCGATATTGATATAACGGACAAAAAGAGAAACCTTGTTTTCCTCATTTAAACTGTTCCACAGAAGCTCTGTATACGCGTCAATATCATCCAGGGTATCCACCAGCTCCGGCTCTCCCTCAAAACTGGGAAGCGGATTCCCGTCGCCCATATAAGTATGGATAAAGTGAGCTTCCCCGTTCACCGGCGTGGAATATGCAAATGTATAACGGTTGCAGGCTTCCGGATTGCCGTTGTTGCTCTTTAAGATGGACATGGCGTAGCTGTATGCGCCATGTTCCACATGGAGAATACCGGAAATACGGGGCGTATAATTGGGTGCGTCCGGCTCAAACTCCCGTCCCCGCAGAGACTGCTCAAAAGTCATCTGCCTGTCCATCAGCTCAAAAATGGTATCTGTCTGATCTCCGTTAGTCACAATAGTCTTGTTCCCCAGCACGCGGACCGGCGCGTAGATAATCAGGCTGGGATCCTCCAGCTTTGACGGATCAAAGGCCTCCGTGCGGATGCCCTGTCCCTCCTCAACAAAAATACGGTTCCGGCTGTTGGAGCTTCTTCCCATAATAAAATAAGCCGCAACCGCCCTTGTACCGTCCGGCGTCTTTCCGAGAATAATTCCTCTTCCCGGATATGCATTTTTCTGAAGCTGTTCAGCAATGGATTTCATTTCCATGTCCTGTTCCTCCTTCGTCCTCATATCGTAACATATCTGTCAGTTATCTAGTTTTTAAAAGAATGTACCGGCGCGGGGATCCTTCCCCGGCGGCTGATAAAAGCATCACAGGAATAGGGATTCACCGGAATGATAGGCGCATAGCCCAGCAGTCCGCCGAACTCCGCTGTCTCTCCCACGCCCTTGCCGGTCACCGGGATCAGCCGGACAGCAGTGGTCTTCTGGTTTACCATACCGATGGCCATCTCATCCGCAATGATTCCGGAAATCGTGGAAGCCTTTGTGTCCCCGGGAATAGCAATCATATCCAGCCCCACCGAGCAGACACAGGTCATGGCCTCCAGCTTCTCCAGAGTGAGGGCCTCTGCTTTTACCGCGTCAATCATCCCCTGATCCTCGCTGACCGGAATAAACGCGCCGCTCAAACCTCCCACATAGGAAGAAGCCATAATGCCTCCCTTCTTCACCTGGTCATTCAGCATGGCAAGAGCCGCCGTTGTCCCGGGAGCTCCCGCATATTCCAGACCAATCTCCTCCAGGATCTCAGCCACACTGTCTCCCACTGCCGGAGTCGGAGCCAGGGACAGGTCAATAATACCAAAAGGAATTCCCATCATCCGTGAAGCTTCTTTTGCCACCAGCTGCCCCACACGGGTAATCTTAAAGGCAGTCTTTTTGATTGTCTCGCAGAGAACCTCAAAGCTTTCTCCTCTCACCGCCTCCAGAGCCCGCTTCACAACGCCGGGACCGCTGACGCCCACATTGATAATGGCATCCGCCTCAGTCACCCCGTGAAAAGCTCCCGCCATAAAGGGATTGTCATCCGGCGCATTGCAGAACACCACCAGCTTCGCGCAGCCCAGAGAATCATTGTCCGCCGTCATCTGAGCAGTTTCCTTCACAATCTCTCCCATAAGGCGGACGGCATCCATGTTGATACCGGTCTTTGTGGATCCCAGATTCACAGAGCTGCAGACCCGCTCCGTGCAGGTCAGAGCCTCGGGAATCGACCGGATAAGAAGCTCGTCGCCGGCCGTCATTCCCTTAGAGACAAGGGCGGAATATCCGCCGATAAAATTCACCCCAACCGTATGGGCGGCCCTGTCCAGAGTCTTCGCGATCTCCACATAATCCTGGGGCTTTTTGCAGGCAGCCGCCCCTACAAGGGCGACAGGCGTAATGGAAATCCGCTTATTTACAATCGGAATACCATACTTTTTCTCAATCTCACCTCCTGTGGCAACCAGATCCTTTGCCACAGTGGTAATCTTCCGGTAAATCTTTTCCTTCAGCTTCTCCAGATCAGAATCTATACAATCCAGAAGACTGATCCCCAGAGTAATCGTGCGGACATCCAGATTCATCTGACTGATCATCCGGTTTGTCTCCATAACTTCCTGTATATTAATCATGACACTCTCCTTATAAATCTGCTTTGCGCATCGTTTTCACACACCGGTGTACTAAATACGGTGCATCATGTCGAAAATCTCTTCCTTCTGGCACTGGATGGCAACGCCGATGCCTTTGCCGAGCTCCTCCAGTTCAGCGGCGCACTCATCGAAGGGCTTTGCGGATGTGCCCAGATCCACAATCATCATCATATTGAAGAAATCCTGTACAATAGTCTGGGAAATATCCAGAACATTAATGCTGTTGTCCGCAAGATAAGTACAAACCCTCGCGATAATTCCCACGGTATCCTTTCCTACGACAGTAATCACTGTCTTTTCTGCTGCTTTTTCCATGCCTCTCTCTGCGCTCATCCGCGCTCTCCTCTCTGTAATGTTGTTCCAGACCGCCAGATGCAGCCCTTATGCAAGAAATAGAAACAAAATATCTTTGAGTTCATATAGAAATCAGATACATCTGTAAACAAAATAAACCGTGCGTTCAGAAAGAAATCAGTTCCGAAACCTCATCTCTCCCGGCCACTTCCACTGGGAAATCAGATCCTTTATACGGGACATCCGCCATGGTAATCTCCATTTTCACGCTTTCATAAGCAAGCCGGGGATAATTATTCTCCTTGCTGAGATGCCCGAGAATCACTTTCTTAAACTGGTCGTGAAGCACCCGGCTTAAAAGCTGTCCCGACAGTTCGTTGGACAGATGCCCCCGGTCTCCCAGAATCCTCTGCTTCAGATAATAGGGATATACCCCCACCTGCAGCATATGTACATCATGATTTGCCTCTAATAATAATACATCCAATCCCTGCAGCTTGTCCACAATATAATCATCGTATTTCCCAAGATCCGTGATCACGGCCATGGATTTCTGCTCCTTCCGCATCACATAAGCCACCGGATCCGCCGCGTCATGGGAGGTGGAAACAGGCTGGATGGTCATGTCGCCGATCTGAAAGGGCACTTCCGGCTGAATCACCCGGAACAGCGATTCGTCAATCGTCCCTACAGACTTATTCTCCAGAATGGCGTCAATCGTCCCTTTCGTCCCATACATGGGAAGTCCGTGTTTCCGCGCGACGACCCCGAGTCCCTTGATATGATCCGCGTGCTCATGGGTGATCAGAATGCCGTCCATCTCACAGGTCTTATATCCGATTTCGTTTAATCCCGCCTCGATCCTCTTTCCGCTGATCCCGGCGTCAATCAGAAGATGGCAGTCATCGGTTCCCGCATAAATACAGTTCCCGCTGCTGCCGCTGGCTATACTGCAAAGTTCCATACTGCTATTTCTCCATCTGTTCCTTTTTCTGAAGAACGCCCCTCGCCTTTAACAGTCCGTCAATCTGGCGGAAGGCCTCCTCCGGCGTCTGATTATTATCAATCTCCGCGCTGCACCGGGCGCGATATTCCTCCTCGCCCATCTGGCTTCTGAAAATACTGTCGATCTTTTCATCGGAATATCCCCGGTTTGTTTTCAGTCGTTTTCTCCGTTTTTCCCCGGAAGTATAAATATACCACATTTCTTCCGGAATTGCACCCTCTTTCTCTTCCCCTGGCAGAGCCGCCTCGCTGACCAGGAGATCCAAAACATCCCGCTCCCGCTCCATTTCCGCCTGTTCCGCCAGATAACGGCGCACTGCCGGGTGGACAATCCCATCGCAGGCCCGGCGCTTTTCATCATCAGAAAAAAGCGCCTGCGCCATTGCCGGACGGTTGATGCTGCCATCCTCATTGAAAACATGA
The DNA here is from genome assembly GCA_964387345.1 of uncultured Eubacterium sp. Lineage (GTDB taxonomy): Bacteria > Bacillota > Clostridia > Lachnospirales > Lachnospiraceae > Eubacterium_I. The sequence continues at coordinate 170 of CAYLWI010000086.1, read as the reverse complement.
TCCTCCGCGAACAGTTCCCGGAGCTTCTCATGGCAGGCTCCCCCCGGCTCCATGAGGTCGTGGGCGATATCGTCCGCCAGCATCACCCGGCAGTTATAATTCTCTGTCAGATATTTTAAGATTGCAGATTTCCCGGCGCCAACGCCGCCGGTAATTCCGATATATAACAT
>CAYLWI010000085.1:0-7905 GCA_964387345.1 uncultured Eubacterium sp. | reverse complement strand
TGACCCGTTCCAGGCGGTAGCCTCCCTCACACAAAATCTTCAGATCCCTTGCCAGGGTAGCGGAATCACAGCTCACATACACCACCCTGGGCGGAGACATTTTCAAAATCGTGTCCAGAAGCTTTTCATCACAGCCCTTCCGGGGCGGATCTACCACGATCACATCCGCGCAGGGCTGGCGTCCCTCTGCTTTTTCCTTTTCATAAAAGTCCGGCAGCACTTCTTCCGCTTTTCCTGTAAAAAATTCCGCATTTTCGATCTGATTCAGACGGGCATTCCGGCGGGCGTCCTCAATGGCCTGGGGAACGATTTCCACCCCATAGACCTGTTTCGCCTTCTGAGCCAGGAACAGAGAAATGGTCCCGATGCCGCAATACAGATCCCAGACAGTCTCTGTCCCGTGGAGGTCCGCATACTCCAGCGCCAGACCGTACATGACCTCTGTCTGGACCGGATTTACCTGGTAAAAAGATACCGGGGAAATCTGATATTTCACATTTCCGATATAGTCTGTAATGCAGGGCTGTCCCCAGATGGTTCTTGTCTCCTTTCCCAGGATCACATTGCTTTTCTCTGTATTACAGTTGATGGAAATGCTGGTCATGCCCTTTAGCCGGATCAGAGCCTCTGTCAGTTTTTCCTCGCGGGGCAGTTTTCTGCCATTAATGATCAGACAGACCATGATCTCCCCCGTGGCAAAGCCATACCGGATAAGGATATGACGCACCAGGCCTTTTCCGGTTTTTTCGTCATAGGCGGATACATGGTATTTTTCCATAAAGCCCAGAACAATATCCAGGATTTCCCGGTTCACAGGCGCCCCCAGGGCGCAGTCCCGGTTGGGGATGATCTGATGGGTCCGCCCGGCATAAAACCCGGTAATCAGTTTTCCGTTTTTATCGGTTCCCACCGGAAACTGGGCCTTGTTCCGGTAATGGAAAGGATGCTCCATCCCCGCAATGGGCTCCATCACCTGCTGCAGGAGCTCCTGGGAAAAACCGCCGATCCGCCGCAGGTTGTTCTCCACCTTTTTCTGCTTAAACGCAAGCTGCTTTTCATAGGAAAGGGCCTGGATCTGACAGCCGCCGCACTGGCGGTGAAAAGCGCAGACAGGCTCCACCCGGTCGGGTGAAGCCTTCGTTATTTCAATAATCCGCGCATAACCATAGGTCTTTTTCAGCCGGGTGACCCCGGCGCGCACTACGTCGCCGATCAGGGCGTCTTTTACAAAAAAAGTCATTCCTTCGTATCTGCCGATGCCCTCGCCGTCAGCGCTCATATCTTCGATTGTCAATATAATTTCATCATTCTTTTTCAACATATTCTTCTGCTCTCCAGATCCGGAAACAGGTTCCGCATAAAATTCTCATATTCTATTGGCCGGAGATATTCTGCTTCGCTTTCGGCATTCCGGTTCTGCGCCTCTGCATATGTTCACTTGCTGGTTCTCCGGATATTGGACTCCAGCAGACGGTTATAGCCCAGCCATTCCATATTTCCCTCCGGCGCATTATCCAGCGCCTCCCTGATGGTCTCCAGCTTTGCGTCAGAATTGTCAGCAAAGCTTAAAGCAATCGCCTCCGCAAGAGCGGGTTTTTTCGGGGATCCGTATTCCAGTTCCCCGTGATGGGAAAGAATGCAGTGGATCAGCTCTGACGCCGTCCGTTCCGGGAAATCCGGAATCGCTTCAATATGCTTCTGTACTTCCATGGCTCCGATCACAATATGTCCCAGCAGCTGTCCCTCATCGGTGTAATCATTGGCCGGGAAACGGGAAATCTCCTTTAATTTTCCCATATCGTGCAGCATGGCCGCGCACAGCAGCAGATCCCGGTTCAGCATGGGATACAGCTTACAGAAAAAGTCGCAGATCTGGGTAACATGAAGCGTATGCTCCAGCAGACCGCCTACAAACCCGTGATGCACACTTTTGGCCGCTGAATGGAACTGGAAACGTTTTGAGAAGTCTTCATCCATAAAAAAGGACTCCGCCAGCTTCCGGATATAAGGATGCTCCATCTGACCGATATACTCTGTCAGTTCCTTATACATCTGCGGTATATCATTCCTGCTGACCGGCAGATAATCCGCGGAATTCACATCATCGCCGCTTACCTTCTGCACACGTTTGATATTTAACTGCAGATTTCCCTGGAAGCTGATCACATCTCCCATTACCATAATGTAATCCAGCGCGTCGAAATTCTCTATCCCACTGGAATTAACATCCCAGATTTTTCCATCGAGAGTTCCCGTTTTATCCTGCAGGACCAGGGAGTCATAGGGCTTCCCCGCCTTTGTCATAAATGTCTGCTTCTGCCTGCAAAGATAAACCTCCGAAATCCGGTCTCCCTCACGCAAAGTATTAATATATCTCATGGATTCTCCCTTTCCTTTTCCATCTTTATCTCCAAGTGAAATCTGCTGCTGCAGCATAACCTCTCTCATTAAATACATAAACTCAGTCGTCCCCTTCTACTTATGGTTTTCCCAGGCTTCCACGCCCTCTTTCAGTCTCCGCAGCCCATCCTCCACCAGTGCCCGCGGACAGGCCACATTCATCCGCAGGAAGCCGGTCCCGGTTTCTCCATAATGAACGCCGTCTGCAACATACAGTCCCGTTTCTTTCCGGATAAATTTACCCAGTCCCGCCTTTCCTCCGGTCAGATCCAGGCAGTCCAGCCACAAGAGATAAGTTGCCTCAGAAGGCACAAGATGAATCTGCGGAATTTCACTTCTGATAAAATCTCCCACCAGCTTCCGGTTTCCGGAAATATATTTCCGGAGCTCATCCAGCCACCCGCCGCCTCTGGTGAGCGCCGCGATCACCACTTCTGAAGCGAAGGCGTTTCCTTCCCCTACATCATCTGTATTAATCCCCCTCCATACCTTATGGCGGAGAAAAGGATCCGGCACCGCCACCGCAGCGCTCTGCATTCCTGCCAGATTAAAGGCTTTTGTCACGGCAATACAGGTAATGCTGTTATTTCTGCATGTCTCCGACACGGACGCAAAGGGAATATAGTCCCGTCCGGGCTCTGTCAGATCGCAGTGGATCTCATCAGACACCACTAATACCCTGTACTTTGCGCACAGCTCCCCGATTCTCTCCAGGGTCTCCCGCTCCCAGATCTTTCCTATGGGATTGTGAGGATTGCAGAGAATCATCATACTGGTCTGGGGATCTGCCAGCTTCTTTTCCAGATCCTCCCAGTCAATATGATAAGAACAGCTTTCCCTGTCATAAACCAGAGGACTTTCCAGTACGTTCCGCCCGTTATTCAGAATCGAATTGAAAAATACATTGTACACCGGAGTCTGGATCAGTACATTCTCGCCGGGCGTCGTCAGCTTTCTCACCACACTGGACAGAGCGGGAACCACGCCGGTACAGAAAATCAGCCAGTCCTTTTTCATCTCCAGGCCATGACGGTCCCTCCACCAGTCTGTAATAGAAGTATACCATTCCTCCGGCGTGATGGAATAACCGAAAACCCCATGTTCCAGCCGTTCCCGCAGGGCCTCCAGAATCTCCGGAGCTGCCTTGAAATCCATATCGGCCACCCACATGGGAAGCTCATTTTCCGCCACATCCCACTTTAATGAAGTCGTTCCCCTCCGGTTTATAATGGTATCAAAATCATATTTCACTATATCCCTCTCTCCTTTCCGTTCCTGAAATCACAGATCATCCTGCTGTCTGCGGTCTTTTCCAGATTCCGGAAAACAGCCTGCTCAGTCTTTACTTCTGCAGGTAATCACTGTTTTTGCCGGATCTACCTTATCCTTCTCAATAATAAGCTCATCTATACTTTCTGCCGTAATTGTACCGGAAGAAGGGTTCAGCACACTGTCAATTTTGCTGGTAATCTGGGCATTTACGGAAGAATACTCAAACGCCAGTGTCGTATTTATCAGCTTGCAGTCTTTCATCACCAGATTGTCAATATAACACATCCCCTGCAGGCTCTCAATCGTACAGTTAATCAGGGTCAGATTCCTTGCGTTCCATCCCAGATATTCTCCGGAAATAAAGGAATCGTAAACCGTTACATTATCTGTATTCCAGAACGCGTCCTTCGAGAGCATCTTCGCGTTGCGGATTGTCATATCTTTCACGCCGTCGAAGGAATAATTGCCCGCCAGATTGAAATTTTCGATCTCCAGATTTTCGCTGTTCATGGCAAAATAGTCGCCTTTGGCGTATACGTCTCTCATAATCACATCTCTGCAGCTCCAGAGGGTTTCCGCCGCGTCGGCAAAGGAAACCTTCTCCAGCGTCAGATTTCTGCACCTGCGGAAGTTTTTCGGCGCCTCGATGACGCAATCCTTCACGGAAATATCATTTGTGTACCAGACGCCGGCCCGGGCCATCTCAAACCAGGTGGTCCGCTCCGCCTGGATGTTGTTACAGTACCACAATGGATATTTCCATTTAAACATACTGTCTTTCAGTGTAATATTACTGCTCTCCTTTAAGGGGGATTCCCCATCGTCAAAAATTGTATCATAAATATCCAGGTTCTGTGCATGGAACAGTGCGCGCTCTCCAGTTAAAAACTGCTGATGTATTTCCTGTCTCATTTTGCTATTATCCTTTCCTCAAAAATACTCCGCCGGATTTCCGCATATCCCTGATGGTTTCCGCCGAAATCTCTGTAGATTGTAACAGATATGTCCGGAATAATCCAGATATTTCCGCAATCCTTTCTCTAAGCCTGCGTTCTCTCATCGGAATACCGGAAATTTTTTCTGGAAAAGCATCTCATTTCTTTATCTTCAAAGTTTTCAGATACGCCTTCTGCTCCGGTGTAATCCTGTAACTCTCCACCGCCTTCTGTATCGCCTTATTATGTGTCCAGACATCCAGCTTCCGCTCTTCAATAAAGGGCAGAACTGCATTATACTGCTTTGCCAGCGCAGTAGCGAAATACCAGGCAATCATCATATTGACGTAATACTCATCCGAACGGACCGCCGCCGCCTTTCCGGCATATCTGATGTCAAAATCATCATCCAGAAACTGCTGCATCAGCATCCCGATCCCGAAGCGTATGGTATAAACATGACCAGATTCCAGCCATACATCAATATGGGGAAGCAGTTCCTCCCGATGCTTTGTAAATACCTTCGGAGAAAGCTGATCGCAGGTGGCCCAGTTGTCTATATACGGAAGAAAACGCTCTACTTCCGCCAGACAGCTTTCAAAATCCTTCTCCAGGGCAATCACAAATCCATGAAGCTGATTCTCCTCAAAATATGTGTGGGGAAGCTCCCGCAGAAGCAGCTGCTTCTCTTCCGTTTTTGCGATTTCCTTCGCCAGCTTCCGGAGCTGCGGCGTCCGCACCCCGATCACTGTGTCCGGATCCACAGTCGGCATCAGCTTTGACTGAAACGCCTTATATTTTTCATCCTGCATCGCAAACAATTTTTCCTGTATACTTGTCATCCCATACCTCCTGGTCTCAGATCTGCCGGATATTTTCACGTCTGAAGATTTCATGTCCGGCGTTCCCGCCGGCAGAACCGGCCATAAAATATACTCCTATGGTTCATCCGCGGCCTGACATTCCCGCACGAACAGTGGGATCACCGGGTTATGACCGTCTTTCCGGTAACACAGGCTGATCTCCGCCCGGTGGCCTCCCGTATCTAATGGCACATAACAGATATTCAGATTTATTTTCTTATATCCCAGGTCAAAATCCGGAAGAATCGCCACTCCAACCCCGGCCGCTACCAGAACAAGCGCCGTATCCGTATCAGATTCTACAGATACTACATTCTCATATAATTCCGGATTAAGCGCCTGCCAGGAAATCTGGTTCTGCTGCGCGCCGCCCGACAGATTGCAGTCGTGCATAATCAGCGCTTCCCCCCGCAGATCACTCTGGTGAATGATCTTTTTCCCCGCAAGACGGTGATTCTGCGGCATTACCACTGAAAACCCATAATAGACCAGATGGGAGATCTCTGTATCCGGCGGATAGGCATAATAATCCCTGGCGACATTAAAAATCACATCAAACCGCTCCTTCAGATACGCATCATAAAGATTCTGTGCCGGAAGCCTCTCCAGAGAAAGCTTTATTCCGGGATACTTCATGTGAAAATTCTGAACACTTACCGGGAAACGATCCAGATCCATCGCCTGCAGATACCCGATACGAAGCTGCCCCGTGTATCCCTGTTTTATCGACTGGACTTTTTCCACTGCTTCTTTTGTACGCTCAATCAGCGCTCCGGCCTCTCCCACAAAAACCTCTCCGGCCACTGTCAGCGAAAGCTTCCGGTTGATTCTCTGAAACAGCTTTACATCCAGTTCCTTTTCCAGATTTCTGATCTGCTGGGTAATCGCTGACTGTGATATATAAAATTTCTCGGCTGTTCTGGTAAAATTCAGTGTTTTCGCCGCGTCCAGAAAATATTGTAATTGCTGGATATTCATCTCTTTCACCCCATTGTCATAAGCATATGCTTATTATACTCATATTTTTTTGCGTTTGCAATGCCGGATATCTACGCTTATAATAACTTATGTCAAAGGTGATCTGTTTTTTCTAAACAAATTGCAGATCATATTATATGATAAATAAAGGAGGATTACTACCATGAAAAAAATTAATAACCTGCGTACGTCCATACCTTTTACCGCATGCCCTGCCGGGATGATGAATGTCAGAAGCGCCCATACCCTGGACAACGGATATATCATCGCCGCATTTGCAAAAAAAATTTTCAGAAACACTTCTGACCAGAAATAATGAAATTTCATACCAAAACCTTTTCGGCGGGCCGCAGATATCTGCGGCCCGTCACTGATTCTGTCAGAATTCTTCATTCATTAATCAAAAACCGGACATTCTGTTCTCCCGGACTCTCCGCCGGCCCGCAGAACCTGTCCCCGCCGGCCATCTGGCTTTTTTCTATGCTCCTGCTTCTTCGCAGGAAGAACTTTCTCCTTGCCAGAAGCGGAATTTTATATTAAACTACTATATATCAAGTAGGAATTAAGGGATAAAAGGAGGCTTTCTCATGAAAGTATCTACAAAAGGGCGATATGCCCTGCGTCTGATGGTTGATCTGGGCATACACAGCACGGATGATAAATATGTTTCTTTAAAAGATATTTCAGCACGCCAGAATATTTCAATCAAATATCTGGAGCAGATCGTAACTCCTCTTCACCGGGCGGGACTGGTCCGCAGTGTACGCGGCGCTCAGGGCGGCTATCGTCTGAGCCGGGATCCGGCGCGTTACACGGCAGGAGAGATCCTCCGGGCCATCGAGGGCAGTTTTGCTCCCATCGCCTGCCTGGAAACAAAGCCCAACGAGTGTGAACGCTACCGGATCTGCCCTACCGTCGGCTTCTGGGAAGGGATGTATAAGGTCATCTCCGACTATGTAGACAGTGTTACCTTAAAGCAACTGATTGACGAACACCTTGCCAGTCAGCAGAGCGGCTGCGTAGAGCGTTAAAAACGAACACATATCAGCGTCTCCGCTTATGTTCCCTCCGGCGTCAGACAACAGACGTCTGATGCCGGAGGGAACCGTAACTATCAGCATACTCTTGCAACCGGAAATGAAAAGCGGATGGTCGAAGGCAGGGGCGAAGTCGGCTTTTCATGCTTTTCAAAAAAGTTATTGACATTTGCCTTCAAAAACAGTATTATATATAGGCGGCTTGCAAAGCGCAGGCTGTTTCCATTCACGATGCGTGGCTCAGTTTGGTAGAGCGCTGCGTTCGGGACGCAGAGGTCGCAGGTTCAAATCCTGTCGCATCGACTCCTTGGCAGGGGCGCCGGGAACTCACCAGTCGGCTGAGTTCCCGGTTTTTTTTATGCTGTTTTCATAAAACTCGGATTATGATATAATAGGAGCACTTAGCGAGGTCTTTTCGAG
>CAYLWI010000084.1:3238-8125 GCA_964387345.1 uncultured Eubacterium sp. | reverse complement strand
CCTGTTCTTTCAGCTGATCCTCCTGTTCTTTCAGCCTATCTGCCTTCTTTTTAATTTCGTCCTCCATCTCATCAATCATATACTGAACTGTATTCCGGTCCAGAATTCTCAGTTCTTCTGAAAACATATCCATCACTCCTTCCGTATTGCGGCAGACTGTATAAAGATCCCGGTACAGATCCTCAAACCAGGGATACTGCTCCAGTAAACTTATAATCTGATCCGGAGAATCCGTCCCAAGGAACATCAGCCACGCGTCTGTCTCATTCTCTACTATATTATTTTGAAGTATTTTAAAGTATATGTCAAGATTAATAAAGATATATTCCTGAAGAAGATCCAGTTGAATGCCGCTGTCCAGAGTCTGTACACTGCGATGAATATAACAGCCGGACACATTCATGAACACCTCCGGGCTTTTCTCATAGAAAATAATCGTATAGACATTTTTGATATCGCGATAAGAAAACTTTTCTCCTCTGTCTTTCTTTTCCTGTTTCACTCTCCTGTACTGACGCATCAGCAGATCTGCTGAATAACAGGCCGCCCGCTGACCGGGAAATGCATATCCGATTTTCTGACATTCCACATCTGCGATCATACCATCCTCAGTCTGGACAACGATATCCATAATCAGCAGTGTTCCTTCATCTGCAATCTTTACGCCTTCATTGGGAAGAATTTTTAAAATTTTAATTTTCTGATTCAATAATATTGACAGAAGACGCTCCAGCCGCTCCGGATGTTCATCCGGATTCAGAACAATCTTAAAAACGCTGTCATACAATATTTTTATCCCCCGCGCCCCGGTGAATATGTCCAGAAACAGATCTCTCCGCTCCGAATCCCACTGGAGAAACCTTCTCTTCAGCTTCTCATCGCTGAAAATTTCCTTTAAAATCTGTTCCCGCGTCCGGATCATCGGGAAATGCTGCTGCAGTTTGTTTTCCATACAGTATCCTCCTCCTGTTATCATATAAAAAGGGTATCCAGGCATCGAAAATCTTCTGAAACAATAAAAAGAAACGTAAGATTCCGAAAAAATTCCAGTCAGATTACTTAGATTTTATTTTATGCCTGAAATAAGGATAGCATATATGGATGTTCATGTACAGTGTTTATATGTTAAAATCATATAAAATTTATATTAAATATATTTATACGTCTTTGATATCATCTATCTGAAAGCGATACAGGAAGCAGAATCTTCACCACAAACTGCCCATTCTTCCCGGCAAAGGTACACGGCTGTATTTTCCGCCATCTCTCTGTCCGCTCCGGATTCCAGCCTGCCGGTTATATAGGCGCACAAAAAACTACTCTGCTTCAGTCTGTAAACAGACTGATACCGGCAAACATCTGATGAAGCCGGTACTCATCAAAAGGCAGATACTCGGCAATCGTGAAACCCGCCACATCAGATGCTTCCGTGATACATTTCAATACAGCGGAAAGCTGCTCCATGGTCATTCTTCCTGCTCACAGGAAGTTGAGACATTCACAATCCGCAGGAGCAGTCTCACTATCCCATCTCCCAGCAGTCCGCCGCTGTGAATCACCAGAGCCCGCAGAGGACAATCTGCCGCGGAAGCCAGCAGCATCCGGTATGACAATCCCGGTGAACTGTTCTTTCCTCCGGATAATCTGGCAATGAAAAACTCCATGATTTTACATATGATTTTCATAAGCAGGGCATGATCCTTCATTTCCAGACAGGTATTGTCCAGAGTAAATGTTCCCCGCCCCGGTTCCGGCTCCGGCGGAACCGGATGTCCCATAAGAAGTTCCCACTCTTCCCGGCCGGGAAGACCGGACAGGGTTTCATACCAGCTTCCTTTCTGCCATTCCGGCACGGGAACCCGGACGCCCTCCACTGAAATCATCTTCTGAAGCCGGATATCCCGGCTGGAAGAAGCTGCCATAATGATATAATTTCCCTTCGGAACCTTCCATCCCTTCTGCCATACTGCAAAGCAACGATCATCCAGCAGAAATTCCGCCTTTTTGCATTCTCCCGGTTCCAGTTCCAGACGGACAAACCCTTTCAGCTCCTTCTCCGGCCGGAACAATTCATTTTTGCAGGATATACCTCCGGCGCTTTTCTTCAAATCTGCCGGAATCTGTCTGCTGCCATCACTACAGGATTCGCGGCTTTCCTTGCAGCTTAAATCGGAAATCCTGCTGTCCGGCTGACCATCCTCCTGCCAAAAATTCCCCTTTTCCGGGCTGATATAGAGCTGTACCACCTCCGCACCTTTACAGGCTCCGGTATTCTTTACGGTCACAGACACCTCCGGCCAGCAGATTTCCAGAGCCGTATACTCAAAACTGGTATAGGAAAGGCCATGTCCAAAGGGATAACGAACCGCTTTCCCGGCGCTGTCATAATAGCGATAGCCCACATAGACGCCCTCCCGGTACTCCACATTTTTCTTACCAAAGGTTTCTTTTGATACAACATCTTCATAAACATCCGGCCAGGTTTCGGTCAGCTTACCGGAGGGAACGGCCTGCCCGGCCAGCAAATGATATGCCGCCTCCCCTGCCGCCTGTCCGGGAAGCCCCATATAAAGAATTCCCTTCACATCCTTCTCCCAGGGAAGCTCCATAGGGCCTCCGCCCAGCAGGATAACCACAGTATCGGGATTTGCCTTCGCAACCCTCTCTACCATGCGGTTATGGCCTTCCGGTAATCTCATATGTTCCCTGTCCAGCGCTTCAGACTCACAGGCCTCCGGCAGTCCTGCCACCACCACCGCAAACCTGTGTCCGGCGGCTGCCTCCGCGGCTTTCTGCAACGCTTCTTCTGTTACATTTCCCTCCCGGTCACAGCATGGAACATACTCTGTCCCCGGCATTACCTCCGTCAGATTTATCTGTCTTATGGGATTGACATGGCTGCTGCCTCCTCCCTGGTAACGCATATGCCCCGCCATATAGCCGATGAGCACTATGTCGTCTGTTCTGAGAGGAAGGATGTGATCCTCATTTTTTAAAAGTACCGCACCCTGCTCCGCGATTTTCAGAGCCAGTTTATGGTGATTTTCAAAACCGGCATTTTCCACAAAATTCTGATTTCCCATTCCGGCGGCAGAATCTTCCCCGCAGAAATCAGATTCTTTCTTTTTACTGAAACCCGGCTCTTTCTTTTTATCAGAAGAATTTCCATTTCTGTTCGCAGGCTCTTCACCGCTTTCCAGGCGCTTTTCTGCCTTGCATACAATCCTCAGAATCCTCTCCACGGCCCGGTCAATATCCGTTTCCTCCAGAATCCCATCCTGCACAGCTTTCAGCGTATCTTTTTCCATAAAACGGGAACCTCCCGGCATATTCAGATCACATCCTGCATGAAATCCTGCAACTCTGTCGTTCAGCGCTCCCCAATCCGTCACCACCATGCCGTCAAAGCCCCATTCTTCCCGGAGAATCTCTGTCAGAAGCCATCTGCTGTCGCTGCAGTGGACGCCGTTGACTTTATTGTAAGCACACATTACCGTATCCGGCTTTCCTTCTTTCACTGCAATCTCAAAAGGCGTCAGATAGATTTCCCGCAGAGTCCGCTCATCCACCTGGCTGTCGCCGTTCATTCTTTTATATTCCTGGCTGTTGACAGCAAAATGCTTCAGACTGGAGGATACTCCCGCTGCCTGCTGCCCCCGGATATAGGCGGCAGCCATTTTCCCCGCCAGATACGGATCCTCGGAAAGATATTCAAAGTTTCTTCCGCCCAGGGGATTCCGTTTAATATTACAGCCGGGTCCCAGCACAACAGAAACACCAGCTGCCAGAGCCTCCATTCCAATGGCCTTTCCCTCTTCAGCATACAGCTCCTCATTCCAGGAAGCTCCTGCCGTAACCGCTGCGGGAAAACAGGTGGCCGGCTGCGACTGCCGTATTCCGATCATATCATTTTTCCCCTTCTGGCACCGGAGTCCATGAGGACCGTCAGACATCATCATCTGCGGCACATGATATTCCGGAAGCGCCTTCGTATGCCAGAAGTCCGTCCCGGTACAGAAAGCGATTTTCTCTTTTAAATTCATCCCGGCAAGAATCTGATCTATCTGAACCATTCCTTCTCCTTCATCATCTTTATAATGCCAGAAAATACTTTTCCGAAATATGGGTAAATCCATACTTCAGATAAATATGTGCGGCATCCGGCGAATTTGTGGTCAGCGTAATATCATGGAATCCCAGATCCTTTACATAATCCATCAGATACCTCAGCAGCCGCTGCTGATATCCCCGCCCGCGGCAGGCAGGTTTTGTATACACGCTGGCAAGACAGCCATGCCTTGCGTCCGGCTCCGTACACACCGTAATCTGCGGCAGTTCTCCCAGTTCCTCCAGTGCGCAACAGGACACCGGTTCCTGTTCTTCATATAAAATGGCAAAGAAAATAGATTCCCCCAGCTTTTCCTCCAGATGTCTGCGGGGCAGTTCTCCAAACTTCTGCGCATAACCGGAAAAATCCTGGTTTAGTGTACGCTCCCAGTCCTCAATCTGCATTTCCACACGGAGGGAAACCAGTTCATCCAGATCACTTGTGTCAGCTATTTTCACTGATATCTGATTCTGCCTTACTGCCGCCATAATGATTTTCTCCTATCTTGTTTTCTCATTTTCTGTATTTCCACGCATTTTCTTTCTTCCAGAAAAGAGACGTCTCTCTGTTATACACGGATGATTAATTTCAGAACGGGAACAGACAATATTGCCCGCCTCCATGCTTCTCCCGGATATTTCTCTGCAAACCTCACAGTATTATACTTCTTTCGCCATATCATCGTAACACAGAAAATCGTTGTAAGCGGCCGGAATCATATGAAAGCCGTTTTCTTTATATCCTCTTTTTTCATAAAGACTTTTGGCAGGCCATGAGGC
>CAYLWI010000084.1:0-3138 GCA_964387345.1 uncultured Eubacterium sp. | reverse complement strand
GTTTCAGATAAACCGTTTCTCTGTCTCCGGTGCGGAGATATACCCTTTCCGTCGATATAGTCATGAAATAATTCTCCTGTAACTTCCTGCATCATGTTTCTTTATCATACGACTATACCGGCAGCTGCAATGCAGCGCTTCATCATTGTTATCTCCTTCTGACATGCCAAATAAATCGTCGGAGTAGATTTAGAAGTTTACTTCCAAACTTATCTCTCCTGATTTTAAGTTCTTTTCTCTACGGCAGTTCCATCTCGCTCCGCATTTCCACAAAACCGTATTTTTCATACAGCGGCCGCCCCATATCCGTAGCCTCCAGAGAGATCGCCCTAATCCCCTTCTCCCTGGCGTCATGAACCAGAAGATCCAGAGTTTTAAAAGCAATTCCTCTTCTTCTGTACTCCGGCTTTGTGTACATATTCATAATGTATGCTTTCCTGCCGCTGGGATTATGGTAAGTGGGCATTACCTGGAAAAAGCTCACGCCCCCGGCACCGGCAAACTTATCTCCATCGAAAATCAGATATGCAATATGAGTTCCGTCCTGCAGTGCTTTCCTGTAATATTCATAAGACCGGGCATTTACCTCACTCATATCGACATCATCTGACAGCTGATTGGCAGCTCTCAGCACCTCAATCCTGGTTCCCGTTAAAATATCCAGGTCATCCAATGTTGCTTTTTTGTATATCAATAAAAACTTTCCTCCTTCATTTTACCCCACTCTCACCCCGAACCTCTCCTCCGCCCGGAGCAGAGGTTCTTTGATATCCTCCGGCAATCTGATCAGAGCCTCTTCCCTCAATTCTTCCGGAACCGGATATATAATCTCTGCCATACTGCCCGCTATGGCCGCTATGGTATCGGAATCTCCCCCGATGGAGATCGCCAGACGGATTACATCCTCATAAGAATCTCCTTCCAGAAACGCCTCTATGGCCTGGGGAACCGAGCCCTGGCAGCTGACATCAAACTGATACTCCGGCCGGATCTGATCCAGGGTAAAATCCATATCATAATAGGACTCTGCCATTTCTCTGATTTCCTCCAGGGAAGCGCCCGCTCGCAGCCGCCAGATACTTTCCGCTACTGACTGTGCGCCCCTAATTCCTTCCGGATGATTATGGGTAACTGCCGCCGACCACTCCGCCAGTATTCCCGCCTCCCTGGCAGTCTTTGCTGCCCATCCACAGCAGGATACTCTCATGGCCGAACCATTGCCCCAGCTGTTGTATGGCTGGCGCTGCCCGGATCTTACCCATCTCCGGAAGCTTCCGCCATATCCCGCATCCGGATATTTTTCCGCATACTGCACAATCGCATCCCGCACATTCTGCTTAAAAATATCCTCCGCATCCGATCTGTCCATCCAATCGTCTCCTGCCTGATCCAAAAAACGCAGGATTCCCACAGTCACTGCCGCCGTAAGCACCGTATCATCTGTAAACCGGCATCCGGTTTTTATCAGTTTTTCCGGCTTATACTTTATATTATTCCACTCATAAACAGAACCCGCAATATCTCCAATCGCTGCACCCAGCATAAATTTTCCTCCTCTATCTAATAGTCTGAACTGTAAAAACATTCCCCCGTATCAAAGCAATATACCCCCAGCGGCCGTCCAGTCACACAACCGCAATCTATGGCAATATTATGATTCTTTTTATATATTTTCCCGTCATATTCACTTCCCATCCGGTCCTCTGTCCAGAACATCTCCCAGTACATAAAGTGTATCCTCACCAGAAAACCGTATCTTTTCCAGAATCTCTTTGTACTGACTGTAACATCCGTGAATATCGCTGACCGCATAAATCATCCCGCATTCTCCTCGTATTACCAGATATCAGACTATTCCATGCTGATAAACACACACTCTCCTGCCGCGTTATAAATCCCGTAAAATGGCAGACTATCCTCTGTCTCCGGATCAAAATACATGCCGGTCCAGCTTAAGAACCCCTCCGGGATCTGTTCAACAGGCGTCCCCGCTGGAAAAATCTGCAGTTCATCCGTTCCGGTCAGCCCAAAAGGCTCCGCATAAATATAACGGATGCCATCTTCATAATATTCCTCCCCCTCGGTTCCCTCTGTCTGCAATGAATCAATCTTCACCGACCAGGTATCATTATCTGTCTGAACCGGATCAGAAAAACTTCCGCTGAAATAACAGATATAAACTGTACCGTCAGGATAATTTTCCCCGGTGATTCCCATTTCTGAATCATGATAAGATCCTGTGAATGTTCCGTCATCTGCCACTTTCAATTCTGTCCCCCATCCTCCGGCACCGCTGGAAAACACAAAGTCCTCCGGCATCTCCTCAAAAAGGGACACCTGTGTTCCATCCGGTTCTTCCGGATTCTGTCCGGCCGTTTCGCCTCCAGTCTCCGGCGTGATATTTTCTGATGAAGTATCCTCAGACGGCGTCTCTTCTTCCGCAAAAATTTCCGGTTCTGCCGCCTGTTCTGTCACTTTTTCTGTCTGGTCTTCCACAGTTTCCTGCCTGCCGCAGCCCGGAAGCGCCAGAAGACCGCAGAGACACATTGCAATAAATCGTTTTCTTTTCATAATATATTCTCATAATATATTCCTTCTTTTTATAAAAATATTATACGTTAAATCCATTTTGAACAAAAGTCCTTTTAGAAAAATTATATATAAATCCGTCTGCCATGAAATCGCCCACCAGTGGTTCTACGGAATCGTGGGAAATGATCAGATTACCTTCCCCTGGCTGGACGAAGGTTTCTGCCGCCATTGTGAATATTTGCACCAGAAAAAATATCTGCCCATGGTTTCTGAGGATGACGGCGCATATCTTATGGACGACCGGTTAAATGATTTTTATATCAGAGTTTCCGGCGATGGCGGTGAAGCGGGAACCGGACATGCTCCCGACACCACTGATCTCAATCTGACGCTCTATGACTGGGCGCAGCAGGATCCCATAGAATACAGTGAAATCTATGATAAAGGCGCCAGTCTGATTTGCAGGATAGAGCAGGAAATGGGGGAAGAAGCCTTTGACAGCGCAGTAAAAGAGTATGTCCAGCGCTTTGCTTACGACTTTGTCACTGCGGAGGATTTTAAGGCTTTCTGGAATGAAAAAGGAGATTTTCCGGAACTGCTGACAAT
>CAYLWI010000083.1:0-8333 GCA_964387345.1 uncultured Eubacterium sp. | reverse complement strand
TGCTATTTTCTTTTTCATACTGCTTTCCTCCTTTATTCTGGAACATATCTCATTACAGCCGGTTTCATTCCAGTTTTCTTTTTCTATTGTTTTAATATTCTAAAACGTTAAAGTCAAAAAGTCAAGTATGAATAACCCCGGAACACAGAAAAAGAGAAAAAAGAGAACAGACAGAAAATCCGTTCTCCTTCCTCATATAAAATATAAATTTTAACCCAGAATAACTTTATCATTAAGAAATTCTTCTCCACTTGCCGCCTCAAACTGATGAAGCAGATGCTCCACGGTCAGTTTCTGCTTTTCCTCCCCGCGGATATCCAGAATAATCTGTCCATCCTTCATCATGATCAGACGGTTTCCATGGGCAATCGCGTCACGCATGTTATGGGTAATCATCAGGGTAGTCAGATGATCCCGGTTCACAATCCGCTCTGTCGTCTCCAGGACCTTTGCCGCTGTCCTGGGATCCAGGGCTGCCGTATGTTCATCCAGGAGAAGAAGCTTCGGTCTCTGAAGAGTCGCCATCAGAAGAGTCAGCGCCTGACGCTGGCCGCCGGAGAGAAGCCCCACTTTGCTGGTCAGCCGGTCTTCCAGGCCAAGATCCAGGATCTTCAGCAGTTCCCTGTAAGACTCACGCTCTTTCCGTGTAATTCCGGGCCGGAGTCCGCGGCTTCTCCCGCGCCGCCGGGCCAGGGCCAGATTTTCCTGGATCTCCATGGTCGCCGCCGTTCCGGTCATGGGATCCTGGAACACCCGCCCCAGATATTTCGCCCGTTTATGCTCAGAAAGCTTTGTGACATCCACACCGTCAATCAGAATCTTCCCCTCATCCACAGCCCACACGCCTGCGATCGCATTCAGCATGGTTGATTTTCCGGCGCCGTTCCCTCCGATCACCGTAACAAAATCACCATCTTCCAGCTTCAGGGATACGCCGTTTAAAGCGCATTTTTCATTGACGGTGCCGGGATTGAAAGTTTTGTAAATATTCTGAAGCTCCAGCATTTATGCCGCACCTCCCTTCCTGGCCGCCCTGGTAAAGTACCTGGACTTCCAGTAAGGAATTGCCAGGAAAATACCTACTACTACGGCAGACAGCAGTTTCAGCAGATCCGTATCCACTCCCATTACAATGACCGCCTGGACAACAATATAGTAAATGATGGATCCGAAAACCACGCTCACCAGACGAAGCGCAAAATTACGGAAAATGCGTCCGAAAATCGCTTCTCCGATAATCACGGCCGCCAGACCGATTACAATAGCTCCCCGTCCCATGTTTACATCCGCAAACCCCTGATACTGCATCAGAAGAGCGCTGCTCAGGCCCACCAGACCATTGGAAATCATCAGTCCGAGGACTTTATTAAATCCTGTATTAATTCCCTGGGCCCGGGCCATGCTGCTGTTGCAGCCGGTCGCCCGCAGGGAGGATCCCAGCTCCGTTCCAAAAAACCAGTAAAGGATCACCACCAGAGCCACAATAAATACTGCCACAATGAAAATTGTATTCCTGTACAGGGGAACTCCTCTAATAAAACGAAGAGAAATCAGGAGATCACTGTTGTCCACATTGATGGACTGGTTTGCTTTTGTCATGATTTTCAGGTTAATGGAATAGAGCGACAACTGTGTCAGAATACCCGACAGAATCGCCGGTATTCCCATAAAAGTATGGAAAATTCCCGTAAGAAGTCCTGCTGCCATGCCCGCCAGAGTCGCCGCAATCAGCGAAACCACCACATTATGGCCAGACAGCATCATCATGATACAGACAGCCGCTCCGGTACACATGGTACCATCCACCGTAAGGTCTGCAATATCCAGGATGCGGAACGTCACATATACGCCTATTGCCATAATTCCCCAGATCAGCCCCTGGGCCACCGCTCCCGGCATCGCATTCAGAAGCGTCATCATCATACTCATAGTTCATCCTCCGCTAGTTTTCTATAATCTTGTCATTCTACAGCTTCATAGCCGTCCGGAATTGTAATCCCAAGCTCCTGGCAGATTTCAGGATTATATTTCTTTGTAGTCTGGGGAGCATACTCGACAGGCATTTCAGAAATATCTTCCTCACCCTTCAGAATACGGATTGCCATCTGCCCGGTAGCGTATCCGAGATCATAATAATCAATGCACAGAGTAGCGATTGCCGCCTGACTGCAGGTAGACTCCTCGCTGGCAATTACCGGTACGCCTGCCGGGAGACAGATATTATTGATAATTCCCGCATTGGAAGCAACCGTATTATCCGTCGGGACATAAATAGCATCACATTCCTGGGCAGCTCCCGTTGTTACAGAAGAAAGATCATTAGAATCGGAAAACGCGTAATACTCGCAGGTATATCCCCGTTCCTCCAGGTATTCCTTCATGGTCTCCACCTGATACTGGGAATTAGGTTCTGCCGAACAGTACAGCAGACCAATCTTCTCCGCATCGGGAAGAAGCTCTGTAAACATATCCGCAAGCTGGTCCATCGGCGCCAGATCCGAAGTACCGGAAATATTGCCGCCTACTGTTCCGTCAAAATCATCAATCTGAAGAGCCACTCCATACTCTGTGACCGATGTCCCGAGAATGGGAATCGTATCTGTTCCCGCCGCCGCGGCCTGCAGAGACGCTGTCGCGTTAGCCATTATCAGATCCACGTCTTTCGATACAAAACTGTTAATAATAGTGGAACATGTGTTGGAATCGTTCTGCGCATTCTGGTAATCAAACTCTACCTGATCGCCAAACTCCTCTGTCAGGGCATCTTCAAATCCCTCCGTAGCTGCATCCAGCGATCCATGCTGCACGAGCTGGCAGATGCCAACCGTGTAAATCACATCCCCGCCTGCTGTATCTGCCTGGGCCTCATCACCGGAAGCTTCGGCATCTGCGGAGGCGTCAGATCCGGACGTCTGTCCTCCGGCGCTTCCACACGCCGTCAGCCCCAGTGCCATAGCAGCCGATAACATCAAAACCAGTAACTTTTTCATATTTTCTATCCTCCTCATGATTATCGCACACTATCTTTTATATTTTAAATCCAGAAAATTTGTAAGTCAAGGAAAACCAACAAAAAACAGGATGGAAAAGGCAACAGTCCGTTACTGAGGCTGAAAAGTATTCCCCGGATTTCCCTTCCCGGATTCTTCTGGAAAGCAGAACGGCGGCACAGCCTCCGCTGTGCCGCCTGTCTTTCCCTTCATATATGAAAAACATTCAAAATTCTATTTTTTAATCAGCAGGGAGCGCCCTGTCATCTCCGCCGGCTGCTGAAGTCCCATAAGCTCAATCAGCGTGGGAACAATGTCCGCCAGGCATCCGCCCTCCGCGAGATCATAAGAAGGATCCGCGTTTACCAGAATAAAGGGAACCGGATTTGTAGTATGGGCTGTGTGAGGTTCCCCGGTCTCATAATCAATCATCTGCTCCGCATTGCCGTGGTCCGCGCAGATAAACAGAATACCATCTACATCTTTGACGGCCTGCACCGCATCGCCCACCAGACTGTCCACACGTTCCACTGCCGCTACCGCTGCCGGGATCACTCCGGTATGGCCTACCATATCCGGGTTCGCGAAATTGATTACAATCACATCATACTCGTCAGACTGAATCGCTTCCACCAGATCCATACCCACTTCGGGGGCGCTCATTTCCGGTTTCTGGTCATAGGTGGCGACGTCCTTGGGGGAGGGAACCAGGAGCCGGGCCTCATCCGCATTGGGCTCCTCCTCGCCGCCGTTAAAGAAGAAAGTTACGTGGGCATACTTCTCTGTCTCCGCCAGCCGGAGCTGCTTCTTTCCGTTCTTTGCAAGAAACTCTCCAAAGGTATTATGGATTGCTTCCTTTTCAAAAGCAATAATTTTGTCTGGAATCGTCTCGTCGTAATCTTTAAAGCAGACATAGGTCAGCGGGATAAGGGGACGTTCAAATCCGGTGAACTGGTCATCGCAGAAGGCCCTTGTGATCTCCCGGGCGCGGTCCGGCCGGAAGTTGAAGAAAATCACGGAATCATTCTCCTTTACCACAGACAGAGGCTTCCCTTCCCCATCGGTAATCACTGTAGGAAGCACAAACTCATCTGTCACGTCAGCGGCATAAGAATCTTCCATGGCCCGCACCGGATCCGCAGCCTTTACGCCGGTTCCGGATACCAGGGAATCATACGCCTTCCGGATCCGGTCCCAGTTGTTGTCTCGGTCCATGGCGTAGTAACGTCCGGAAATGGAAGCAATCTGTCCCACTCCGATCTCTTTCATCTTATCCTCAAGCTGCCGGATATAATCTTTCCCGGAAGCCGGGGGGGTGTCGCGCCCATCCATAAAGGCATGAACGTATACTTTTGTCAGACCATTTTTCTTTGCCATCTCCAGAAGCCCGTACAGATGCGTAATATGGCTGTGTACGCCGCCGTCCGACAGAAGCCCCCACAAATGCAGATCCGAATCATGTTTCCTGCAGTTATCCATGGCAGCCATAAGACCTTTGTTTTCAAAGAAATCTCCATCCTCAATGGACTTTGTAATTCTCGTCAGATCCTGATAAATGATACGGCCGGCTCCGATATTCATATGACCCACCTCGGAATTTCCCATCTGTCCGTCCGGCAGGCCTACTGCCAGTCCGGAAGCATTCCCTTTTACAAAAGGATATTCCTTCATCAGCCGGTCCATTACCGGAGTCTCTGCCATGGCGATGGCGTTCCCCTCCGGGTTATCGTTCAGTCCATATCCGTCAAGAACCATTAATACGACTGGTTTTTTACTCATATCTCCTATCATTCCTTATCCGCAGGAACCAGTTGCTGTCCACAGCAACTGGTTCCCGGCCATTACTGATTATTTATAATTTACAATAGATCCGAAATCAGGTTTCAGGGAGGCGCCGCCTACCAGGCCTCCGTCAATATCCGGTTTCGCAAACAGCTCTGCCG
Source organism: uncultured Eubacterium sp. (assembly GCA_964387345.1). GTDB lineage: Bacteria > Bacillota > Clostridia > Lachnospirales > Lachnospiraceae > Eubacterium_I. Next base: position 3,400 of record CAYLWI010000083.1, on the reverse strand, counting down.
CGTTGCCGGCATTTACGGAACCGCCGTACTGGATACGGATGGACTCTGCTGTCGCCTCATCATAAATCTCAGCAATGCACGCCCGGATCGCAGCGCACACTTCCTCTGCCTGACCGGACGTCGCTGTCTCGCCGGTTCCGATGGCCCAGATGGGCTCATAAGCGATGACCGCTGCTGCCGCCTGCTCTGCCGTCACATCCTGGAACGCGATCTTCACCTGCATACGGATCCAGTCAATATAAATCCCCTGTTTTCTCTGGGTCAGAGTCTCGCCGCAGCAGATGATAGGAGTAATACCGTGCTCAAAAGCCTTCCGCACCTTCTTATTTACTGTCTCGTCTGTCTCCGCGAAATACTCTCTTCTCTCGGAATGACCGATGATCACGTACTTCACGCCGGCGTCCACCAGCATTTCCGGAGAAATCTCGCCGGTATAAGCTCCCTTCTCCTCAAAATACATATTCTCCGCGCCGATCTGGATATTGCTGCCTTTTGCGGCCTCCACTGCGGGAATGATATCGATGGCGGGGACGCAGAACACAACGTCCACCTCATCATTTTTCACCAGGGGCTTCAACTCATTTACAAGGGCAACTGCCTCGCTGGGAGTCTTATTCATCTTCCAGTTGCCCGCAATAATTTTCTTTCTTGCCATTGCTTTTCTCCTTCTGATATTTTCTGCTGCCGCGGCGGAATGCCGTCACGGCAGAAACCGGTTCAGTCCATGTCCTCAGCGGTCATTTGCTGCCGCGACTCCGGGAAGCTCTTTTCCCTCCAGGAACTCGAGAGAGGCGCCGCCGCCGGTGGAAATGTGAGTCATCTTATCGCCAAATCCAAGCTGGTTCACCGCCGCCGCGGAATCACCGCCGCCGATAATTGTGGTGGCGTCTGTCTCCGCAAGAGATTCTGCCACCGCGATCGTTCCTTTTGCCAGAACCGGGTTCTCAAATACGCCCATGGGACCGTTCCACACAACTGTTTTTGCGGACTTCACTGCCTCCGCGTAAAGAGCCGCTGTCTCTGTTCCGATATCCAGACCCATCATGTCAGCAGGGATTGCGTCAGCCGGAACTGCCTTTACATCAATCTCCGCATCAATGGGATCCGGGAAAGAAGGAGCTACTACAGCGTCAACGGGAAGAAGAAGCTTCTTTCCAAGCTGCTCTGCCTTTGCCATCATCTCCCTGCAGTAATCAATTTTGGTATCATCCACCAGAGACTTTCCAACTTCATAGCCCTTTGCCTTCAGGAAAGTAAACGCCATGCCTCCCCCGATAATCAGGGTGTCGCATTTCTCCAGAAGATTAGAGATTACATTCAGCTTGTCCGCAACCTTTGCGCCGCCGAGGATTGCCACGAAAGGTCTCTCGGGATTCTCGACTGCGTTGCCAAGGAAATCGATCTCTTTCTGCATCAGATAGCCTACCACGGCAGTATCAGCCAGACCGGCCACGCCCACATTGGAACAGTGGGCGCGGTGGGCGGTTCCGAAAGCGTCATTTACAAACACATCGCAGATGGAGGCCAGATCTCTGGAGAACGCCTCTCCATTCTTAGTCTCCTCCGGGCGGAAACGGGTATTCTCAAGAAGGATTACCTCCCCGTCTTTCATGCTGTCAACAGCTTCCCTCACATTGGCTCCCACAACCTCCGGATTGGGAACAAATTTCACTTCCTGTCCCAGAAGCTCAGACAGGCGCGCCGCTACGGGAGCCAGCGTTTTTGTTTTTTTGTCCTCCTCTGTCTTTACTTTGCCAAGATGAGAGCAGAGAATCACCTTCCCCCCGTCGGCGATCAGCTTCTTTATTGTGGGAAGCGCTGCCACCAGACGGTTTTCATCTGTAATCTTTCCATCTTTTAAAGGTACATTAAAATCGCATCTGCAGAGAACCTTTAATCCTTTTACATTAATATCATCCACGGATTTTTTGTTTAATCCCATATCCTGTTACTTCCTTTCCCGGGCGGCGTCCCGCCCATCAGCTTTCATTTACAACGGAAAAAGGGCCCGGCCCATAAGACCGGACCCTCATTGAGTCTTAGTATCTGTATTTTCAGCTTATGCCAGCTCAGCGAAGTATTTGATGGTACGGACCATCTGGCTTGTATAGCTGTTCTCATTATCATACCAGGAAACCACCTGTACCTGTGTCGTACCGTTGTCAAGAGGCAGCACCATCGTCTGGGTGGCGTCAAAGAGAGAGCCGTAAGTCATACCAACGATATCAGAAGAAACGATCTCATCCTCGTTGTAACCGTAGGACTCATTGGCCGCCGCCTTCATGGCTGCGTTGATCTCGTCAACAGTAACGCTTCCCTCCACTACTGCGTTCAGGATTGTGGTAGAACCGGTAGGGGTAGGAACACGCTGTGCGGCGCCGATCAGTTTGCCGGACAGCTCGGGAATAACAAGGCCGATTGCCTTGGCCGCGCCTGTGCTGTTGGGAACGATATTTACTGCCGCCGCGCGGGATCTTCTCAGATCACCCTTTCTCTGGGGTCCGTCCAGAGTCATCTGGTCGCCTGTGTAGGCGTGGATCGTACACATAATACCCGATTTAACGGGAGCCAGGTCATTTAATGCCTTTGCCATGGGAGCCAGGCAGTTTGTTGTACAGGAAGCCGCGGAAATAATTGTATCATCCCCGGTAAGAGTATCATGATTTACATTATAAACGATGGTAGGAAGATCATTTCCCGCGGGAGCGGAAATAACAACTCTCTTAGCGCCGGCATTGATATGCGCCTGCGCCTTTTCCCTGGATGTATAGAAACCGGAGCACTCCAGAACTACGTCCACATCAAGATCTCCCCAGGGGCAGTTGTTTGCATCCGGAAATGCGTAAATCTTTATCTCTCTTCCGTCTACAGTAATGGAATCCTCGCCATAAGAAACGGTGTCAGCCTTTGCGTATCTTCCCTGAGATGAATCATACTTCAACAGGTGCGCCAGCATTTCAGGGCTTGTCAGATCATTGATTGCCACTACTTCATATCCCTCTGCGCCAAACATCTGTCTGAAAGCCAGCCGGCCAATCCGGCCAAAACCATTAATTGCAACTTTTACTGCCATTTTACATTCCTCCTAATTTTTTAAAGTAAAGGCTTAACTGCCTGGATATCTCTTATCCAGTCTTTCCCTATTTTAACGAATCCATACGGATTTTTCAATAGGTTCCCGGCATAATTTTGAAATTTTGTTAATTTTTTCACTAACTCTGCCTGTTCTTTCCTTTTTTTGTCAGATATATCCAGACTTCTTCCTGATATTCTGCCTTTTGCTGATCTGTATTTGACATTGCCGCCGGGATATCATAGAATATCCGTGTAAATTATCAGAAAACAAGGAGACATTTTCCATGCTCTGGGACACACATATGCATACATCCTTCTCCGGTGA
>CAYLWI010000082.1:0-8594 GCA_964387345.1 uncultured Eubacterium sp. | reverse complement strand
CCAGGAAAGAGGAAATGTGTCAGAAGGAGGAAAAGAAAATAATGAGTGAGATATTACACACGATCCCTGTGGTTGCCCTGCGGGGCGCATGCATTCTTCCGGGGGCGGTCACCCATTTTGATATCAGCCGGAAAAAATCAGTCCGGGCAGTAAAAGAAGCCATGAAGGGCGGCGGCCGGATTTTCCTGATTACACAGAAAAATATGCAGGCAGAGGAACCCGGAGAACAGGATCTGTATCATGTGGGACTTCTGGCCAGAATCAAACAGATTGTAAAAATGCAGAATGACATTGTCCGTGTGATTATAGACGCTGTATGCCGGGCGGAACTGCTCTGTTTTACGGAAAAAGAGGAATATTTAAAAGCCCGGATTGCTCTGGTGCCCGGTCAGATGGATACCTGTCCCGAGGCGGTGAAGGAGGCGATGCTCCGGACTCTTCGGGAGGAACTGGCAAATTATGCCGGGGCGAATCCCAAAGCAGGAAAAGAATTGAGAGGACAGCTTGACAGGATGACCCGTCTGGATACATCTATAGACATTGTGGGAAACAGTCTGCCGGTTTCCTATCAGAAAAAACAGAAAATTCTGGAGACGATAGATCTGCGGGAACGTTATGAGACGCTGATGGAAATTTTATCAGATGAAACGGATATTATGCAGATTAAGAATGAGATCCAGCAGAAGGTAAAAGCCAGGGTGGATAAGAACCAGAGGGAATATGTGCTGCGGGAGCAGCAGAAAGTGATCCGTCAGGAACTGGGCGAAGAGGATACAGAGTCGGAAGCAGACCAGTTTTACCGGGCAGTGGAAGAACTGGATGCTCCGGACACAGTCAAAGAACGGTTGAAAAAGGAGATCAGACGTTTTAAAACAGTGGTGTCTAATCCTTCTGAAGGGACGGTGCTGCGGACCTGGCTGGAGACGATGCTGGAACTCCCATGGGATAAAAAGTCAGAGGATTGTACTGATCTGAAGTTTGCAAAGCAGATTCTGGACGAGGATCATTATGGACTGGATAAGGTGAAAGAGCGCGTGCTGGAATTCCTGGCTGTGCGTCATATGACGGAGGGCGGCGAGAGTCCTATTATCTGTCTGGTGGGACCGCCCGGTACCGGAAAAACCAGTATTGCGAAGTCTGTAGCCAGGGCGCTGAATAAAAAATATGTGAGAATCTCCCTGGGCGGCGTCCGCGATGAAGCGGAAATCCGCGGGCACCGGCGGACTTATGTAGGGGCCATGCCGGGACGGATTGTGGCAGGACTGAAAAATGCCGGAGTGAGTAATCCTCTGATGCTGCTGGACGAAATAGATAAAATGAGCAGTGACTATAAAGGAGATACTGCTTCCGCCATGCTGGAAGTGCTGGATTCGGAGCAGAATTCCCGGTTTAATGATCATTACGTTGATATGCCGGTGGATCTTTCCAGGGTATTATTTATTGCAACGGCGAATAATATGCAGACAATTCCCAGACCGCTTCTGGACCGGATGGAGCTGATTGAGGTCAGCAGCTATACCGAAAATGAAAAGCTTCATATTGCAAAAGAGCATCTGGTGGATAAGCAGCGGCGGGTTAACGGACTGAAGGAGGAGCAGCTTACATTTTCGGATGAAGCGCTCGGAGAGATTATCAGATGCTATACCCGGGAGGCCGGGGTACGGGAACTGGAGCGCAAGCTCGGAAGGATCTGCAGAAAAACAGCCCGACAGATTTATGAAGAAGATTGTGAGACGGTTCTGGTGCGGAAAGAGGATCTGGAGCAGTATCTCGGGAAGGCACAGTTCCGGGTAGACGCCAGAAACGAGGAAGATGAAGTCGGTATTGTCCGGGGACTTGCCTGGACCAGCGTGGGCGGTACGACCCTTCAGATTGAGGTGAACATTATGCCTGGAAAAGGAGAGTTTCGTCTCACCGGACAACTGGGGGATGTGATGAAAGAGTCTGCCCAGGCAGGAATCAGTTACATACGCTCTGTCAGCGAAAAATATGGAATTGACAGCAGCTTTTTCCCGGAGCATGATATTCATATTCACATCCCGGAGGGGGCTGTGCCGAAGGATGGGCCTTCTGCGGGAATAACTATGGCAACAGCCATGCTGTCAGCCGTCACAGGACGGAAGGTGCGGGCAGATGTGGCCATGACCGGGGAAATCACCCTGCGTGGAAGGGTACTTCCCATCGGCGGTCTCAAGGAGAAGCTGCTGGCGGCGCGGACGGCCGGCATTACGACTGTCTGCGTGCCGGAAAAGAACCGGCCGGATGTGGAAGAAATTGATACTGAAATCACAGATGGAATGGAGATCCATTTTGCCGGCAGTATGGAACAGGTGCTGGAGACAGCTCTTGTATAGGGAAATCCCGGAACTGTCAGAGAATAGGCTGTGGAAAACAGAAGGAGGATAAAAGTCTGGAAGTAAACTTCCGGATCTGCCCTGATGACGCGGCGACTGCGTCGGGAAGGAGGAAAATATGGTGATAAAAAATGTATCACTGGAAACGGTGTGCGGCTATACAAGCAGACTGCCTGAAAATACAAAGCCGGAGATTGCTTTTGCGGGGAAATCCAATGTGGGAAAATCATCTCTGATTAATGCGCTGATGAACCGGAAATCCCTGGCGAGGACGTCCGGACAGCCGGGAAAGACCCAGACCATTAATTTTTATAATGTGAATGATGAGCTGTATCTGACAGATCTCCCCGGTTATGGATTTGCGAAAATATCGGAACAGGAAAAGAAGAAATGGGGGAAGATGATTGAAAACTATCTGCATACTTCGAAGCAGTTAAGGGCAGTTTTTCTGCTGGTTGATATCCGTCATGACCCTTCCGCCAATGATAAGATGATGTATGACTGGATGGTGTATCAGGGATTTCATCCTGTCATTATCGCCACAAAGCTGGACAAAATTAAGCGGAGCCAGCTCCAGAAGCAGTTAAAGGCAATCCGGACAGGTCTGCAGGTAGAGCCGGAAACTATTATTATTCCTTTTTCCGCCCAGACAAAGCAGGGAAGGGATGAGATCTGGGAACTGGCAGAACAGATCATCGGGCAGGCCGGATAAGGGGCGTCTGTTTCCGGATTTTGCGGTCTGACTGAAAAGGAGTTTGTTTTGAAAAATAAGTATGTATTTGTAACCATTCTGCTGGCTGTACTATTGCTGGCAGGGGCAGGATTTACAACTGTTTATCTGCGGCATCAGGATACAGAACAGCAGGAGAAACAGCTGACTGTGGTTACATCCTTTTATCCCATGTATGTGGCGGCAGAGAATGTGATTGGCAGTAATGAGAATGTGAAGCTGGAGAATCTGAGCGAGCCCCAGAGCGGATGTCTTCATGATTATCAGCTGACTTCTGAGGATATGAAACTTTTGTCAACAGCAGATGTGTTTATTATAAACGGCGGCGGAATTGAGACGTTCCTTGCAGATGTGGCGGCGGAATATCCGGATCTGGTTATTATCAATGCCTGTGAAAATCTGGATCTTCTGGAAGATAATGCCCATGCGTGGATGAACATGGAGAATTATTGCGTGCAGGTGCAGACGATCTGTGATGGATTGACGGCCGTGGATCGGGAGGACGCGGACCGGTATGAGCAGAATACCGCGGCTTATCTGGAAAAGGTAAATGCTCTCCGGGAGGAGTACAGCGATGCGGTCCGTGTTCTGGAGGGACAGCCGGTTATATTGTTCCATGAAGCATATGAATATATAGCGGACGAGTTCGGGCTGGAAGTGGCCGGTATTATGGATCTGGATGAGGAACGGCAGGTCAGTGCCGGAGAAGTAGCTGATATCCTTTCTGTTATTGAAACAGAAGATGTATATGTGATTCTTGCGGAAGAATTGTATGGAAAGGACATGGGCGATATGATGGAGAAGGAGACCGGCGTCCGGGTGGTATATCTGGATACCATGACCCGGGGAGAATATGATGCTGACAGTTATCTGGACGGCATGCGTTCTAATCTGGAGCTTCTGGTCCAGGCTTTTGAAACAGATATGACAGGAGAATAAGATGTTCCGAAAACTCATAGAGCCCTGCGGCCTCCACTGTATCCGGATGACAGACATCGGGGTGACGGTGGGAGAGCAGGAAATACTGAAAAATATAAATCTTCACATTCACTGTGGAACACTGGCGGCTGTGATTGGAAAAAACGGAGCCGGGAAATCCACATTGATCAAGGCTATTCTGGGAGATATTCCTCATACTGGAAAGATTGAGTTTTCTCTTCATGAGAAGGGAAAGGTTATCCGGAATAAAAATATGGAACTGAAAATCGGGTATGTACCCCAGACCCTGAATATAGAAAAAAAGACTCCGGTCAGTGTATATGATATGATTGCCTGTTACCAGAGCTCTTATCCGGTTTTCTGGAAAAAGAACAAAGCGCTTTATCAGAAAATCAGGGAAAATCTGGCAATTTTCCAGGCGGAAGAATTGATTGATAAGCAGGTGTGCAATCTTTCGGGGGGAGAGCTGCAGAGGGTGCTTCTTTCCATGGCGATCATGGACGGACCGGATCTGCTGCTTCTGGATGAACCGGTATCGGGAATTGACCAGAATGGCATGGATCTGTTCTACCAGAAGATTTCTGAGCTGAAGGATCATTATGATCTGGCAATTATACTGATTTCCCATGATCTGGATTATGTTGCCCGCTACGCAGATCAGGTGATTCTGATTGATGATAAAACAGTAGCCCGCCAGGGAGATGTCCGGACTGTTTATGAAAGTCCGGAATTTGGAAGCGTGTTTGGCGGTTTTGATCTGGAAAACTATAAACCCCGGAGGAAGAGCCGGAAACAGGAAACATGTATTTCTCCGAAGGAGAAACAGCCTTATGATCCACTATATCGCGGAAGGAAGGAGACAGAAAAATGACGCAGTTAATGTCTCTTTTTCAATATGATTTTATGGCGCTGGCTTTTGCGGCAGTTCTGATCATAGCGCCGCTGTTTGGTCTTCTGGGAACTATGATTGTGAATAATAAAATGGCGTTTTTCTCTGACGCCCTGGGTCATTCAGCTCTCACAGGAATTGCGGTGGGCGTGATCTGCGGAATCCCCGATACAAGCCTGTCCATGGTGATTTTTGGCGTGGCATTTGCGCTTCTGCTGAACTGGATCAGAGGCAGGGCGCCTGCATCTACAGATACTATTATTTCCGTGTTTTCTTCCTGTTGTATTGCCATCGGACTGGCGATTCTGTCCAGAGGGGGGAATTTCAGCAAATATTCCAGTCTGCTCCTGGGGGATATTTTAAGTATCACCAGGCGGGAAATCGTGTATCTGCTGCTGATTTTTATAGCTACAATTATATTCTGGACAGTATGCTACAACCGTCTGCAGGCGATCAGTCTTCACAGGACGCTGGCAAAAAGCCGGCATTTTAAAATCCGGCTGATTGAGAATCTGTTTTCAGTGTTTATTGCGCTGATTGTCATGCTTTCTATCAAGTGGATCGGAATCCTGCTGATTAATGCACTGCTGATTCTCCCGGCGGCTTCCTCCAGAAATATTGCGGAAAATGTACGGGAGTATCACTTGTTCTCCATTATTTTCTCGTTGTTTTCCGGTATATCGGGGTTGTTTGTTTCTTATTATACAGATATGGCGACCGGTCCCATGATTGTGATTTTTGCGTCTGTGATTTTTTTTGCCACCTATTTTTATGGAAGAAACCGGTGATAAATGGAGGAAGTCTGAAAGTAAACTTCCAAATCTGCCCTGATGACACAGTAAATATTCAAAAGTATACCTTTATGGCGCAGTGAATGCGCCGGGAAAAAGGAAATGGGTCAGAAAGAGGTAAATATGAGAAAAGAAGAACAGCTTGACAGGATCAGACAACATAGCGCATCTGTCATCGGGATGGATCAGGCCAGAAAATCGGCTGTCTGCATTCCGCTTATTGATACGGAGGATGGATTTGATGTGCTGTTTGAAATCCGTTCCTCAAAAATAGAGAGCCAGCCCGGAGATATCTGTTTCCCCGGAGGAATGGTTGAACCGGGAGAGACAGAACAGGAAGCCGCTGTACGGGAAATGGCAGAGGAGCTGCTGGTGGACATTTCCCAGATCCGGGTAATCGGACCGATGGATATTTTTGCGGGCAGCCGGTTATATGTCTATCCGTATGTGGTTTTGCTGGAGAATTATAAGAAAACTTTCAGCACAGATGAAGTGGAAGAGGTTTTCCGTGTTCCCCTGCAATTTTTTCTGGAAAATGATCCGGAGGTTTATTACACCCATATGAAGGTGATACCAGAAGAAAATTTTCCTTTCGACCGGATTTACGGCGGCCGGGAATATGCCTGGAGAGACAGAAGGGAGGAAATATTTTTCTATCAGTATAAGCAGTATAATATCTGGGGGATGACAGCAAAAATGATAGAAGCCCTGGCGCGTCTGATAAAAAATTCCGGGGATGATAATAAGATGTGATCCGGAAAGAATCCTTTTCTTCATAATAAACGTAATAGGTTAAATAAAAACAGCAGTCTCATGACTGCTGTTTTTACATAGGGAGATTGAGTTATGAAAATGTTTTATCAAAAAACAGATAATTAACTTGTTTACGGATATTATAATATCGAAGAAATGTGAGCAAATTATGTCAGAATTCTAAAACGCCAGAAAAGGAAATCTTAAAATAATATAGGATTTTATAAAGAAAATATAAAATTGCGGGAGAATTGTCGAAACCGGGGAAGGAATGCTGAAAGATCATTGCTTTGCGCATTGTGCCAGGCGATACAGTAAAAAGTTACAGATTGGTAATGTGTAAAATATCTGAAAAAAAAATAAAAAACAAAGAGGATTTGTGCACACTTTCGGCCGGAGATCTGGTACTATAATTAGCGTAAACCCCCCAATACATTATATAGTTTTTTGCTACCCCATAGTAAAAAATACCTTCTCTTTAGGAAAGAACAGCCAGCAGAATGGCTGTTCTTTCGTTTTATCTGAGGCTGGCGCGAAAATAATGAAACCAGGAAATACTGGACTGTTTGATAAAAGGAAAACTGGACCTTGTAAAAGAGCCAGTTTTTACGTAAAGTCCATATAGACCAGATGGGAGGAAAGTAAAATGTTATCACATAATAATCAGAAAAAAATAGCGGTGGTAAATGATCTTTCCGGTTTCGGGCGTTGTTCGATTGCTGTGGCCCTGCCAATCATTTCGGTAATGAAACTTCAGTGTTGTCCGGTACCTACGTCAATTTTTTCCAATCATACCGGTTTTGAAAGTTTTTTCTTTGAAGATTACACTTCAAAAATGGAAGCGTATCTGGCGGAATGGAAAAAGCTGGATCTGCATTTTGATGGTATCTGCACGGGGTTTCTGGGTTCAGAAGAGCAGATCGCCATAGTGAGAGGCTTTCTGGAGAATTTTGGGAAACCGGATACTACAGTGCTGATTGACCCGGTGATGGGAGATTATGGAAAGCCTTATCCAACTTATACTATGGAAATGTGTCAGGAGATGAAAAAGCTGGTACAGTATGCGGATATTCTTACGCCCAATCTGACTGAAGCCTGTATTCTCACAGATACTCCTTACCGGGAGAAATGGCGTATGACCTGGATTGAGGAGATGGCAGAAACTCTGAGCCGTATGGGACCGGAGAAGATTGTAGTGACTGGAATTCCACAGGGAAGCTTTGTTGCAAATCTCTGCTATGAAAAGGGAAAAGATGTCATGGTGAGAAGGACGCATAGGGTGGGAACTTCCCGTTCTGGAACCGGCGATATTTTTGCGGCGATTCTGGCGGCGGATGCAGTGAACGGAGTACCCTTCGGGGATTCGGTGAAAAAGGCATCCGGTTTTATTAAGAAGTGTATTATCAGTTCCATTGAAAAAGATATCCCCCTGACAGATGGAGTGTGTTTTGAAGAACATCTGGCAAAACTGGGGAAATAACCAGGAGGAATGATCATGGAAATTTTATATAAAGTATACAATAATTTATATGTAAATCTGACAAATAAATGTCCCTGCGCCTGTACTTTCTGTCTGCGGCAGACTATGGACCGGGTGGGAGAATCCGGGAGTCTCTGGCTGGAGCGGGAGCCCTCTGCGGCGGAAGTAATTACGGAGTTTGACAAGTGGGATATGAACTACTTTGATGAAGTGGTTTTCTGCGGTTTCGGGGAGCCTACGGAGGCTCTTCCTGTCCTGCTGGAAGCCGCTGCGTATGTAAAGAAAACCTTTGGGAAAACGATCCGCATTAATACCAACGGACTGGGCAATCTGATCTGGAAACGGGATATTACGCCAGAATTTGACGGACTGGTGGATATTGTATCTATCAGCCTGAATACACCAAATGCAGAGAGATATCATGAACTGGTACGGTCAAAATTCGGGGACCAGTCTTTTGAGGCCATGCTGGACTTTGCGGAGAAATGTACAAAGCATGTATCGAAGGTGATGATGACTACTGTGGACACCACGATTACCAGAGAGGAAGAAGCAGAATGTCAGAAGATCTGCGACAGGATCGGAGCTGTGTACCGGATCCGTCCCTGGGAGGATGAATTTTAAGAAAATCTTTATTGAATTCTGACGTTTTTTGCAT
>CAYLWI010000081.1:0-8647 GCA_964387345.1 uncultured Eubacterium sp. | reverse complement strand
TCCGATATGAAAATTGCACATTCTTTTATTCCCACTTCCGGGTATTTTTCATACTCTGAACTATAGGGATTCATTCAGAAATCCAGATAAAAAATAAGGAGAAGGAAATTGCGACCTGTATTTGAAATCAGACATGTATATTTTTCCTATCATACACTGCAGGGCGAAACCCCTGCTCTTTCTGATATTACATTCGACGTAAATTCCGGCGAATTTATCGCAATCGTCGGTCCCAGCGGCTGCGGCAAGTCCACACTGCTGAATCTGATGTCCGGCATGCTTTCCCCGGAATCCGGGAAGATCCTGCTGAACGGGGAGGCGCTGACAGAGAAGAATCAGCGGCAGATCGGCTATATGCTCCAGCAGGATTATCTGCTGGAATGGAGAAGCATTCTGAAAAATGTTCTTCTGGGGCTGGAAATCCGCCGGGAAGCGACTCCGGAATCAGTTGCCTTCGCCAGAAGCCTGCTGGCCCAGTACGGACTGGAAAAATTCGAAAACTCCAGACCACACGAACTATCCGGCGGAATGCGGCAGAGAGCAGCCCTGGTACGGACCCTGGTTCTCAGACCCGGACTGCTCCTCCTTGACGAGCCATTTTCAGCTCTGGATTATCAGACAAGGCTCACTGTCGGAAATGATATCGGAACCATCATAAAAGAACAGAAAAAGACTGCCATTCTTGTTACCCATGACCTGTCCGAAGCTGTCAGTCTGGCTGACCGCATCCTTATTCTCAGCAGCCGGCCCGGCCGCCTGCGGCGGATCGTCAGCATTGATATGCCAGTTCATCTGACTCCCATGGAACGCCGGAATCACAGCCTGTTCAAAGACTATTTTAATATTCTCTGGGAGGAACTTCATAATGATGAAAATAAGAAAAAATAAAAAACTGCCAGAAGGCACTTCGAACCAGCAGATTTTTCTGAAAAAGCAGCTCCGTCATAAAAGAAACATCAGACTTCTCCGGATTCTGATTTTTGCCGCATTTATTGCCCTGTGGGAAATCGCCGCTGATACAGGATGGATCGATGATTTCATTTTCAGCAGCCCATCCCGCCTTGTTCTGTGTCTGGGAGACATGATCCTGGACGGAACCATCTGGCAGCATATCGGCATCACACTGATGGAAACACTGGTCAGCTTTGCCCTGGTGGTTCTTCTGACTATAGTTGTCTCCATCCTTTTGTGGGCCAACCGGTCTGTATCAGAAACCAGCGAACCATATATGGTCATCCTGAACAGTCTGCCGAAATCAGCCCTGGCTCCGCTTCTCATTGTCTGGCTGGGATCCAATTACAGAACCATCATTGTCACCGGCATGTCTGTGGCTATCTTCGGTTCTATTCTGAGCCTTTACCAGGGCTTTATGGAAGCGGACGCCGACCAGATGAAGCTGATCCGGACACTGGGCGGAAACCGCAGGGACATTCTGGCCAAAGTCGTCCTCCCCGCGAACATCCCTACCCTTTTTTCCATTATGAAGGTGGACGTCGGCCTGTGTCTGGTCGGGGTCATTATCGGGGAGTTTATCTCTTCCCGGCGGGGACTGGGATATATGATTATTTATGGAAGCCAGATCTTCAGGCTGGACTGGGTCATTCTCGGAATCGTGATCCTGTGCGCCATAGCCATGGGACTGTATGAAATCATTGTACTGTTGGAAAAAACATATCTGAAAAAAATCTGAGCTCCGCGGTCTGTCCTGACCGGACATTTTCCGGCCCAGGACAGATCCCGCGGAACTCATCGGATGACAAAACTATATGGCGTCAGCGGAAACTCTTTACCCAGTTCACCAGAGAGTCATGCCATACATTCTCCTCCACGGTACGCTTCATGTCTGCGGTTACCGGTCCGTTCTTTGCCATCTTTCCCAGAACCGCCGCCTGCAGTTCCTTCACAGACATCTCTTCATAAGACTTATCCGCGGGTACTGTAACCTGCCCCGGCATACCTTCTTTCTTACCGGCCGTCGCACTTACCGTCTGTTCTTCCCCTGCAGTATCCGCGGGTTCATTGTCCGGCCATCCGGCTCCGGCAGGAGGGGCTGCCTGTTCCGGTTCAGACAAATCCGGCCGCACTGCATCCCCGGTATCTTTTTCCAGCTCTGACGGAACGGATCCGGACTCCTTTTCCCGATCCAAAGATGCAGGAGACTCTGGTCCGGACACGCTCTGATCAGAAAACACCGGCTCCGGTATTTCTGCCTCTCCGTCCGGAACCCAGATCTCCCCGGAATTCTCCCTTACGGTTACTGAGATACTTCCATTTTCTGCCATAACCTTCTTTCCTGTGAGCGCTCCTGTATATGCTGCGCCGTTTTCTGCCCCGACAGTCATCCGCGCCTCATGGTCATCGTTATTGACTGTCACAATCACGGACTGCCCGTCCATATTTCTGGAAAATGCGTACTGGCGGTTGGTCAGAAGCAGCTCCCTGTAATCCCCGTAAGACAGCGCCTTCAGCTCCTGCCGGGCCTTTCCCAGCGCGGCAGTCAGTACTGTGCATGGATTCTCCTGCCGGGCGTCCCTGTAATCCTCCAGATCCAGGGCCGGGCGCAGGGAATCATCTGACCACTTCTCCTTCCTGCCCTCAATCCCGAATTCCGATCCATAATAAATGGAAGGGATTCCCGGAAGCGTATATAACAGCACATGTACCGGCGCGAAATGGGCTTTGTTCTGAAGCTTTGTGTAAATCCGCTCCACATCATGATTATCCACAAAATTATATAGCTTTAATCCATCCGGACGGTTCCCGCCCATATCATAAAGTCTCCGGACCGTATGGGCGATTTCAAAATAATTGTGATCGTTATGACCGGAATACAGCGCCTTGTGAAGCTGGTAATTTGTCACAGAGTGCAAAGTTCCTTCATTGACCCACCGGTTATAATCCCCATGGATTACCTCACCCATCAGCCAGAACTCCGGTTTCACTTCATTGGCCACGCCGCGCAGCGCCCGCATAAAATCGAAATCCAGCACATCAGCCGCATCCAGCCGGATCCCGTCCACATCAAATTCACTGACCCAGAACCGGATCACATCACAGATGTAACTGATCACCTCCGGATTCTTCTGGTTCAGCTTCACCAGAAGATTGTATCCGCCCCAGTTATCATAGGAAAAGCCGTCATTGTATTCATTATTCCCCCAGAAATTCACATTACAGTACCAGTCTTTATAAGAAGAACTCTCCCGGTTCTGTTTTATATCCCGGAAAGCAAAAAAATCCCTCCCTGTGTGATTGAACACACCGTCAAAAATCACCCGGATTCCTTCCTTATGGCATAACTTTACAAAATCCTTCAGATCCTCATTTGTTCCCAGACGGCTGTCCAGCTTTTTATAATCCGTAGTCTCATACCCATGACCCACTGATTCAAATAAGGGTCCTATATAAAGGGCATTGCATCCGGTTTCTTTTATATGGGAAATCCACGGAACCAGCTTCCGGAGCCGGTGCGCCGGCTCCCCGTAGTCATTCTGCTTCGGCGCTCCGCAAAGTCCCAATGGATAAATGTGATAAAAAACTGCCTCATCATACCAGGCCATAAAATCATACCTCCTTTTCCCTATTTTTATACTATACAGGAAATTCACCAAAAACTCAACTGAAATTTTGTGACATTTTGTTTATATGTGACAGTTTCTCCGTGACAATAAATCAGAAAAAAAGACTGCTGGCAGTTTTTTCCACTATCATGAGCGGAGCGCCCGGTGCATAAACAAAAGCTGAGGAGCAGAATGTTTTTCGCATGTACCGGGCGGAATTGTTCCGTTTATATTGTCCGATTCCAACTTTGTATAGAGAAAATTTCTTTCAAAAAATCTGATTCCTCCACGGAAAATTTTCATCATTTAAATTGTTAACCATATTGTTTGTTTTTAGTTGACATTTGACCCCCGCCTGTTTATACTCAGATTATAATACAGATCGGAGACAGCATCTATGAAACGAAAATTTTCCACACAGGAACTGACAACCATGGCTCTTCTGGCGGCGCTTTTATGCGTTTCCTCTTATATCAGCATCCGGCTTCCCATTTCCGCAGTACCAGTCACTGCCCAGACACTGATTATCAATATAATCGCCCTGCTCCTGAAACCGAAAAAGGCCGGAATCACCGTAGGAGTCTGGCTGCTGCTGGGGCTTGTGGGACTTCCGGTTTTCTCGGGCGGGAACGGCGGATTCGGAGTTCTGGCCGGAGCAACCGGAGGATATATCATCGGCTATCTTCTGGCGGCAGTTCTCATATCAGTAATAAAAGGGCAAAAAAATAAAATTATCCGGAGCACAGCCGCCGTTTTTGCCGGAATCGCAGTTATCTATGCCATAGGGATTCCCTGGATGAAGGTTGTCATGAATCTGGACTGGCGGGCAGCTATCGTAACCGGCATGATCCCTTTCCTTGCAGGAGATGTGATCAAATGCCTTGCTTCTGTCTATATCTGCAAACCGCTTTACCAGATTGTGAATGCCAGTACGCCGTTTCGTAAATAGCGTGTTTGGTGTAGTTGTCTGCGAAACGGTGTACCAGTCCCGCCGGCCGCGCCAGACAGTTTTTTACTCTCTTCTTGATTTGTAAAAAGAGGGGTGTTATGATATGCATTGGAAAAATTGTCTGCGCAAAGGAGATTTCTTATGAATGTAAATGAAAAAGCATTGTTATTACATAAACAGTGGAACGGCAAACTGGATACCGTTCCCAAAGCGCCCGTGAATACACGGGAGGATCTTTCCATTGCTTACACTCCGGGCGTTGCCGAGCCCTGCAAAGTGATTGCAGAGCACCCGGAGGAAGCTTATACCTATACCATGAAGGCCAACACCATCGCTGTTGTCTCTGACGGAAGCGCCGTACTTGGACTGGGAAATATCGGAGCCCTGGCCGCCATGCCCGTCATGGAGGGGAAATGTGTACTTTTCAAGGAATTTGGCAATGTCAACGCAGTTCCCATCGTCCTGGACACCCAGGACACAGAGGAAATTATCAAAACAGTGGCAGCCATCGCTCCCACCTTTGGCGGAATTAATCTGGAAGACATTTCCGCTCCCAGATGCTTTGAGATTGAGGAACGGCTGAAATCCATGTTAAAGATTCCTGTTTTCCACGATGACCAGCACGGTACCGCCATCGTCGTGCTGGCCGGAATCATCAACGCCTTACGGGTGACCGGCAAGAAAAAAGAGGACTGCCGCATTGTCATCAATGGCGCCGGAAGCGCGGGAATCGCCATTGCAAAGCTTCTTTTAAGATATGGCTTCCGGCATATTATCCTCTGCGACAGCAAGGGCATTATAAGCAGAGACAATCCCGGACTGAACTGGATCAAAAAACAGATGTGCGAAATTACAAATCTGGAAAATAAAAAGGGAACCCTGGCTGACGCCATGGCAGGCGCAGACATTTTTATCGGTGTTTCAGCTCCCGGCAGTGTTACAGCCGGTATGGTGAGAACCATGAACAAAGACGCCATTATTTTTGCCATGGCAAACCCTGTTCCCGAAATCATGCCGGACGAGGCGAAGGCAGCCGGCGCCAGAGTGGTTGGTACCGGGCGGAGCGATTTCCCCAACCAGGTCAACAACGTGGTTGCTTTCCCCGGAATCTTCAGGGGCGCCCTGGAAGGCCGCGCCGAACAGATTACAGAGGAAATGAAGCTGGCTGCCGCGGAAGCGATTGCAGGTCTGGTCAGTGATGAGGATCTGAATGAAGATTACATCATGCCCGAAGCCTTTGATCCCAGGGTGGCGGAGTCCGTAGCCGCTGCTGTCAAAAACCATATCCAGCGTTAAAGGAGAGCTTTCATGAAGATGCCGGATCTGTTTTCCGGATCAGGAAAACGTTACTATTCTGTGGATCAGTATTTAAAAGAACAGTTTGGAGAAAAGGTTTACCGGATCTCCTTAAACGGCGGCATGACCTGCCCCAACAGGGACGGCACAAAAGGAAGCCGCGGCTGTATTTTCTGCAGCCGCGGCGGTTCCGGTGACTTTGCGGGAAATGCCGCCGCTTCTATTACAGAGCAGATCGAATCGGGAAAGCAGGCCCTGGCATCAAAGACAAAATGCCGGAAATTTATTGCCTATTTCCAGGCCTACACCAACACTTACGCCCCGGTTTCCTATCTCCGTTCCATTTTCATGGAGGCAGTCCGTCATCCGGATATTGTACTGCTTTCCATCGCCACCCGTCCCGACTGCCTGTCAGAGGAAATCCTGGAACTGTTGTCTGATCTGAACCAGATCAAGCCTGTCTGGGCAGAGCTCGGACTGCAGACCATACATGAAAAGACAGCAGATTTTATCCGGAGAGAATTCTCCCTGCCCTGTTATGAAAACAGCATATCACAGCTCAGGACCCGGGGAATACCTGTGATCTCCCACCTGATTCTGGGACTTCCGGGAGAAAACCGGGAGGATATCCTGCAGACCATTGATTATACGGCCCGTTCTCCCATTCAGGGAGTCAAACTGCAGCTCCTTCATATTCTGAAAGATACAGATCTGGCTGACTTTTATACAGCCTCCCCCTTTCCTGTCTTTCGTCTGGATGAATACTGCGACCTTATTGCGGACTGCCTGGAACGGCTTCCATCTGATATGGTCATCCACCGTCTTACCGGCGACGGTCCCCGGAAACTTCTGATTGCGCCTCTCTGGAGCACAGACAAAAAACGTGTTCTGAATACCATCCAGAAAAAACTGAGGGAACGGGACACATGGCAGGGAAAATTATATGAAAAATCACAGCAGACTGGAGTGAATGAAAATGGCAGACCTTGATACTATGTATCGCGTTATGATTTTATATATGCTGGACAAGCTGGAATATCCGCTGACCAACACCCAGATTACTAATTTTATTCTGGAAAAGGACTATACGACCTATTTTACGGTACAGCAGACCATTTATGATCTTCTGGCTTCAGAACTGATCACGGCGGAATCCACTCACAGCAATACCCGGTACCGGATTACAGAGGCAGGCCGGGATACTCTGCGTTTTTTCAGTGACAAAATTTCTTCCGGAATAAAAAAAGATATCTCTGATTATTTTAATGATCATCATTATGAATTGAAAGAGGAAACCTCTGTCTACGCAGATTATTTCAGAGCTCCGGGCAGCGGTTATCATGTACGCTGCCAGATAAAAAATCTGGAAGACACTGTTCTTGATCTCACCCTTCATGTTTCCAGCCGGGAACAGGCCCAGGCTGTCTGCGACAACTGGCCAAAACAGAAGGATGAGATTTACGGACTTCTCATGGACAGCCTGCTGAAATAAAAGAGCTTTTTACCTCTCCCTGTCAGACGCGGATATTCTGGGCGTCTGTAATATTTTTCTTCGAATACACAAACACAGCGTCCTTTTCCTGAAAAACGGTGGAGCCATTAGGAATCAGCGCCTTTCCCTCCCGTCGGATCATGACAATCAGCGTCTGCCTGGAAATATCCAGATCCCGGATCGCATGTCCCACCCAGGGATGACGCTCCCGCAGAACAATTTCCTTCAGCGTAATTCCGATGTCACCGGAACCGCCTTCCGCCCCTATCACTATGCTGTCTCCCGGAGCGATGGCCGTATTTCCCCTTGGCACGATAGTCTCTCCGTTTCTCTGAATTACCGCCAGAATCAGCCCCGGCGGCAGCGGCAGTTCCATAACCTTTTTCCCCGCCCAGGGATGCTCTTCCCCTTCCACATACAGCCGGATAAACTTCAGCTCCTCTTCCATCAGATAATCCATGGAATTCTTTAAAATCGTATACTGCTCCACAAATCCGGCGGAAAGAATACCGGTAGGGATCGCCACCATTCCCACTCCCAGGAAAATAATCAGTATGCCAAAGACCTTCCCGGCCACAGTGATCGGATAAATATCTCCATATCCCACCGTGAACATTGTGGAAACCGCCCACCAGAAACCGGAAAACGCGTTTCTGAACACCTCCGGCTGGGCCTCATGCTCCAGTCCATACATGCAGAGAGAAGACGCCACCATCAGCACCATAATAATAAAAACAGACGACAGTATCTGATCCTTTTTTCTTCTGAGTACATCGCCGATTACATTCAGGGCGTCATAATAGGCGTTAATCCGGAACAGCCGCAGAATGCGGACAACCCGGAATATGCGGAACACCACTATTCCGGCCGGGAATATAACCGGCAGATAGAATGGCAGAAAGGATAACAGATCTATAATTCCGTTAAAAGAACCAATGTATCTGAGCTTTGCCTTTCCTTTTCCCAGATCAGAATAAAGATACTCCGCTGTCCAGATCCGCAGGACATACTCAGCCGTAAATCCCAATACAGTAATTGTCTCCAACAGATTTATCGCGTCCGCGTAAGCTATGGAAGCATCAAATGTATCAAAAATCGTTATAAAAATATTAGTTATAATGGCGATTATAATCAGCGCATCAAACAATTTACTGGGAAAATCTCCTGCATAACCAATCTGTATAATATCAAAAACTCTCTTTTTTCTGGATCTATCCATGGATCTGCTCCCCTGTCCGGCAGAAATTCTGACTAAAATTCTGACTAAAATACTCCGCCGGTTCCTATATATAACAAAGGAAATTGTAACACATTACCCTTTTAAAAACAATTTTTTTATATGGGAAAAGC
>CAYLWI010000080.1:0-8660 GCA_964387345.1 uncultured Eubacterium sp. | reverse complement strand
GGAAATAAATCTACGCAGCAGATCCGCTCCGCCCGGTATCCCCGCTCCTGCAGGATCTCCAGATCCCGCTGCAGGCTGGTAGGTTTACAGGAAATATAGATCATCTTGTCCACGCCATAGCGGATGATCTTGTCCAGGGCTTTCGGATGAATGCCCTCCCGGGGCGGATCCAGCACAATAAAATCTGGTTTCTCTTCTATAGTGTCCAGAACCTTCAGTACATCCCCCGCAATAAACTCGCAATTGTCCAGTTGATTCAGCGCGGCATTTTCTTTCGCCGCTTCTACTGCCTCCTCCACAATCTCCACTCCAACCACTTTTCCGGAAACAGAGGCCAGCATCTGGGCGATGGTTCCCGTACCGCTGTACAGATCGTAAACAACCTTCCCCCTCAGATTCTGATGATCTGCCTCCAGCGCCTCGCGGATAAAGGTTCTTGCCGTGTCATAAAGGACTTCCGCTCCAAGAGAATTGGTCTGGAAAAAGGAGAAGGGCGAGATTTTAAATTTCAGTCCCAGAAGCTCTTCATAAAAATAATCCTGTCCATATAGAATCTCCGTACCTTCGTTTTTTACCGCATCCGCCACGCTGTCATTTTTTGTGTGAAGAATACCTGCAACCGTACCTTCCAGCTCCAGTCCCAGCAGTGTCTCTTTCCAGTCTTCCAACAGTTCCCTCTCCTGTGGCTGTTCCTGGGTAGTCGTGACCAGATCCACCAGGATCTCACTGGTTTTTACTGCTTTTCGCACCAGCAGATGACGCAGATAACCTTCATGTCTCATGCGATGGTAGAAGGTTGTTCCCATCCGGCGGAAATATTCCTGTGTTGTCAGAAGAATCTTCCGGTAATCCGTATCCACTATCCTGCACTGGTCTACTGTCACAATATCATAAAAGCCGCCCCTCTTATGCATTCCCACAGTCAGAGGTCCGTCTTTTCTCTCATCCCCAA
This sequence comes from uncultured Eubacterium sp., assembly GCA_964387345.1. Classification (GTDB taxonomy): domain Bacteria; phylum Bacillota; class Clostridia; order Lachnospirales; family Lachnospiraceae; genus Eubacterium_I. The sequence continues at coordinate 7,708 of CAYLWI010000080.1, read as the reverse complement.
AGGTATACTCCATCTTGTTCCGGTATCCGTTCTTCCTGGGACTGGCTTTAATTCCCTCAAAAATTGCATCTGCGCCGGGAATCACGTCCCGCATCAGCTCCAGTACCTGGGAAGATTTCAGCCGTAACTGTTCCTCGTAGGGAAGAGTCTGATAATTGCAGCCGCCGCAGATACCGAAATGGGGACAGCAGGAAGTTTCCAGCTCCAGGGGAGATTTCTCCAGAGTCCGCAGAAGATGTCCCTCTGCTTTTCCCTTCCGCTTTTTCTTTACGGCAAAACAGACCTTCTGACCGGGAATGGTATTTTTGACCGTCACCGGACAGTCTGTTTCGGGCTGTCCGGATGTCTGTGTATATGCTCCGTTTTCTTCCTGTACGGCTGGATAAGAGGACGTGATGATTCCCTTGTCAGGAAATTTCACCTTATCCACCGTTCCAATATATATATCATGTTTTTTCATATATGCTCCTTTTCCGCCAGCCGGCCTGCTTTTTCCTTCCTGTTTCTCTTCTCTGCACATTGCGCGGCGCCAGTCCGGGGCTCCGCCCTTCGCAGTCGGGCTTTTGCCCTGTAATTTGATGAAAGAGACCCCTGCAAGCCAGCTGGCTGAGCTTGCAGGGGTCTCTTTCATCAAATTGCACTGCTCAATGCTATTCGTCATATTCGTCATCGTCGTCATCATCAAAGAAGTCGTCTTCGAATTCATCTTCGAACTCATCCTCGAAATCATCCATGTAATCGGGGGCAAAGAACTTATAAAGCAGGTTTGCTACGACTACAATGGCTACAATAGCGCCCACAATGGCGATGATCCAAAGCAGTTTTGAACGCCTGTCGCTCTCTTCCTTCTTAGAAAGCAGATCTGAAAATTTTGCTGCGCCGATTAATTCTTCCATTTTACTCACGCCTTTCTCTCCTTTCGAAATTCACTTATAGTTTTATGAGAATTTTCAAAAACAATGGTGAAACCCGATCCGGTTGACGATCCGGTTCGTTTTCTTTGAAAGTATTCCCCGGCTCCCTCCCTATAATCCATCACATATATCATGTTAAAATTACCTTCAGGTTTCAAACCAGAACTCTTGCCGTCATTCTAACATAGTTTACGCAATTTTGCAAACGATGCAAACATTTTCTTCACTCCGAATTGATCAAAATCTACAGTCACCTCATAATCCCGTCCGCCGGATATTATTTTTGTTACGGTTCCTTCCCCAAACTTCATATGCTTGACGCGATCTCCTTCATTATAATTCAACGAAGAAAGTTTTCCTTCATTCCCAAAGGATTTCACCGTTTTTGTATAAGGGTTTGACTGACTGTAAGAAGAAATTTTTCCTTTCCCGGGTTTTTGCAGATCAAACACATGATCTCTGTCATGGCTGCCGCCGGATGAAAAAGAAATAAACTCTTCTTTTTTCTTCTCATAGGAAGATGTCCCATAGGGTATCCGGTCAAAGTCTCTTCTGGCCTGTTCAAAGGTCTCCTGGAAAGGTTCCTCCGGAATCTGCTCAGACCGTACCGGACCCTGCAGCAATCCGGAAGGAATTTCCTTTACAAACCGGGATATCTTATGGTACAGGGTCTCCCCCCTGATCATCCTCATCCTTGCGCTGGTAAGGGTCAGATGCTCCATGGCGCGGGTAATTCCCACATAACAGAGACGCCGCTCCTCCTCGATATCCATGGGATCGTCAGAGATGATTGTCATATAGCTGGGGAAAACCCCATCCTCCATCCCGGACATATAAACATTGGGAAATTCCAGTCCTTTGGCGCTGTGGAGTGTCATGAGAACTACATAATCATTTCCCTCCTCCAGGTTGTCAATATCCGCAATCAGGGCCACTTCCTCCAGAAATCCGCCCAGGGTCGGGAACTCCTCTGATTCACTGTATGTTACCATTTTACTGATTAATTCATCAATGTTTTCAATTCTTGCCTCAGCCTCTTCAGTCTCCTCTTTTTCCAGTTCCGCCACATATCCGGTCTCCTCGATGATCTCCTTCATCAGATCCTCCAGGCTGAGAAAGGGAACTTTGCTGCGCATGGACTGGATAAAGGTAACAAACGGCCGTATTTTCGCCGCCGCCCGTTTGATGGAAGGAATCTCATCCGCCGCCCTGAGGGCGTCATAAAAGCTTATGCCATTTTCCGCCGCGTACTCCTGCACACGGGTAATGGTAGTTGCGCCGATACCGCGCTTCGGCACATTGATGATTCTTCTCACAGACAGATCGTCCACCGCATTATCTATCGTTTTCAGATAGGCCAGCAGATCCTTGATCTCTTTTCTGGCATAGAAGTTCACGCCGCCGACAATCTTATAAGGAATATTTTCATTGACAAAACGCTCCTCCAGCACACGGGACTGGGCGTTTGTCCTGTAAAGAACAACACAGTCGCCATAGCGATAGGTTCCTTTGCGCACAAAGGAATTTATGCTGTAAGCAATAGTCTCTGCTTCCTCATAGGCGGTATCCAGCTGTCGGAACGCAATACGCTCACCGGCGCCCTGACGGGTCCAGAGCGATTTCGGCTTTCTTCCAATATTATTTTTTATCACTGCGTTGGCCGCATCCAGAATATTCTGGGTGGAACGGTAATTTTCCTCCAGTCTGATCACCTTCGCGTCCGGGAAATACTGCTCAAAATGCAGAATATTATTAATATTGGCTCCCCGGAACTTGTAAATCGACTGGTCGTCATCACCTACCACACAGAGATTCTGGTATTTGGACGCCAGCAGGCGGATCAGATGAAACTGGGCCGTATTCGTATCCTGGTACTCGTCCACCATGATGTACCGGAACCTTTCCTGGTAATAGTCCAGCACCTCCGGGTCATTCTTGAAAAGCTCCACGCACTTTACAATCAGATCGTCAAAATCCAGGGCGTTGCTCTTTTTCAGCGCCTGCTGATATTCCCGGTAAACCTGGGCCTGCTTCTGGAGTTTATAATCTGTACCGGCCTTCAAAGTAAACTCTTCCGGAGAAATCAGATTATCCTTCGCGTCAGAAATCACATTCAGGAACGTTTTTTCCTTATACATCTTTGTGTCAATCTGCAGGCGTCTGCACACATCCTTCATGACGGATTTCTGATCATCACTGTCGTAAATCGTAAAATTATTGTCAAATCCCAGGCGGTCTATGTATCTGCGCAGGATACGCACGCAGGTGGAATGGAAGGTGCTGACCCAGATGCTCTCTGACCCGAATCCTACCAGATTGTCAATCCTTTCCCGCATCTCTCCCGCAGCTTTATTGGTAAAGGTAATAGCCAGGATATGATACGGATTCACGCCCTTTTCCTCAATAAGATAAGCGGTACGGTGCGTCAGCACACGGGTTTTTCCGGATCCTGCCCCTGCCAGAATCAGAAGAGGTCCTTCCGTGTGAAAAACGGCTTCCTTCTGTTGTTCATTTAAACTGTCATATCTGTCCAAATCTGCCTCCCATCTGTCTTTACTCAGGAATTCAATGTATCCTGAACCTGTCCAAGCACACCGTTTTTCTTTAAAATCATAAGTAAGATAAAAGCCAGAACACTTCCCACAACAGTGGAGATCAGAAACGGCACCATATATACAGCCATGCCTCCCGGTTCCAGTCCCAGAGCATACTTTGCCACCGGCCAGGCCGCGAGGCCTCCCAGGATACCGGTTCCGAGGGCCTCCGCCACACAGGTCGGGAGCAGTCTTTTTACCAGTCTGTACATAATGCCGCAGCACAGGGCTCCGATCATGCTTCCCGGGAAAGCCATCAGGCTTCCAAGTCCCATTATATTTCTCAGAAGACTGGAACAGAAGGCAATCCCCACGCCCCAGAAGGGGCCAAGTATGACTGCCGATAAAATATTGATCATATGCTGCACCGGCGCACATTTACTGCCTGCCACCGGCACGCTGATCAGACTTCCCACCACGGCAATCGCAACCATGATTCCCGCAATGGCCAGCTTTCTGGTCGCAAACCGCTTCTCCGTATGTCTCCCGGCTGTAGTCATTCTGTTCATGTTCATATCCTCACATTCTGGCGGGGCTTCAGAAGTACCTCTCTCCTCATGCACGCATGGGAGAGAGATACTTCTGATCCCCTTGTATTATAAAATATCGATATACTCTCCGGAGAGGGCTTTATTCATGCTGCGTACGGCGCAGAATTTTCCGCACATACTGCAGGTGTCGCTGTGATCGTCCTCCGGCAGACGGTCGTCACGGATCGCCTTCGCGGTTTTCGGATCCAGCGCGCAGGCAAACTGCTCGTCCCAGTCCAGATTCCGGCGGGCGTCAGCCATCCGGTCATCAATATCCCTTGCGCCGGGGATTCCCTTGGCAATATCCGCCGCATGGGCCGCGATCCGGGAGGCAATGATTCCCTGTCTCACATCATCCACGTTGGGAAGCGCCAGATGCTCCGCCGGCGTTACATAACAGAGGAACGCCGCCCCGTTCATGGCTGCCACTGCCCCGCCGATGGCGCTTGTAATGTGGTCATATCCGGGTGCAATATCAGTTACCAGAGGGCCTAATACATAGAAGGGAGCTCCCATGCAGATACTCTGCTGAACCTTCATATTTGCCGCCACCTGATCCAGCGGCACATGCCCCGGTCCTTCCACCATTACCTGTACATTGTGATCCCAGGCCCGCTTTGTCAGTTCACCCAGGCGTACAAGCTCCTCAATCTGGCAGACGTCAGTAGCGTCTGCCAGGCATCCCGGCCGGCAGGCGTCTCCCAGAGATACTGTCACATCGTACTCCTCGCAGATGTCGAGAATCTGATCATAATACTCATAAAAAGGATTCTCTTCCCCGGTCATGCTCATCCAGGCAAACACCAGGCTGCCGCCCCGGCTGACAATATTCATTTTCCGTTTGTGTTTTTTGATCTGCTCAATGGTCTTTCTGGTAATTCCGCAGTGCAGTGTCACAAAGTCCACGCCGTCCTCCGCGTGAAGTCGGACCACATCAATAAAGTCCCGGGCTGTCAGGGCTGCCAGATCCCTCTGATAATGGATCACGCTGTCATAAACCGGAACCGTTCCGATCATGGCAGGACACTCATGGGTCAGCTTCTGACGGAAAGGCTGTGTGTTTCCGTGGCTGGACAGATCCATGATTGCCTCTGCTCCAAGCTCTACAGCGCTCATAACCTTCTGCATTTCCACATCATAGTCCTTGCAGTCCCTGGAAATACCGAGATTTACATTGATTTTTGTCCGGAGCATGCTTCCGATTCCCTCAGGATTGAGACAGGTATGATTCCTGTTGGCCGGAATCGCCACCCTGCCCTCCGCAACGAGCTTCATCAGCTTCTCTGTCTCCATATGCTCCTTTTCCGCCACTGCCCGGATCTCCGGCGTTACAATCCCTTTTCTCGCAGCGTCCATCTGTGTTGTGTAATTTCGCATGTTACATTCCCTCCATTCTTCCATGCCGGCTTCCGGATACAGATTCCCCCAGCCAGACATGTCGGAATGTCTGTCCTGTCATCATCCGGCGCCTTTGCAGTCTTCTGCAATCCATCCCTTACGGGTACGTTTTCTTACTCGGCAAAAAATGGTGCCCCTGATTTACCGGTCGGACAGGCGGGCAGCCTGCAGCAAAGCTGCTCGCTGTCCGTTACCCGTCAAATGTCTGCTCATGCAGGCATGACAGCCACCTGGCGGGTCTGTCGCGCAAAAAAATGGATATATCGGTAAGGATATATCCGTTTTCAGTCACAATCGTCATATCCCTACGTTGGCATTACCCACATCAGGTTACGGGTCGAAACCAATATCAGTTCCCTCTCAGCCGGCTCCCGGCCAGCTCCCCTTATCAATATCCATATGAAATACTCTTCCATTCTAGTACAATCTCTGCCATCTGTCCAGACTTTCCGGAAATCTTCTGAAAAAATCTTATTTACCAAAGTTTTACATGATTTTCTAATATTGATGCTTTGTATTTTACAGCTCCGTAATATAATACTCACGAAAGGAAGATCATTCTTCTTCAGGAGGTGAGAGAGATATGCACAGATTATCGCAGCTTACAAAAAACAAATGTAAAAACAGACAGAGAGCATATTATATTTTCATCTTCATTTCAACTTTTTCATGGACAGTCCCGCCGTTTCTGGCAGTATTGGCGGGATGTGTTCTCCTCCGGATACCGATGATGCAATCCGTTTCCACAGCATTAACGATTTCTGGAATCACCGGAGCAGCAATCGGATTTTTCGGAAGTCTCCTCTATCTGATGCGGACAGAACAATAACTTTCCTTATCAGATATTCTATATATCCTTATACTCAGACACACAGCAGGTCCGCCGGGGAATACAAAAGTATGTTCCGGCGGATTTGTCTATATAAAAACTGCCCCGCCGTGAACCAGGCTGCGGATTCCGGACTGCCGCTTCCCTCTACAGCTTTTCTATTTTCTTTCTCACCCGGAGAAAACGCTTGTCAATATCGGCAATCTGAATCGCATAAGATTTCAGTTTTTCCTGTATTTTTTCATATTCCTCCGCGTGAATGCGGCTGTTTTTATAACTGAGCTGATGTTCCAGCATAGCCCAGTAATTCATAGCCGCAGAGCAGATCTGTATTTCCAGACGGATGGGGGATACCATTTTTTTCTGCGATTCCTTTTTCCTCCCTTTTCCGGATTTCACCCTTGTAATAATATGAATACTCCGATATCCTGTATCTTTTGGATGAACAATATAATCCTTCACTTTTTCCACCCGGATCACTGAAAGTTTCTCTACCGCCTTTTTCACCCGGTATACATCGTCCTGAAAAGAGCACACTACCCGGATTCCCGCCAGATCATTGAACGTTTCGACTGCTTTTTCCATCGTTACCTTTCTTCCCTTCCGGATCAGCTTATTCATAATACTTTCCGGCGATTTGATCCGGCTGGTAATATACTGCACCACAGGGCGCCCGTAGCGTTCCTCCATATCTTCCCGGATCCGGCAGAGTCCCGGAATCACCGTGTCAATCATCTCCGCGCCGGTTGCTGCCAGATACATTTCCTCGTACTCTCCCTGTATCGCCGCCAGCAATTTTTCTTTTTCCTGTTCCATTTAAATCCCTCGCTGCATTTCCTGTTTTTTACATAGATTCACAGAATTACTATAACTGTCAGCTGTCATATTTACTATCATATTCTGGTAAAATCCTCGTAAAACCGGAAAACAGCGAATTTTTCATGAAAAGAAGAAGCCGTATGCCTGGGAGCCTTCCCTCCATGAAGAAGGAACAGACCTTAAGCACACGGCTGTCATTCCGCACTCCTATTCAGATTTCTATTGGAACAGCTCATCTCCGCTCTTAAAACCAAATGCAGGATGATAATCAAACTTCACCGCCCCTACCGGGATCTCCTGTCCCACTGCTTTTCTGATCCGCGCGATTCCCTCATTGCCGAAGCCCGCGCAGAGTTCAATCGCCCCGATACCGTCAGCCACCAGCCGTTTTGCCTCTTTCTCCGCCTGGTCATAGGTGGAACACCCCACCACATATAAGGTGAGATCATCAGACGGAATCACCGCCTTCTGCTTTTCCGGATCCTGCCCCGGCGCCACATAAATAAATGCCGCTTTAATCATGGTAAGTTCTCCTTTCATCCCTGTGTCCCGCTCTGAACTCCAGGACATCCAGGATCTGTCTTCTGTCACATTTTACCCCTTTTTTATTACGCATTTCAACTC
>CAYLWI010000079.1:0-8678 GCA_964387345.1 uncultured Eubacterium sp. | reverse complement strand
ATTTTCGCAATTATTTAAAATGTCACTTGAAAAAATCGTGCAGCAAAAGCGTAAGTCCAGATTTAAGGATATGACATATTTCATTTCCGTAATCTGGATCTGCGCTTTTTTATTTTACCGGAAATCATGTTCTGCGGCTGCCATCTGAGCGTATTGCAGCAACATGAACATGCCACAGAAAGGAAATTCATAAAATGAATAAAAAACCTGCAGAAAAGCTATGGACGTCAGATTTTGTAAAGATTATAATTATTAACTTTTTTGTTTTTCTGAATCACCTGATGATACTCTCAACCTTCCCGTTTTTTGTATCTTATCTGGGCTATTCAGACTCCGTTTCGGGCGCGTGCGCAACCCTGTTCTCTCTGGTCGCCGTAATCAGCCGTCCATTCATAGGATGGATGCTGGATACCGGGAAAAGAAAGGTGATTTTATTTGCCGGCCTGTGCGGCATGGCGCTGATGCCTATGGGATATCTGCTGATCTACACAGCAGTATCTTCTATTGTTCTGGCTTTCATATGCAGAATGATACACGGCTGTGCCCTGGCATGCTCCAACACATCCACCTCAACCATTACCACCGATATTATACCCAAAACAAGATTTTCAGAAGGTATGGGAATGTTCGGAATGGCAACCGCCCTGGCGACTGCCTGCGGCCCCGCTCTGGGAGAAGCCCTGATGGGAATGGGCTTTTCAGTACTGTTCCTGACAGGTACAATTATTATTATCATTAACCTGATTCTGTTCGCCACGCTGAAAACAAAAAAGATCGAAATGCCGGAGAAACCTCTTTCTCTGTCATCTCTGATTGAAAAAAACGCGCTGCCCGCTTCACTGGTAATTCTGATTTTTCTTCTGACATATGGAGCGCTGGAAAATTATATTTTAAAATTTGTCGCTGAGGGAAACGAAATTACCCTTTCGGGAGGTTTATATTTTACCGTTATGGCAGTTATGATTCTGCTGACGCGGGTTTTTCTGGGAAAGGTGACCGACCGGAGAGGCGAGGCTGTTTTTGTTTACAGCTGCAATGCGTCGATGCTGGCCGCGCTGCTGCTGATCGCACTGATTCCGGACAACGCCACCTTTCTGCTGTCAGCCGCGCTTTCGGGATACGGATTCGGAGGGCTGGAACCGGCGCTTCAGTCTATGGCTGTCAGCGTGGCTCCCCCGGAGAGAAGAGGCGCCGCCAATTCCACGTTTCTGTGCGCTTACGACATCGGCATCGGTGTCGGAGGCGGCCTCGCCGGCGTACTGATCGACACCGTGGGTTATAATAAAATGTTTCTGATTATATCTGTCGCCGCTGTGGTGTCGGTGATTATTTATCTGGGCTGGGGCAGACATCATGTCTCATCCATTACATGGAGAATCCGGAATCCGGAAAAATACCAGGAGTACTGCCGCGGAAACAATCTTCCGCGTTGAAAACTTCATCCGGAATTCCCTGCCCCACAATCCTGCCCTCATGCATAACGATTACACGGTCGCAGAAATTTTGTATCAGAGCCAGATCATGGGAAATAAACAGGTAGGACATCCCATATTGCGTCCTCAGCTTTTCCAGCAGTTCCATGATCTGCTTCTGCACCGTCACATCCAGCGAGCTTGTGGCCTCGTCACAGATCAGCAGCTCCGGTCCTATGGCAAGGGCCCGGGCAATGGCCGCCCTCTGGCACTGGCCGCCGCTGACTTCATGGGGATATCTTTCCCCATACGTTTCCGGCAGTCCGCACTGCGTCAGCAGTTCTTTCACTCTTTTTCCGGTCTCGCTCCGGGACATCCCGCTGTTTCTCAGACTCTCCCCGATACTGTCCCCCAGGGTTCTGCGGGGATCGAAGGAATCTGCCGGAAACTGAAACACCATCTGCATACTTCTGTAAATCTCCCGGCGCTTCTTTCCTCCCGCATGGGTAATATCTCTTCCATCCAAAAAAATCTTGCCGGACGCTGTGTCCGCAAGGCGCATAACTGCCCTTGCCACCGTGCTTTTTCCGGATCCCGATTCTCCTATAATCCCCACCTTTTCATTGGGATAAATGCAGAAGCTGACGGATTTTACTGCCGGATATTCCCGAAAATTCACTGTCATGTTCTTTACTTCCAGCAATGGTTTCATCTATTTCCTCCGTAATCCCGGCACAGCCTCCAGCAATTTCTTTGTATATTCTGCCTGGGGCTGTCCCAGCACCTGCTCCGCCTCTCCATACTCCTCCATCTGTCCCTCATGAAGAACCAGCACGGTATCCGCCACGCCGGATACCAGTCCGATATTATGGGTCACGAGAATAATCGCTGTGCCATAAAGCTGTCTCAGAGCCAGCATTTCATCCACCGCCTGTCTCCGGGTAATCACATCCAGCGCGCTGGTGGGCTCGTCCGCCAGAAGTACTGCGGGGCGCTGCATCATTGCCATGGCGATTCCCACGCGCTGGTTCATCCCGCCGGATAATTGAAAGGGATAACTTTTCAGGATTCTTTCCGGATCCGGGAATCCCAGCTTCAGAAACATTTCCCGGGCCAGCTTCTCTGCTTCTCTCCTGCTCACTTTCCTGTGGGCGGCCAGACTCTCATAAATCTGGCTTCCTATGGTCCGGACCGGGCAGAAGGATGCCTTTGTATTCTGGAAAATCATTCCGATCCGGTTCCCCCGTATCTCCCGCATTGACTTTTCCGGGAGATCCGTCAGACTTTTTCCCCGGAACCAGATATGGCCTCCGGTGACTGCTCCTCCCTGTCCCAGAACTCCCAGGGCCGCTTTCAGAAGCGTACTCTTTCCGCTGCCGGATTCCCCGACAATTCCCAGGACTTCCCCCGGCGTCAGGGAAAAACTGATATTCCGGACCGTCTGCTTCCCATTATAACTGATATTTACCTGGCTGTAAGTCAGAAGCGTATCTTTTCTGTTTTCTTTCTTATCCACCAGATTACATCTCCTTTCCGGATACCTGCGAAGCCGGCATATCAGCTCCCGTCCGTTTCCTCTATATCCAGATCCACCGTGATTTCATAATAATCGCAGGGATGGGCTGTCAGTCCGGAGACGCTGGCTTTGGATATGATTCCCATTCGCAGGTGGGCGCAGAAAACAAACGCGTTATCATCAAGTAAAATCTGCTGCATCTCCACCGCCAGTTCTCCCCGCCTTCCGGTATCAAAGGTCTGCGCCAGCTCCCGGGCCAGTTCCTCCAGCCGGTCACTGTGGTAATGTCCGTAATTTCCGTCTGATTCATCCAGACACCGGTAGGTGAAAAAATATTCCGGATCACCCGTGGGGGCCGTCACGAAAGCGCTGACATAAATATCCCAGGCCCCGGAGTCCATCCTCACCCGGTTATGATCCGACGTATTGATAATTTCCACCTGGAATCCGATTTCACCCAGGGTAGCCTGGGCCGATTCCGCAAGGACAGGCAGTTCCTGGCGGCTGGGATAGGTCAGCCAGCGCAGAACCAGGGGAGTTCCGTCCTTTTCCCGGACGCCGTCCCCGTCTTCATCCCGCCATCCCGCCGCTTCCAGCACCTCCATGGCTCCCTCCGGGTCATATTCTTCCGCGGAAACCACATCTCCCCCGAAAGAAAAATTTCCGGGGAAAGCGCCTGCCGCCGCATATCCGTTTCCGCCGAGAAGCTTTTCCGCAAAGCTTTCTTTATCAATCCCCATGGCGATTGCCTTCCGCACAGCGGGATCGTTTATAATCTCACTCTCAAAATTCATCGCCCCAAGAAAAGTCCTGCTGGTGGCGCATGCTGTTATGTTGTAATCATCGTTTTCAAAAAAGGGATAGCTGATATAAGGTATTCCGTAGGCCGCGTCAATTTCTCCCGACTGGAGAGCCATGGTCAGCGTATCTCCGTCAGAAATGGTCCGGACAATTATCCGGTCTATTTTCGGTTCCCCGTTCCAGTAGTTGTCGTTCTTTACCAGTTCTATACCCGAATCGGTCGTAAGGGAAACCGCTCTGTAGGGGCCGGTTCCCTGTACAATTCCCTCCTCTGTCACTCCTGCCTGCACATCATAAATGCATCCATAGGGATCCGTCAGATACTGGAGCAGCGCGGGAACCGGAATTTCTGTCCGGATTATAACACTCTGGCCTTCCGCTGTGATTTCCCGGATGTGGAGATCCCCGGCCGCCCGGTCATGATTCTCAATCAGAGCTTCCAGACATTCTTTTACCGCCTCCCCATCCAGGCTCCGGCCGCTGGTAAACGTGATGCCGTCCCGCAAGGTAATCTTCCAGGTCAGCTCATCCGGATTTTCATAGCTTTCCGCCAGCCAGGGTTCAATTTCCATCTGGTCGTTCAGACGGAACAGTGTTTCCCCCACGCCATACCGGATACAGGCCCATCCGCTGTTGCTGTTGTGGGGATTGATATCCGGCTCTCCATTTTCCGCGTTGAAGGTCGTGTCTCCCAGGACAAAAGTTTTCAGCTCTTCACTCTCCGCGCTCTGTTCCTCCTCCGCCTCCCGGCTTCCGCCGCATCCTGACAGGGAAACGGCCAGAAACGCCGGAATCAGAAGAAGCAGAATGATTCTTTTTATCATTTTCCGCCTCCTGTTTTCTGCCTGCGCTGCGGGGATCCATACAGTCCCTCACCGCATCTCCCAGCAGATTAAAAACCGCCACCGAAACAAAAATCCCGATTCCCGGCGTAAGCACCACCCAGGGATACAATAGAAGCATGCTTCTCCCCTGGCTCATCATGCTTCCCCACTCAGCCATGGGCGGCTCTGCCCCCAGTCCCAGAAAAGAAAGCCCCGCAATTTCCATCATCATTGTGCCGATATCCAGTACTGCCGTAACAAGAATCTGTCCCGCAATATTCGGAAGAACATGCCGGAAAATGACCTGCATGGGACGGCATCCCGCCAGGCGGGCGGAAGCAATATAGTCCGAGCTTTTCACAGACAGGGTCTGGCTTCTGGCAATTCTCGCGTATTTCGGCCAGCTGACAACTGCCAGGGCCAGCACGGCGCTTCCGATTCCTCCGTTTAAAACTGCGGCAATCGCCAGGGCGAATACCAGTCCGGGGAAAGCCTGACAGACGTCGGAGATCCGCATGAGAATTCCATCCGCCGCTTTCCCGAAATAACCGCTGACCACTCCGACGGCAGTCCCCGCCGCGGAAATGACCCCCACCAGTATAAGGGCAGAAAAAATACTGACAGTGGATCCTGCAAGTACCCGGGAAAGCATGTCTCTCCCGAACTGGTCAGTTCCAAAGGGATGGGCCCGGCCGGGCGCTTCCAGCACGGCGTCATAGTTCTGATAATAAGGATCATAAGGACACAGCTGACGGGAAAAAACAGCCGCCAGCACCAGAACAATGGCAAGTGCCGAGAAAACAATCAGTTTTCTTTTCACTGCATGGTTCATGACTGCGGATCACCTCCCAGACGTATTCTGGGGTCCAGAATATGGTAAAGAATATCGGTCGCCAGATTCACCGCCACATAAATCACTGCCATCCAGACCACATAAGCCTGGATCACAGGATAATCCCGCATACTGATGGCGTCAGCCGCCAGCTTTCCCACACCATCCCAAAGAAAAATATTTTCCACGATAGCGGTTCCGCCCAGAAGACTTCCCACGGAAAGCGCCAGCAGGGTAAGAATTGTTACCAGGCAGGATCTCAGCACACTTTTCCAAAGAGTCACAGAAAACCGGATTCCCCTGGCCTTTGCCGCCATGACATAAGGCTGTTCCAGCTCATTCAGAACCGCCGCCCTCATCTGACGCAGATATCTGGCGGACATGGCGATGGCAAGGGTAAGGCTGGGAAGAGCCGCGCTCCTCAGATCTGTTCCCTCCGCAATCACCGGAAACACAGGAAACAGCACGGAAAACAGATACATCAGCAGAAGAGCAACAAAAAAATTGGGAAGACTGTTTCCCACAAATCCGCAGACCCGGATCAGATAATCAATAAAACGATTCTGCTTTACCGCCGCAAGAATCCCCAGCGGTATGGAGATTGCCACCGTCAGCACAACAGATGTTCCTGTCAGAAGCAGCGTGGCCGGAAGTCTGGAGAGAAAGGAATGAAATACATCCTCCCCGGAAACATAGCTTACTCCCAGATCCCCCGTAAGAAAATTTCCCAGCCAGCTGAAATACTGTACCAGAAACGGGCGGTCCAGGCCCAGTTCCGCCCGCCGGGCGTCTATTACTTCCTGGGAAAGGGCAACCCCCGAGGCGTCTATCTGCTGAAGCACGGCATCACTGCCCGCCGCATGCATCAGGGCAAAAGAAAGAAAAGTGACCCCGGACAGAATCGGGATCAGAAGCAGCAGACGCTTTAAAATATATTTCTTCATTCCGTCTCCGCCGGAACTGTTCCGGACTTCACAGCCCTGATCCGGAAAACCGGGTAGGGCGTGCGGAACTGGTCATCCTGAAGAAACAGGCGCTTCCCAATCTGTGTATCCGCTGTCACCCTGCTGCAGCCGGACCGTTTCAGGAAGAATACATCCCAGTCCGGACGCTTCCATCCACTGATGGGAAGCATGCCGTATATTTTCATACATTCATCCATCTGTCCCCGGGAAAGCATCTCATGAGCTTTTTCACCCTCAAGACCGCTGCTCAGGTGATATCTGGCGTGTTCCGCATCATAATTCAGCAGAATCCCACCGGGCTTCAGTATCCTCAGCCACTGCCGGTAGGCTTCCGCCGGATGGGGAAGGGTCCAGGTCAGATTCCTGCTGACAACCACATCAAAAGTCCCATCCGGGAATGCAGGATACTCCGCGTCCATCTGGAAAAACTCTGCCCGGATTCCGTGCCGCCCTGCCAGTTCCCTGCTGTGCAGAACCATATCTCCTGTCAGATCGATGCCTGTCACATAGTGCCCGTTCTCTGCCAGAAGCAGGGAGAAAAAGCCGCATCCGCATCCCACATCCAGGATTCTCAGCCCTGTCTTTCCCCGCAGGTGGGAGAGAAGCTCCCGTGCCCAGATCTGATGCTGTCCGCTCTGCAGTTCCTCCTCCCTCTGAACCATGAAACTGTCCGACCGGGCGCTCCAGTAATTTACAATCCTGCTCTTTACCACTTCTGTTTCACAGTTATATTCTCTCTGAACGGCTGAATCCAATCTGCTTCACCTCTTAACTTTCTTTCTGTGCTCTGAAAATTTCTTCTTTTAGATTTTTCTATTTTATCAGCACAGATAAAAAAGCGTAAGCCCTCCTGGGGGTTGTTTTCCTGTAAATTTCCGCAGTTCAGTCATTGTTTTTCCTCAGCTCTTCCGCCAGCAGTATCCTCATTTTTCCATTCCTTCCGTCCGCTCTTATCGGGAATCCCCAGAATACCCCTGTATTTATTCACTGTTCTTCTGGAAATGGGTATCCCGTACTCCTGCTGCAGCATATCGCAGATCTTCTGATCACTGAGAGGCTTCTCCTTATTTTCCTCCGCAATAATCTTCCGGATCAGCGACTGGATCTGCTCCGGCGTCTCCGCCTCTGTCCCGGCGCCATTTCCAACGGCAGAAACAGACGTTGTGCTGTGCGAAACCGCGCCGGTCAGAAAATATCCCATAGGGAAAATCCCCCAGGTGCATTGCAGGAACTTCCCCTTCAATGCCCGGCTGACTGTAGACTCATGTACCCCCAGAACCTCTGCCATATCAGAGAGTTTCAGCGGATGCTTGTGTCCCGGCCCGTATACGAAAAAGTCAAGCTGCCTGTCCACCAGAACCCGGAGTACCCTGGATATGGTATCCGTTCTCTGGGAAATACAGTTTTTCAGCCAGTCCGCCTGCCGCAGCTTTTCTGTCAGATACTTTTTTGTCTCCGCATCTTCTGTTTCTTTTGCCAGTCCGCTGTAATATTGATTGATCTGGAAATATGTCCTTCGGGAATCATTGATCAGAATCTCAAAATAATTATCCAGCTTCACCACCAGCGCGTCCGGCACAATGTAGTGAAGCCTTTCCCGGTTCCCGAAGATACTTCCCGGCTTTGGATTCAACTGCCGGATCTCCTCCAGACCGGCCGCCACCTCTTCCGGGGAAACAGACAGCTTCTCCGCAATCCTGGCAATATGATGCCTGGCCAGCCCCGGCAGATACTCCCTCACCAGCACTTCTGTCAGCGGCGAAACCGTTCCCTTCCGCTCCAGCTGAAGAAGCAGGCATTCTTCCAGAGATCTGGCTCCTACCCCTGCAGGCTCCAGACTCTGGATTACAAAAAGCAGATCCTCCGCCAGGTTTTCCGAAACATGAAAATGCTCCGCCACAAAAGAAATCTCCTCTGTAAAATATCCCCTTTCATCCAGAGAATAGATCATAAATTCAATCACTTCACGATCCACAGGCGGCATGGATACTGTCAGAAGCTGGGCCAGAAGATACTCCGCCAGCGTCTCCTCCGTCCGGCTCTTATCCTGCCAGTTCCCCTCCATATCCTCCGCCGGGCGATCCTGCTGATAATACACTTTGTTCTGTAAATCCGTGGACTCCAGCCACTCCAGCTTCCGCCGGATCTCCTCCTGACGGTCCTGCTCTTCTTCATATGTTTCTTCCATATCTATCACAGGATTTTCCATCGCCATCTCAGAAATAAACTCCTGCAATTCCAGATAATTCATCTGCAGAATCTTCATGGACTGAATCATCTGCTGGGAAATGATTTGTTTTTGTGATAAATCCAGTTCCAGTCCCATTT
>CAYLWI010000078.1:0-8732 GCA_964387345.1 uncultured Eubacterium sp. | reverse complement strand
GGGAACGCCATTTCTTCTGTATCCGGATATCCTTTCCGAACAGATGGAGAAGGGTAAAACTGTTAATCATACGGGAAAAAACCCGCTCCGAGTAAATGGAAGCAATATCCTGCAGACTCAGATTCGTAGAAATCAGAGTGGATTTCTGGTTCAGAATCCGTTCATTCAGGCACACGAAAAACTGGGAAGAGGTGAAAGAATTACTCATTTCAGTACCCAGATCGTCAATAATCAGAAGATCACAGTCAAAAATATTGCGGTATCCGGCAGCTGTCTCCGGAGTTCTGCGGAAAGTATTTTCCGCAAGCAGATCAAAAAGCTGATGCGCCGAAAAATAAATGACGGAATGCCCTGTGTCCAGAAGCTCCCTGGCAACACAGTGGGACAGGAATGTCTTGCCCACGCCCGTATCTCCGGATAAAAGTATATTTTCAAAAGCGGAATCAAAGTTCTTTACAAACTGGAGGCATTTCTGACAGGCATTCTGCGCCGCGGCAAAGGCCGAGATGTCAGAATCCGGCTCAAAAAGATCCGTATCATAATAGTCCAGTGAAAAGTGAGAAAAGTTCTCAGCTTCAAGAATGCCGTTCAGATTGGACTGGGTATAAACCAGATCAATGGCAGCCTGTTTCAGGCAATGGCATCTTTCGTTTCCGATATACCCCGTGTCTTTGCAGTCGGGACAAAAATAAGGCGGATTAAAATAGTCCGCCGGATAGCCCAGTGAGAGCAGAAGCTGCTCCCGCCTGGCGGAAAGATCAGCAATTTCCTGTTTCATTTCTGCCAGGGCGTTCTCATCTCCGGACAGCAGACGGCGGGCTTTGCTGACGCTGAGGCGGGCAATTTCGCCTTCCATCTGGCCGATGGAGGGATCCTTCCGGCCGACCTCCTGTCGGCGCGCGGCGATCAGATGCTGCCGCTGCCGCTGCCGTTCCTGATAAGAACGCATGATTTCATCGTATTGGGTATTTGTAAGCGCCATGGTGACTCCTTCTGGTTTACTGCAGGGAATTCTGGATCAGCATTTTCTGAATCTCATCGTAGTTGTTTTCCCGCTGCTTAAAGTTGATAAAACGATTCGCGGAAGCCGGACTGTGCGCGTGGCCGCGCTTCTGCTGCTGTTCCTGCTGATAAGTCTCATCCGCGCGCTTCACATCCTCCAGGGTACGGACGCCCTGATTGTGCCACTTTTCCAGGATAGAGTTGGCATAGCCAAAACTGGGCTCGTGGATGGTATTGATGGTGCGGCTGCAGGCCTCGGAAATCATATCCGCGGAAAATCCAAACTTCCCGCTCCATGTATTCAGAAAACTTGTTTCTGATGGGATCAGATTGCGTCCGCGGATACCGAAAGCCTTCATGACGGCACAGTAAACAGCAGAGTTCTGATTCATAAGCTGCCTGGCCTCTTCCGTGGTATGTATCTGCCGCGCGGCATAATCCTCCGCGATTTTCTGCATATAATGAAGACTCGTATGTCCCTTGGCCACACAGTTTTCAATCAGAAACTCTATAAGTTCTAAGGAAAAATGAAACTCATCATACCAGAAGAAGATAATATTCAGGTCTGACTGATTCAGTGTGCGTCCCAGGTACTGCTCTGTGATGAATACCAGCTCGCGGACCTCCTCCTGTTCACAGAACCGTTTCAGATCATCCAGGGAACAGGAAGGCTTTCCGGGAACTGTCGCCTGGATAAAACGGCTGCTCAGATCCTTCTGCTCCGGCTGACCGGCAGACGGAAGAGAACGGACGGACTCTGTCAGAAAGCAGATACCGGAAAGATTCCGGTTCTCATCATATTCCAGACGGAACAGCTGCAGCTTCTCCCAGTACTTTAAGGAGCGCAGAATGTCCCTCTCCGTACAGTCAAAATGATCAGCAATCTGGGACAGGGAAAAACTGCAGTCCGGCTGGCTGATACTCCTGAGCAGATAAAGATAGATCTTTACATACTCGCCGTTTGCCTGTGTCATATATTCATCGATAAAAATATTCGGCACATAGGTGGCCGTCATGGGCTGTTCATTATATAAGGTTATTTTTGCCATTTCATCTCTCTCTCTTTCGTTTCCAGATTATATCATACTGCCCTGGAAATGAGAAGGAAAAGATACCCACATTGCAGAGTGGAAAAGACTTCCCGGCTGCGGGAAAAATGTGGATAAATCCCGGAAAAGGAAGATAAAAAGGGAGGATGTTCTGCTGTAAAACAACTGGATTTTACAGAAAAAACACTTCTTTATAACCCACCTTCCTGATGCTCCAGGAGGGCTTCGCCGATCTTATAAACGTCGCCGGCGCCCATAGTTATCAACAGATCATTGTTGATACATTTTTTTAATAAAAAGTTCTCAATTTCATCGAAGGCAGAAAAGTAATAACACTCGGTTCCCCGATTCCGGATTTCCTCTGCCAGATCCTCAGACCGGATCCCCAGAGTATCTGTTTCCCGTGCTGCATATACGTCGGCAAGAACCACGAGATCTGCCAGGGAAAGGGCAGAAACAAAGTCATCCCAGAAGGCTCTGGTCCTGCTGTATGTGTGAGGCTGGAAAACACAGACAATACGGCCATGGGGATAGTTCCCTGCGGCCGTCAGGGTGGCGCGGATTTCTGTGGGATGGTGGGCGTAATCATCTATAACCGTAATACCTCCCAGCTTTCCTTTATATTCGAAACGTCTTGCGGCGCCGCCGAAGGATTCCAGTCCTTTCCGGATCATTTCATCCCGGATGCCGGCCTCTGAAGCGAAGGCAATGGCAGCCAGGGCGTTGGAAACATTGTGACTGCCGGGTACGTGAAGAGTAACCCTTCCGTGGTTCTGGCCATGACAGAACCAGGAAAAAGACACACAGGCTGTTTCATCATAAGAGATATCGGCAGCCGTATAGTCTTCGGAGCCGTTAAGGCCAAAGGTGACGACGCGGGCGCTGAGACCGGAGGTGATTTCTTCCGGAGCTGTGATGGCGCTGTTCAGAAACAGAACTCCATTCTCCATGGTGTTTTGTGCGAACAGATGGAAAGAATGGCGGATATCCCGGATATCCCTGAAAAAATCCATATGATCTTCTTCAACATTTAATATAATGCTGTATTTCGGATGGAAGTTTAAAAAGCTGTTGGTGTATTCGCAGGCTTCTGTCAGAAAGATATCTGACCCTCCAACCCGGATATTTCCTCCGATGGAGGGAAGCATGCCTCCTACGGAAATGGTCGGATCTGTCTGAGCGGCCAGCAGGATATGGGCAATCATGGAGGTGGTGGTTGTCTTGCCGTGAGTGCCGGCCACAGCGATGGAACGGGAATAATTGTCCATGAGCTGTCCCAGGAACTGGGCGCGGCTGAGCATGGGGATTCCTGCTTCGTGCGCGGCTTTCCATTCCGGATTGTCCGGGTGAATGGCTGCAGTGTATACCACCAGGTCTGTGCCGGGCCGGATATTTTCTGCTTTCTGTCCGATAAAGATTCTGGCTCCGTGCGCCTTCAGCTGCCCGGTCAGGCTGGAGGGTTTATTGTCAGAACCAGAAACAGTAAAACCTTCTTTTAATAAAATTTCGGCCAGGCCGCTCATGCTGATGCCGCCGATGCCGATAAAATGAACATGAATCTTTTTTTTAAAATCAATCTTGTACATTATGCTTACCACCTGTGTTAAATTGTTGTTCTGGATTGTGTTTTTTATCGCAGCTTTTAACTTCAGTATACTCATCTTCCAGGTTTTTGTAAACACGAACTTTGCCGGTCCCGGGGTTCGTTCCGGCAGATCGCTTTGCCTGCCGTGAGGATACTGACGCTTGCATTTGGCGGGAGGACAGTGTTACAATGAGCGGGATGCAGAGAATGGAGGAAAACAGTTATGTACCTGATTGCCGGACTGGGAAATCCCACAAAAAAATATGAGAAAACCCGCCACAATATAGGCTTTGATGTCATGGACGCGCTGGCGGAAAAATATGATATAAACATGAATATAAAAAAAGAGAAAGCGGTCTGTGGAAACGGTTATATCGGAGGGCAGAAGGTGATTCTGGCAAAGCCCCAGACTTTTATGAATTTAAGCGGGGACAGCGTGGCTGCGCTGCTCCGTTTTTACAAACTGGATCCGGAAGAGGATCTGATCGTGGTGTATGATGATATCAGTCTGGAACCGGGAAATCTCCGGATCCGGAAAAAAGGGAGCGCCGGCGGACATAATGGCATGAAGGATATTATTGCCAGAACCGGTACGGATCAGTTTGCCCGGGTGAAAGTGGGAGTAGGAGAGAAACCTGCGGGATGGGATCTGGCTGATTATGTGCTCAGCCGTTTTTCACAGGCAGAGAGGGAGCTGGTGGAGGAAGCCATCGGACATGCGGTGGACGCGGTTGCGCTGATGGTTCAGGGCAGGACGGATGAGGCAATGAATTTATATAACAGGAAGAGAGAGCAGTAAAATATGAAAGCGTTTTTGGAGCCGCTCCAGGAGCTGGGCAGTTTTACGGAACTGGAAGAGGCTATGAAAAGAAAACCCGGCGCATATGCCGCGTCGGGGCTGACAGATGCGGGGAAGCCGCATTTTATATATGGTCTGGACCGGGCGGCGGGAGGCGCCCGGCTGATTGTCGCGTCCAATGAGCAGAGGGGCAGGGAGCTGATGGAGTCCTGTGCTTTTTTCTATCCCGGTATCCTGTATTTTCCGGCAAAGGATATTCTGTTTTATCAGTCGGATGTGCGCGGGACAGCGCTGACCAGCCAGCGGATGCAGGTGTACCGGGCGCTCATGGAAGAAGATCAGCCTGTGATTGTGACTACCTTTGACGCGCTGATGGACCGGCTGGTACGCCCGGAGGTGATGGAGTCGTTTCTGCTGCATCTGAAGCCGGGAGATACGCTGGATCTGGAAGAAATACGGAAACGTCTGGTTTATATGGGATATGAATATAATTACCAGGTGGAGGAACCGGGACAGTTTTCAGTCCGGGGTGGGATTCTCGATATTTTTCCCCTGACAGGGGAAATGGCTTACCGGATTGAACTCTGGGATGATGAGATTGATTCTATCCGGAGTTTCAGCCCGGAGAGCCAGCGTTCCCTGGAGCATGTGGACCATCTGACAGTATATCCTGCCAGTGAACTGGTACTGGGAGAAAAAGAGCTGGAGGGAGGAGTCGGCGCTCTTATGGCGGACGCCCGGAGTCTCTATGACAGATACCGGAAGGAAATGAAGACAGAAGAGGCGTTCCGTGTGAAGCAGGCGGCGGAGTGTGTCCGGGAGCAGATTCTTGAGCTTTTCAGTATCCGCCAGGCGGAAAGCTGTCTTCCTTATTTTTATAAAGATACGGTGAGTTTTCTGGAATATATGACATATTATGCCGGCGTGAAGAACCGGAAGCTGCTGATCTTTGTGGATGAGCCGTCCCGTTGTATGGAAAAAGCAGAGGCTGTGGAACAGGAATTCGCGTCCAGCATGCAGCAGCGTCTGGAAAAGGGATATGTGCTCCCGGGACAGGCAGACACCCTGATTGGAAGAGAGGAGACGGCGGCGGTTATCGGGCGTCAGCGCTGTGTCCTGCTGTCTTCTCTTGAGATGCGTCATGACGCGTTTTCTCCTGTCAGAAGCTTTTATTTTCAGATGAAATCTGTCAATTCCTATCATGGAAGTTTTGAACTGCTGGTAAAAGATCTGAAGTACTATAAAAAGGATAAATACAGTGTGATCCTGCTTTGTAATTCCCGGACCCGGGCGAAACGGATGGCAGAGGATCTTCAGGCAGAAGAACTGACAGCCTTTTATACAGAGGATGCAGACCGTATGGTACAGGCCGGGGAAACCATGGTGCTCTATGGATATCAGAAAAAGGGGTTTGCGTATCCGGATATCAGGTTTGTGGTACTTACGGAGACCGATATCTTTGGCGCGGAGAAAAAGAAGAAGAAGCGCAGAAAATTCCGGGAGGGCCAGAAAATTTCCAGTTTTGATGAACTGAAACCGGGGGATTATGTGGTGCATGAAAATCACGGTCTCGGGATTTTCAGGGGGATTGAAAAGATTGAGGTTAACAGGACTATCCGCGATTACATGAAAATAGAATATGATAAAGGAGGCACTCTGTATGTTCTGGCGACCCAGCTGGATCTGATTCAGAAGTACGCCGGTTCTGACGCGAAAAAACCGAAACTGAACCGGCTGGGCGGACAGGAGTGGGCAAGAACCCGCAGCCGTGTCCGGAAAGCTGTGGAGGTCATTGCGAAGGAACTGGTGGAATTGTATGCCATCCGCCAGAATACCGAGGGCTATCAGTACGGACCGGATACCATCTGGCAGAAGGAATTTGAAGAGATGTTTCCCTATGAGGAAACAGAAGACCAGCTGGCGGCCATACGGGATACAAAAGCCGATATGGAGAGCAGAAAGATTATGGACCGGCTGATCTGCGGGGATGTTGGCTTCGGAAAAACTGAAGTGGCGATCCGCGCCGCCTTTAAGGCGGTGCAGGAAAATAAGCAGGTGGCATATCTTGTGCCCACTACCATTCTGGCCCAGCAGCATTACAATAACTTTGTCCAGCGGCTGAAGGATTTCCCGGTAAATGTGGAACTGCTCTGCCGCTTCCGTACCCCGGCCCGGCAGAAGGAGACGATCGGACTTCTGAAAAAGGGGCTGGCAGATATTGTAATCGGTACCCACCGTCTCCTGTCGGCGGATGTGGAATTTAAGGATCTCGGACTGCTGATTATTGATGAGGAGCAGAGATTCGGCGTGACCCACAAGGAAAAAATCAAGCAGATGAAAAAAACGGTAGATGTACTGACGCTGACGGCGACGCCCATACCAAGGACGCTGCATATGAGCATGATCGGTATCCGGGATATGAGTGTGCTGGAGGAGCCTCCGGAGGATCGTATGCCGATCCAGACTTATATCATGGAGTATAATGAGGAAATGGTGCGGGAGGCCATAGAGAGGGAGCTGGCAAGGGACGGGCAGGTGTATTATGTATACAACCGCGTAAATAATATTGCGGATGTGGCCGGACAGATTGCCCGTCTGGTTCCCGAGGCAGAGGTGGCTTTTGCCCACGGCCAGATGAGCGAGCGGGAACTGGAAAAAGTGATGTACCAGTTTATTAATGGCGAAGTGGATGTGCTTGTTTCCACAACGATCATAGAAACCGGAATGGATATTGCTAATGTGAATACCATGATTATTCACGACGCGGATAATATGGGGCTTTCCCAGCTGTATCAGCTCCGGGGACGGATTGGCCGCTCTAACCGGACGGCATATGCTTTTCTGATGTACCGCAGAAACAAGATGCTCCGGGAGACAGCAGAAAAAAGGCTGTCTGCCATCCGGGAGTTTACGGAACTGGGAAGCGGAATCCGCATTGCCATGAAAGATCTGGAAATCCGGGGAGCAGGAAATCTTCTGGGAGAGCAGCAGCATGGGCACATGGAGGCTGTAGGATATGATCTGTACTGTAAGATGCTGAATGAGGCTGTCCGGACGGCAAAGGGTGAGGAAGTGGAAGAGTCCTTTGAGACAATAGTGGATATTGAACTGGATGCTTATATCCCCGCAGGTTATATTACCAATGAACATCAGAAGCTGGATATCTATAAGCGGATTGCGGCCATTCAGACAGAGGCCGAGAAGGAAGAAATGCTGGATGAACTGATTGACCGTTTTGGGGAACCTCCCCGGCCGGTGCAGAATCTGCTTCTTGTGGCCCAGGCACGGGAGCAGGCCCACCAGTTATATCTGACAGAGATCCGGGAGAAACCCGGCAGAATACAGTTTACACTTTTTGAGCGGGCGAAGCTGGATCCGGCGAAAATCCCGGATCTGGTAAAGTTTATGCAGCCCGGACTTTTGTTTACAGCAGATAAAAAACAGCCCTGCTTTATATATCAGAAACAGAAACAGGATCCGCCCGCGATGGAGATAGTCAGAACTTTTCTGCGGAATTTCCGGGAATTGTGTTTTTAAGGCGATGATTTCCTGAGAAAAACCCAAAACTTTATTGAAGATGGTTTCTGTAAATGGTAAAATTGTGGACACAGGCGGGTGTGTATGCAGAACCGCGGGAAAATCAGAGAGAAAGAATCTGATGAAAATAACCAATAGCAGGGAGGTGTTGTCCAATGAACTGACAAGAGAGATATTTTAAGAGAAAAGATCCGGAAAGGAGGAAAATGAATGAAATTAAAAAAATTGACGGCCGCGGCGATTACAGCGTTCTGCTGCGCCGGCTTTGCGGCGGTTCCTGTGCTGGCAGCGGAGCTGGAAGAGACGGCTGTCTATGATGAGTATCAGGAGGATGGGTCTGATGATGTAAATGATGTGACAGACAGTTCTGCATCGGACTCAGATTCAGATGTTCAGACACCGGAAGAGGATATCTCTGTTATTGTTCCCGGAGCCTTAGAGCTTTCTACCTTGAAAGAAGAGTATAAGCTGGACGTGCAGGTCACAGGAGCGGATAGCGGAATGCCGGAACTGGCCTGGGAGATTCTGCCGGGAGAAGATTCTGATGTAATCAGCATTGATCCCGATGAGGGAACGGTGACTGCCTTAAAAGAGGGGACGGCGACGATCCGGATCAGTTTAAAGGATAATCCGGATGTTTATGCAGAATGCCGGGTAACTGTGGGAGATCTGCTGACCGGCATTTACCAGGATCCCACCGGAGCGACGGAAGACTGGCTTTATTATGAGAATGGTGAATTTCAGGATATTACAGATGTCA
>CAYLWI010000077.1:0-9277 GCA_964387345.1 uncultured Eubacterium sp. | reverse complement strand
GGATTGCGGATCTGGCGGAGTCAGATGCGGATCAGGCCGGCATGATGGCGTCGGCAATGATTCTGGTGGCAGTGATCATCATAATCTTTTTCTTATGGCTGATTGCCATGGAACTGAAAGGGCTGTATGACAGCCGGGCGCAGTTTAATACGAATGTGAAGCTGATGGGACTTTCCAATGGAAAGCTGACGGCGTTATATCTGATGGAGATGCTGTATATGCAGCCTGTAAGCATGGCGTGCGGCTGCGTTCTGGGGGAGATGGTTTATCATTTTTATGCTGTGGAGGCCGGGGAAACGATGCTGTGGATCCGGCCGGGAATTCTCATCACGGCCATGGCTCTTCATCTGGGAATGCTGCTGGCGACCGTTCTGCTGATCGGACTGAGGCGGGGCGCCCGCAGTGTTGTGTCAGAGCTCAGGGGAGTGAGAAAACACAGGAAAAAGAAACTTCCGGGAGTGATTGTACAGGCAGGGATTGCTGTCGGAGTGATCCTGGCGGTTTACTTCAGCTGCAAAGGATTCCGGGCCCTGCTGGATCCCGCGGATGCGCTGATGGGCTGCCAGGCAATGAAGTTATTGTATTATGTGGCGCTGATTTTTGCCTTTGACCCGGTGATGCTGCTGGCGTTCCGGATTGCGGAATGGATAGGTAAAATCACGAAAGCATATCATTTCCGCCTTGCGTTAAAGCTGCAGGAAAGCTTCTGGGGACGGTTTAAGGTCATGTGTTTCCTGTTCATTTTCAGCGGAAGTCTGTTCTGCGGACTCTACTCTCTGTATTCCAGCGCAAGGCTGGCCGGGGGATCCCTGGCGGAGAAGAACATACATTATCAGAGATGTACTATTTACAGTGAGCCTTCAGAACGCGGGAACGAAGGAACACAGAATAGTACAGAATACCGGACATTAAAGTACCGGGCACTGTACGGGGAAGATTCGCATTTCTGGGTGACCGGAGTGGATGAAACGTATCTGAATTCCTGTGAGACATTGCTGGCGGTTACTTATCTGAATAATCATGAGACGACACCGTCAGACAGGCCGTGGGAAATCCCGGATGCGTACGTGGACACGGCAGAACCTGTGGATCTGGCGGAGGATGAAAATCTGGCGGCGCTGCTGGAGGATGAGAACTTTGACGGCATTATATTGCCGGACACTGCCATCTTCGGTTTCACAGAAAATAATAAGATTACTCTGAATTTTAACGGGACAAATGTCACCTTTACTGTTTACGCCGGATGTCTGGGCAATGACTGGGGACGTTCGGACGCCTATGTCAGCAGAGCCTATCTGGAAAAACAGCTGGGACTGGAAGGCTATTATAATACTGTCTTTTATCTGGAGGAACCGGGAAATGCGGATGAGGAAGGCATAAGTTTAACCCAGACAAAAGAGGAGATCTGCCGGGAATCCTATACGCTGGCAGTAAAGTCAACGGAAAATATCGAGCTGGTGGTCTGGATGATTCTCATCTGTTCCATGATGGCGGTGGGTACCTGTCTGGTCATGTCCTGCGGCGACAACCGGCGGATGCTGGCCTGCCTCCAGGGAATGGGAACCCGCAGGGGAATTCTGACAAAAATCTTTCTGATCCAGGCAGTCTGGAATGTTCTGTGGGTTATACTTCCGGTGGTTGGAATGACCAATGTGCTGACGCGGGCCCTGGGATACCTGACACTGAATCCGGCTTATTATTCTGTCTCGGGCTTTGATGTCAGCCCGGTCCGGTTCGCATGGCTGTTTGCTGCATGGTTTGCGGTTTACGCGGCAGTACAGCTGATCCTGGTCCGGAGAGAGACAAAGGATGGAAAATGCGTGGAGATTTTAAGAAAGTAGCAAAGGAGGCAGAAAACAGCCCGGAGGAATGCCGTCATTGTAAAATCCGGGAAAATAGGCTATCCTATTATGCAGGAACAACAGAGAGCAGGAGAAAAATGAAATAAATTATGCAGATACATAAATTCAGAGACAGAAAGCTTGCGGAGGATTATATTGATATCCACTATCGGGAGGAAAACGCCCAGATCCGGGGATTGTTTTCCTATCTGGATACCATGATGGCCATTGTGGGGAAAAATGAGCAGGGGAAAAAACTGATTGCGGTTTCGGAAATCTATTATTGTGAAATTGTGGACCGGAAGTGCTTTGCCTATCTGGAAAAGGAAGTGTATCAGATTGAATATGGCCTGCAGCAGTTTCTGGATGATTTTCACGGCCAGGGGATGGTGAGAGTCAGCAAATCCATGTGTGTGAACGTGTTCTTCCTGGCCCGGATCCAGGCGGATTTTAATATGAAGGCGAAGCTGATTATGAAAAACGGGGAAGAACTTCAGCTGAACAGAAGCTATAAAAACGAATTCTACAAATACATCTGCGCATTGCGGGGAAAGGGGGAGGCGCATGCAGCTCATAACTAAGAAAAATTATATTTCAGCAGTGTGTATTGTGTATACATGTCTGGTACTATATAAAATATTTTCAGAGGGAATTTCACATCTGCCGGATTCCTATTATATCATTAATCTGATTCAGATGTTTGTGATGTCGGCTTTGGCGGTAGCGCTGCTGTGGGGCAGCGGTCTCCTTTCCGGGTGGCCGTTGTGGCTGGTGATTCTGATGCAGTATGGGATTTTGCTGGCGGTAGTTATGGGATGGACCTGGATCGCCGGACATTTTAATGAACTGGCCAGCTCGGCTTACCGGGATGAATTCCGGAGTCTGACGATTCCTTTTATCGTAATTGCTGCGGTCTACTACGGAAAATGTTACCGCGAATTAAAGAAATCCAATGAGATTCTGGATGAACTGAACGGCAAAACGGATGGAGAAGAGTAATGGACAGGTGTGATAAACTGACCGAAAAGGAAAAATATTATCTGGAACAGACAAAGAAAATTGCAGAAGAGCAGGGAGACTGCAAAGAATTAAGAGAATTATACCGACGGGTATTAGATGAGTATCACGCGGGATCTGTTTCCCCGAAAGT
This sequence comes from uncultured Eubacterium sp., assembly GCA_964387345.1. Classification (GTDB taxonomy): domain Bacteria; phylum Bacillota; class Clostridia; order Lachnospirales; family Lachnospiraceae; genus Eubacterium_I. Next base: position 6,286 of record CAYLWI010000077.1, on the reverse strand, counting down.
ATATGGGAAAATTTATGGGATATGCATGGACTGTGCATATCTCCGGTGATCTTTCCCCTATCCGATCGCGATAAGCACGTCAGGCGGCTGCCGTACCCCAGGGCACTTTCCCGCCCTGACGTCTCACCCTGTGCCTGCACGGGCAGACATTTGACGGGCAGCGGACATCAGTTAATCGGGAGTCCCCGTTCTGTCAATTTCCTGAATAAGGGTTTTAAGACTTCTGGGAAGAGAAAAATCTCTTTTCAGGAGTCCGTTTTTTTTCAGGGAATCATATAACTGCAGAACCACAGGCTGCTCCAGATTGGTTTCCCGGAGAAGGGCCGGATCCTGGAAAATATCAATGGGACTGCCGTGGGCAGCCGCCTTTCCATCCTTGAAAACGATTACTTCGTCCGCCCATTCCAGCGCAAAATCCACATCATGGGTAGCCATCATAACGGTAATGCCGGCGTCAGTCATCCTGTTTACCGCCTTGTTGACAAGCGCAGTATGTTTCGGATCCAGGGCGGCCGTGGGCTCGTCCAGAATGACGATTTCCGGTTTCATAACCAGAATATCAGCGATGGAAACCTGCTTTTTCTGCCCGCCGGAAAGCGCGTGGGTGGGACGGTCGCGGTAGGGAGTAATATCCATTTCATCCATGATCTGTTCCACTTCCCGGCGCGCCTCTTCCTCGGAAACGCCGAGGTTCAGGAGACCGAAAGAAATTTCCTGACAGACACTTGCGGAAAAAAGCTGATTGTCGGGATCCTGAAAAACGATGCCGACGTTTCTCCGCAGGCGGATCAGCCCTTTCCGTGTGTATTCTACCGGTTCTCCATGGAAAAACACCGTTCCCCTGCAGGGGCGGTGGACGCCGTTGCAGCAGAGGAAAAACGTGGATTTCCCGGAGCCGTTTGCTCCCATGACGGCAATTTTTCTGCCGCGGCGGATTTCCAGTGAAAGCCCGTTCAGAGAAAAAGTTTTTTCGTCGTCATAAGAAAAATACAGATCTTCCGTTTTCAGAATAATATCATTCATCCCTTTCACCTCACAATTACAGTTACAATCAGTAAAAATATTTCAAAGAAAATAATAAGCAGCAGTTCTCCTTTTTTCGGAGGCTGATATTCGCTGAGAACCCGGATATCCCCATCGTAGCATCGGGATTCCATGGCGTCATACAGAATGCCGGAACGATTGACCGCCCGGACCAGCAGAGCGGAGGCCAGCAGGCCGAAGGATTTCAGAGACTGGCGGAAACTGATATTTCCAAGACGGGATTTCTGGGAAATGCTGATGGCGTGGGCGCAGTCCAGAAGCACAAAAATATAGCGGTAGATCAGAAGCATCAGCTCAATCAAGAGCTTCGGACATTTCAGCTTTTTCAGCACGGTCAGAATATCTGTCATCGGTGTATTACAGGAAAGAAAATAGAGGCAGGATACGGCGGCCATTGCGGTGACAAAAATCTGAACCGCATAGCGCAGCGTTTCCCGGCTGGCCGTCAGATACCAGTTCCCGAACGAAATGGCAAAAACCTCCAGAGGAGTCTGCCGGATGGACAGACCCAGGATCAGTGAATTTACCACCAGAAACAGCAGGGGTATGGTCAGCAGCTTCAGATAGCGTCCAAACGGAATCCCGCCCTTCCACACTGTGAGAAGGCTCATCAGCGCCAGTATCGGAAGACAGATGAGTACAGAACGGGCGGCAATGCACAGCACCAGCGTCGCCGCGGAAAAGAGAAACTTTTCCCCGGCGTTTACATATCTGAGTTTTGACTGGTAGCTGAGTTTGTCAATAATAAGCATGTCTGTTATTCCTGTTCTTTCTTCTGATCTGTTTCTTCATCGTCCTTCATCCATTTCCGGCGCTCCACCAGCCGTCCCATAATGAAAGCAATGATGCCCACGCCGATTCCCGTCTGGACGCAGAAAAGCATACTTTCGGTTTCTTCGGGAAGTTCCCGCCCGAGAACTTTTTCAATCAGAGGGGTTGCCCAGGGCTCATAATCGGGATCTGTGGTTTCAATCAGAGTATTTCCCTTATCATCGGATCCACCGAACTCTGCGTCTTTCAGGAAAAACAGAGGAGAAAAGATAATAAACACAACTATGGCCAGCAGAACGATGACAGTAAGTCTGTTGCTTTTCTTTTTTTCCATTTTATTTGTCCTCCTTCAGATATCCGATGGATTTCAGTTCGGGTTTTGCATAGGCTTCCAGGGCCATGATAATCAGAACAGTGAGAATTCCCTCCACAACAGCCAGGGGAATCTGGGTTCCGGCAAAAATCACCAGGTTTTCCCGCAGCGCGACGCGGAAAGAGGTTGCCGAATTATGTGCCAGCGCAAGCTGAAACGCGGTAACACAATATGTAAACAGGTCGCCCACGAAAGAGGCCAGAAAAACACTGATCTTCCGGTTTACTTTCAGCCTTTTCAGCAGCCAGAACAGGCCGAAGGTGACGAAAGGGCCGGCGACAGCCATGGAAAACGTATTTGCCCCCAGAGTGGTCAGCCCGCCGTGAGCCAGCAGGAGAGCCTGAAAAATAAGTACGATCAGTCCGAGAATGGATACGGAAGCCGGTCCGAACAGAATGGCGCCGAGTCCTGTACCTGTCATGTGTGAACAGCTTCCGCTGACTGATGGAATCTTCAGTGATGAAATCACGAATATGAACGCTCCGGACATAGCCAGAAGCGTCAGCGCCCGCCGGTTGGCGTTCAGTGTCCGGCGGATGGAAAAAAATCCCGCGAGAAGAAACGGAAGACAGACGATCCCCCAGGCAATGCAGTACCTTGCCGGAAGAGCGCCTTCCATAATGTGCATCGCGCCTGCGGCTGGCATGATTCCCAGACACAGCGCGAAAACGGCCGAAGCGGCTGTCAGTTTTTGTTGTCTTTTTGTCATAACGACTCCTTTCATTCTCTGTGCATACCTGTTTTTTGCCTGCCGGACCCAAAGTAAAAAATGACACGAAAAAACGCCTCATCATGGATCTGAAATAAAATATGAAGGGCGCGGCGGCAGGATAAGCACACTGTCCTGCACAGTGCCGTCACTCGCAGCTTCTGTGCAAATTTCATACGTTCAGGCAGGTCTTCTGGCTCAGCTTCACAGCCGGCTTTCGTCTTCCCGGATCGAATCCAGTGACAGTAAAAAGCAGGCTCAGCATACACAGCGGCGTGACCGCGGGGGAATCTCACCCCTCTTCCCTATTCTCCTGTGGAATGAAACACAGGCACCTGTACGCATTCAATTTTCTACATTTTATAATAGGAAGTCTGAAATAGCAAGTAAATCAGGCTTCCGTCAGAGAGTTTTTGATCAGGGTTTTTGATCAGAAAATAAAGTCTCAGACAAAAAAATGACCGCTTCCGGCGGTCACTTTTTTGCTCTGAGCAGTTATCGTTTTGAGGTTTTCTGTTTCCAGCCCAGCAGAAAAGCGGAGTTGACAATGACAATGACAGATCCCGCATTGTGTACCAGGGCGCCCATTACGGGATTTAATATGCCTGTAATGGCAAGAATAATAGCAGCAAAATTCAGTGTCATGGAAAACGTAAGATTGCACTTTATGGTAATCATCATGCGTTTCGCCAGGCGGATCAGATGGGGAAGCTCGCTGATTTTATCATTGATCAGCGCGATATCCGCAGCGTCGATGGCAATATCGCTTCCGATTCCGCCCATGGCGATCCCGACAAAAGCCCTTTTCAGAGCGGGAGCATCGTTAATGCCGTCGCCGACCATGCACACCTGCGTTCCGGCTTTCTGAAAATCTTCAATCTGCCGCAGTTTGTCCTCGGGAAGACAGTTGGCGTGTATTTCATCGATTCCCAGCTGGCCTGCCATGTAACTGGCCGCACTTTCGTGATCGCCGGTCAGCAGGACAGGAGTAACGCCGGCCGCCCTGATTTCTTTCAGCGTTTCCGGGGCGTCTTCCCGCAGTTTGTCAGACAGAGCGGCAAATCCGGCGGGAGACTGATTAACGCAGATATAAGTGATGGTGCATCCTTTTTCCAGAAAAGCCTCCGCCTGCTGTTTCATGGTATCCGGAACCGGAATCTGATTTTCCGCAAAAAGCTCCAGGTTCCCTGCCAGAATATGATTTTCCCCGATCTCCGCCAGCACGCCCCGGCCGGGAATCATCCGGAACTGCAGGGGCTGAGGAATCTCTGTCTTTTTTTGTTTCCGGTAGCAGTTCACGATTGCTCTGCCCAGGGGATGCTCCGAGCGAAGTTCCGCGCCGGCAAGAAGCCGGTAGAGCTGATCCTCCGGCCACTCTTCACTGCAGCTGACCACGGAAACAACTTCCGGCGTACCGTAGGTCAGAGTTCCGGTTTTATCAAATGTAAGACTGGATACGGAAGCCAGACGCTCCAGGGCATCGCCTTCCCGGACAAGAAAACCGTGCCTGGTGGAATTACCAATAGCCGCCATAATGGCGGTGGGAGTAGCAAGAACCAGCGCGCAGGGGCAGAAGACAACCAGAACGGTAACAGCCCGGATAATTTCTCCGGAAAACAGCCAGGTCAGCGCTGCTGCAGTCAGGGCGATGACCACAATCCAGGTAGCCCAGCGATCTGCAATACCGACAATTTTCGCCTTGTCTGCATCGGCGGATTGTACCAGCCGGATCATTCTCTGGATGGAACTGTCCTCTCCGACCTTTGTTGCCCGCATATCGAAGGCTCCAAACTGATTTACAGTGCCGCTGGAAACCTCATCCCCGGCGGTTTTATCCACAGGAAGCGATTCTCCTGTCATAACTGCCTGATTGATAGAAGTCTGTCCCGAAAGAATCACGCCGTCCACGGGAATCGTTTCTCCGGGCAGCACCCGCAGAACATCATCGACCTGTACCTGCTCAGCGGGAATAACGGTTTCTTTGTCTCCGGTTATTTTCCGTGCGGTCCGGGGCGTCAGATGTACCAGCTTTTCAATTCCTGCTCTTGCTTTTGCCACCGTCAGATCTTCCAGCAGAGCGCCGATCTGCATAATGAAGGCAATCTCCCCGGCAGCGAAGATTTCGCCGGTAATTACAGAAGCAATCAGAGCCAGGGAGACAAGGACATCTGCCTTAATATCAAAGGCTGTTACCAGTCCGATAACTGCTTCCAGAATGATGGGGATGCCGCAAAGGATAATGGCGATCCAGGCCAGATCAAATCCAAAAGGCCGGAATTGAAAAAGACTGGTCAGCAGTGAGATACCTCCGATGACCAGAAAGGTAATCTCTTTTTTTGTGCCTCCCCATTCCAGTATGCTTTCTAATTGTTTCACAACATAATGCTCCTTTCCATTTCATTCATGCATGTAACTTTAATACCCATAGGGGTATATGCACATTATACATATGGGGGTATGGGTTGTCAATAAAAAGCTCTGACAGGCAGAGGGAAATCATTCTCTGGCAGGGGGTAACTGTTTCAGTCGGGAAGGATTCTGGATGAAAAAAACTGGATCAGCCGGACAGGGCTGTCCGGAAGAAATACTGTATTATGGAATTGCCAGGCAAAGCTTGACTTTATAACAAAAATCTCCTAGAATATTGCATGATTATAAAAACCCGGGCACGGATCCGTATTGTTTTTGTACAGGTATCCGGAAATTACCGCTGCGGGACTCTTTCCCGGAGGTAAGACAGTTGCAGATTTCAAGCAGGTTTACAATAGCGGTTCATATGCTTGCATGTATGGATGTATTTGGAAAGGATTATAAAGTAACCAGTGAATTTATGGCTGGCAGCATACAGGTAAATCCTGTAATTATCCGGAATATTCTCCGGCAGCTGAAGGTTGCCGGGCTTGTGACGGTAAAGAGGGGATCCGGGGGAGCTTCCGTTGCCAGACCGCTGGAGGAGATCACACTGCTGGATGTGTACCATGCAGTGGAATGCGTGGAAAATGGAAAGTTGTTCCACTTTCATGAGAATCCCAATCCCGCCTGTCCGGTGGGAAGGAATATTCACCGCGTTCTGGATGGGAAACTGGATGAAGTCCAGAAAGCCATGGAGGACAAGCTGGATTCCTTTACACTGGCGGATGTAACAGGGGATATCGTAAAGCTGCTGGAAGTGCCGGACGATCCGGGAAATAATTCTGACAGGACGGATGAAGCGCAGACGGGATGAAGCAGGATCAACAGTAACCAGAGGATCTGTGCCAATGAATCTGAAAGAAACAGAGACAGATATCATCAACGACCTGGAAGAAATGTTATAAAGAGAATGCCCTGGAAAAGATAAAAGTTATATGTCAGGTTCCGACCAGTCTGATGAAGTGAAAAGCACGGCC
>CAYLWI010000076.1:0-9757 GCA_964387345.1 uncultured Eubacterium sp. | reverse complement strand
CCGGCAGCAGCGGTTCTGACACAGATTCCGACACATCCACAGGTACAAGCTCCACAAGTACAACGTCCGCAAAGACCTCTGACAACAGCCAGGCAGTTCTCTGGATTGTTGTTCTGGGAGCGGCAGGCTGCGCGGCTGTGGCGGTTGCCAGAAAGAGAAGAGCATAGGACATTGGACAGTGTGATATGGAGATGTCCCGAAGGAGATGCGTCTGGTGAAAGCGGAGAAGTCCGGAACAGCAGACGATGTGAATAAAATTTAATACGGCTCTTTAAGATGCATGCGGAGACAGATCCGGTAAGATCTGTTTCTGACATGCATCTTTTTTTGTCCGGCATACAGGATGTACAGACAGGAAATGATACTCAGACGATTTGACGGGGTGTTGCATCTGGTATCGTAAAATAAATTCAGACTGGTCATTATAAAAGGACCCAGTGTGTGACATAATATTGCCAGTTTATACGGCGCGACGCGGAAGATCAGCCTCTTTTTTGGCGTATCTGATAAATTTTTATTAACAAATGGAGTCCGCAATGCGAGAGGATTCCGGAAGGGAGAACAGAATGAAACAGGAAGAATATGTGTACAAAACCCCGGCTTCCAGGCTGGTCCAGGTGGCAGGTATCGCCGCGGAATACCGCGACAGACCGGATATGCTGATGATTGTGATTATCCGGGTACAGAAGGTGGTATCAGCTTTTTCAAAAGAGGTGGCCGCAGTGATTGCCAGAGAGATGAATATTCCCATGAACCAGGTTTACAGCTTTGTTACGTTTTACGCAATGCTGTCTGTAAAGCCCCGGGGGAAATACATTATCCGGATGTGTAAGAGCGCTCCCTGCCATGTCCGCGGGGCACAGAAGATTGTGGACGCGCTGGAGGAGCAGCTGGGAATCAGAATGGGGGAGAGCACGGAAGACGGCAGATTCACACTGGAATATTGTCCCTGTCTGGGACTGTGCGAGATATCGCCGGCGATCATGATCAACGACAAGGTATACGGGAATCTGACGCCGGGCGCCGTCCGTGAGATTATCAAACAATATGTGAGGGAGGATGTGGAGTAAATGAATGAAGTTCATGTGCTGTTGAAAAACAGAGGAAAAATAGATCCGAAGAACGCGCAGGACTACGCTGACAATGGCGGCTTCCAGGCGCTCGAAAAAGCTCTTTCCATGACAGGGGACGAGATCATTGATATCGTAAAAGCATCCGGCCTGAGGGGACGGGGCGGCGCGGGATTCCCCACATGGAAAAAAATGAGTTTTACAGCCGGCGCGAAAGATCCGGTACGATATATTGTCTGTAATGCTGATGAAGGCGAACCTGGAACAAATAAAGACCGCATTCTGCTTTCCACGGATCCCTGTTCTGTTTTTGAGGGAATGGCTATTGCGGGGAAAGCAGTGGGGGCGCATGTAGGTTATGTGTATCTGAGAGCGGAGTATGTATATTTATTTCCGGTCATGCAGGAGGCGCTGCGGCATGCGGAATCCCTCGGATTTCTTGGAAAGAACATTATGGGAACCGGATATGATTTTGAGATCAAGTTCCGGTCTGGCGCAGGCGCCTATGTGTGCGGGGAAGAAACCGCGCTTTTCGAGTCCATTGAGGGAAAGCGGGGAGAACCCAGATTCCGTCCGCCCTTTCCCAGTATCCAGGGGTTATTCGGGAAGCCGACCATGCTGAATAATGTGGAAACCCTGGCGAATCTGGTGCCGGTTCTTCTGAACGGGGCGGAGTGGTACCGTCAGTTCGGGACGGAAAACAGCCCCGGAACGAAACTTTTCACCGTTTGCGGCAATACTGTGCGCAGAGGGGTGTTCGAGTTCCCCATGGGTGTGAATTTAAAAGACATTATTTACGAGGTCTGTGGCGGAGTCGCCAATGGACGGAAACTGCTTGCGGTCCAGACCGGCGGGACTTCCGGCGCGCTCATCAACGCTTCCCAGACCGACATGGCGCTGGATATTGATACGGTATCAGCGTCCGGCGGAAGACTCGGGTGCGGAACCATTCTTGTAATTGATGACAGCAACTGTATCGTGGACATTGTGCTGAATAATCTGGATTTTTTCCGGGGAGAGTCATGCGGGAAGTGTGTTCCCTGCAGGGAAGGGGGACAGCAGCTGTATAACCTGGTAAAACGCATCAGCGAGGGGCATGGTTCCGTGAGGGACCTGAAGCAGATCAGCGAGCTGACCGAGACGATGCGCCTGACTTCCCTGTGTGGACTGGGCGCGTCCACGGCGGTGCCGGTGCAGACAAGTATCCAGAATTTTTATGACGATTATCTGCACCATATTGACAGGGATGAATGTCCTGTGTGTGATGAGAGGAGGGCGAAAGATGATTCATTTGACAATTGACGGCCAGCAGGTGGCTGCAGAAGAGGGGACAACAATATTAGAAGCGGCAAAACAGGCCTGCATTTCCATTCCTACTCTCTGTTATCATGAGGATCTGTCTATCAAAGCAGTATGCAGGATCTGTGTTGTGGAAGTGGAGGGGATGAAACAGCTTCAGACGGCATGTTCCACGCCGGTATCGGAGCACATGGTGATACATACGGCCTCCCCGAAGGTACTGAAGGCCAGGAGAAATATTCTGGAGCTGATTTTCGCGAGACATCCGCAGAATTGTCTGGTCTGTCCGAAAAGCGGGACCTGTATGCTGCAGAAGGTGGCCCGGGATCTTGGCATGTATGAAGAAAACCGGTATGAAACCCAGATCCGTCATCATAAGGAAGATTACAGTTCTCCTTCCATCCGCAGAGATCCGAAGAAATGTATTCTCTGCGGACGGTGTCTGGAAGTCTGTAATGATATCCAGCAGGTGAATGTCCTGGCAAAGGAAAACAGAGGATTCCACACGGTTATCGCTCCTGCGTACGGGGAAGATCTGGCGGATACCAACTGTATCAATTGCGGCCAGTGCGTGCAGGTCTGCCCGACGGGAGCCCTGCTGATCAATAATAATACATATGAGCTGACAGAATATCGTGACGCGGGGAAGCATATGGTGATCCAGGTAGCTCCCTCTGTGCGTATAAATCTGGCAGAGTCTCTGGGGGAAGAGCCCGGAACCATCAGCACGGGACGGCTTGTCACCGCGCTGAAAAGGCTTGGCTTTCAAAAAGTTTTTGATTCAGATTTCTCCGCGGATCTGACCATTATGGAAGAAGGAACCGAGCTGCTGCAGCGGCTGCAAAACGGAGGGACCCTTCCCCTGATCACCTCCTGCTGTCCGGCCTGGGTGAAATACTGCGAGACCTATGCTCCGGATTATACAAAGCATTTATCTACGGCCAAATCGCCGCAGCAGATGTTCGGGGCGATGATCAAGACATGGTACGCTGAGAAAGAAAACATCGATCCGTCGGAAATTTTAAGTGTTTCAGTTATGCCCTGTACGGCGAAAAAGTTTGAATGTAAGAGACCGGAGATGAACGCCAGCGGATATCAGGATGTGGATATGTCTGTTACAGTGGAGGAACTTGCCCGGATGATCCGCGCGGCCGGGATTGATTTCAGCCAGCTTCCGGATACGCCCTTTGACGATCCGTTTGGCGAAGGAAGCGGAGCGGGCGTGATTTTCGGGGCTACCGGCGGCGTTATGGAGGCGGCGCTCCGCACAGTGTACGCCATTGTGACAGGAAAGAGTATGGAGAATCCTGAATACACGCCGGTGCGCGGATTTGAGGGAATCAAAGAATCCCAGGTGGATTTGGATGGAACAGTTGTGAAAGTCGCAGTAGTCCATGGTATTAAAAACGCCCGGATTATTCTGGATAAGATAAAAAAAGGAGAAGCAGACTGGCAGTTTGTAGAGATTATGGCGTGTCCCGGCGGCTGCATCGGCGGAGGAGGAAACGCCCAGAAGACCTGGAAGATTATGGAGGCGAGGAAAAAAGCCATCTATGAGGCAGACCGGTCCCTGCCTGTCCGCCAGTCCCATGAAAATCCTGCAATTAAAAGAATTTATGAAGAATATCTGGGGAAACCATGTGGAGAAAAATCCCATATGCTGCTCCACACAGCCTATATCAACAGGCAGGATTTACCAAGGTAAAAAAGATTCTGATACATATTCTGCTGTATTGCGGGGAGAGGACAGCCGGATCCATGGGATCACCGGCTGTCCTCTTCCGTCTTTTTAAAACTGTCCGCGATATGTGTAACAGTGACGTATACCGCATAGGCCAGGATTACGATCAGTACTGCAAGCGTAGAATACCGGACTGCTTCTCCGGTATGTCCGCCCAGTGTGCCGTTGTCAATAATATACTGCTTCAGTTCCGCGGCGTCTCCGTCATCGAGGAAATATGTTCTCTGGTGACCATCTGTATAATCGATATACAGATCCCAGTCGCCAGGGAGCTGCTTCCACACGACCCTTTCCACATCGCCGTCTGTCTCAATACTGCCGTCCTCCAGCAGTGATTCAATTATTTTCCTGTTGCTGTCATCAACGTATACATATACTTTGTTCTGCAGCGAAATTTTCATGTATGCCGCGCACAGTCCGGCAAAGGTCAGTATCAGCAGTATAAATATGGAAATTCTGATTCTTTTTCTCATAATTTGTCTCTTTCCGCGCAAATAACTGCGCTAAATTGCCTGCCTGCTTTTACGCTTGTATGGGTCAGAATGTTTTTTGCGTGACTGATTCAGTTATTTGATGAACGGTGTACTGGTATTTCTCCAAAGGAATTCCGGATCTGGCTGCTTATGACAGAAATGACTGTTTCGGGTTCCTCTTTTCCGTATTCCAATATCAGAAGAAAACATCCGCTGATAAGCATTTCCAGTTTCATATCATTTTCCAGGGATGGAGCCAGAATTCCAACCGCGTAAAGCTGCTCCTTCATGCCATGGGTGAATATTCTGGGAACAATGCGGTTCTGCTTGTTCTGTTGAAAAATAAACTGGTATTGTGAGGGAAGCTTCTTCCGGGGAGCTAATATTTTCCGGAAAAAAATTTCCGGGGCAAAAAAGAAATCCTGCCAGGAATCAAACCGGCTGCAGATGTCGGAAACTACATCCCTGATAAGCTCCTGGTACAGATCATAAATATCAGAATAATGCAGATAGAAGGTCCCCTTGTTTATCTCTGCTGTCCTGGCGATTTCGGCAACTGTAATTTTTTCAAGTTTTTTTTCCTGAAGCAGCTCCGAAAAAGCTTTTTTTATGTTTCGTTTTGTCTTACGGACCCGGAGGTCTTCTTTTTTTTCCATACTTTTCTCCTCGTATTATAAGTTTATATGGCATATCATATTTCCGGACGGAAGCAGCTGATAGTTACAATAACAGCTTCCATTTGTTTTTCTTTCATAATAATCAACATTTTTTTAAAAATGTCTATTAAACGACATACTAATAATAATTGATTATTGAATAATGAACTGTAGTCTATTATAATTACTTTCCGCAAAAAAGCAACAAAAAGGAGGAAGAAAATGCTGAAACTTTTTAAGTATTTAAAAAAGCGGGAATGGATATTTGTAATATTCAGTATTGCTTTTGTAGTAGTACAGGTCTGGCTGGATCTGAAGCTTCCGGACTATATGTCGGATATTACCACTCTGATCCAGACGGAAGGTTCCTCAATGCGGGACATTCTGACCCAGGGAGGATATATGCTTTTATGTGCGCTGGGAAGTATGGTTACATCTGTCATTGTGGGATTTTTTGCGGCTAAAGTCGCGGCTGGTCTGGCAATGAGACTGCGGGGAATGGTTTATGACCAGACACTTTCTTTTTCCATGGAAGAGATTAATTCTTTTTCAAGCGCCAGTCTGATTACAAGGACAACAAATGATATTACCCAGGTACAGCTGATTATCGCCATGGGACTGCAGGTTATGGTGAAAGGTCCGGTTATGGCGGTCTGGGCAATTGTGAAAATTTCCGGAAAAAGCTGGCAGTGGACAGCGGCCACGGCTGTGGCAGTCATTGTTCTGCTGGCTGTTTTCGGATTTATTATCGGACTTGCGATACCGAAGTTCAGACGGATCCAGTCTCTGACGGATAATATAAACCGGATAAGCCGGGAACAGCTGACCGGACTTCGTGTGGTGCGCGCGTACAATGCGGAAGAATACCAGGAAAATAAATTTGAAAAGGCAAATAAAGAACTGACGGACACGAACCGTTTTGCTTTCACTGTCATGGCGGTGCTGGTTCCTTCCATTACACTGATCCAGTCGGGACTGAGCCTGGCGATTTACTGGCTGGGGGGTCACATGATAGACGCCGCGGCGATGGAACAGAGAGTGGATCTGTTTTCCGACATGGTAGTATTCAGCTCTTACGCGGTCCAGGTCGTTATGGCGTTTATGCTGATGGCCATGATTTTCATTATGCTTCCCCGGGCAAATGTATCTGCCGCGCGTATTATGGAAGTATTAAATAAAGAGATACATATCAGGGATGGAAACAGAACGCAGGGGGAGGAAGGAGCAGAAGGCACAGTGGAATTCCAGGACGTCAGCTTCCGTTACCCCGATGCCGCGGAAAATATGATAGAGCATATCAGCTTTACAGCCCGGAAAGGGGAGACAGTGGCGATTATCGGTTCCACCGGAAGCGGAAAATCAACGCTTGTCAATCTGATTCCACGTTTTTTTGATGTGACAGAAGGACGTGTTCTGGTAGACGGAGCGGATGTCAGGGAATACAGTCAGAAAGCGCTGCGGGATAAAATCGGATATGTCTCCCAGAAGGCAGTGCTTTTTTCGGGAACTGTATCCACAAATGTGGCGTATGGAGACCGGGGAGAATCCATGACGGAGGAACAGATCCGCCGGGGAATTGAAATCGCCCAGGGAACGGAATTTGTGGAAAAAATGGATGGAACCTATCAGGCGCATATTGCCCAGGGCGGCTCCAATGTTTCCGGAGGACAGAAACAGCGTCTTTCCATTGCGAGAGCCATTGCCAGAAATCCGGAGATTTACATTTTTGACGACTCTTTTTCCGCTCTGGATTATAAGACCGACCGGATTCTGAGAAGCGCCCTCCGGGAAAAAATCAGCAGCGCCACCATGCTGATTGTCGCGCAGAGAATCGGAACGATTAAAGACGCCGACCGCATCATAGTTCTTGATAAGGGAAAGATTGCCGGAATGGGAACCCACGAGGAACTGCTGAAATCCTGCAGGACATATCAGGAAATTGCTTATTCTCAGTTGTCAAAGGAGGAGTTGGAAAATGCGTAAGAATAAAAACGGAAATCCGCTGATGGATCTGATCCGGTATTGTAAAGATTATATCCCTGTTATCGTAGCTGCCCTGGCGCTGGCGTGCGCAAGCGCAGTCATGACTCTGATCGGACCGAATAAGCTGGGAGATATTACCAATATTGTGACAGAAGGTCTGATGACGGAAATTGATTTAAAGGCCATAGGCGAAATCGCGGTGTTCCTGGTGGTTATTTATATTATCAGCTGGTTCTGCGGATTTTTCCAGAATGCGATCATGGCAAATGTCACCCAGAGGATTTCAAAAAGAATGAGAAGGGATCTGTATCGCAAGACAAACCGGATGCCGCTGAACTATTTTGATACCCACTCATTTGGAGACGTACTTTCCCGGATTACAAATGATGTGGATATGATCGGACAGACACTGAATATGAGTATCGGAACACTGGTGAGCTCTCTGACGCTCTTTGCCGGTTCCCTGATTATGATGCTGGTCACCAACTGGATCATGGCTCTTGCCGGAGTGGCCGCGACGATTGTGGGCTTCCTGTTTATGATGCTGATCATGAAAAACAGCCAGAAGTATTTTAATATGCAGCAGGATGAACTGGGGAGAATCAACGGACATGTGGAAGAGATTTACGCGGGACATACGGTCGTGAAGGCATACTGCGGAGAGGACGCCGCAAGAAAGGAATTCCATGAGATGAACGACCGCCTGTATAACTGTGCATGGAAATCACAGTTCATGTCGGGGATTATGCAGCCGCTGATGCTGTTTATCGGAAATCTCGGTTTTGTGGTAGTCTGTGTGGTGGGAGCCGGACTGGCTATCAACGGACAGATTGAAATGGGCGTTATCGTATCATTTATGATATACATCCGTATGTTCACGCAGCCCCTGTCCCAGCTGGCGCAGGTGGCTACCAACCTTCAGTCCACATCCGCCGCGTCAGAAAGAGTGTTTGAATTCCTCGGTGAAGAAGAAATGGCAGATGAATCCGGCAAGACTGCAGAGGTTGTGGATATCAAAGGCGATGTGGTATTTGACCACGTACGGTTCGGATACAATGCTGAGCGGACAATCATTCAGAATTTTTCAGCCCATGCGAAGCCCGGACAGAAAATTGCCATTGTTGGTCCTACCGGAGCAGGGAAATCCACTCTGGTAAATCTGCTCATGCGCTTTTATGAAGTCAATAAGGGAGAAATCCGTATAGACGGCGTTCCCACAAGAGAAATGTGCCGCGAGAGAGTGCATGATTACTTCTGCATGGTTCTTCAGGACACATGGATTTTCGAAGGAACCATACGCGAAAATATTGTATACACGAAAGAAGGAGTAACGGATGAGGATGTAAAAGAAGCCTGCCGCGAGGTAGGACTGGATCATTTCATCCAGACACTTCCCGATGGATACGATACCATACTGGATGATTCCCTGAATCTTTCAGCCGGTCAGAAACAGCTGATTACTATCGCGCGGGCCATGATCCAGAATGCCCCGATGCTGATCCTGGATGAGGCCACTTCGTCTGTGGATACCCGTACAGAACAGCTGATCAACGAGTCCATGGACAAGCTGATGAGGGGACGGACCTCATTTGTCATCGCCCACCGGCTGTCCACCATCCGGAACGCGGATCTGATTCTGGTACTGAAGGATGGAGATATCATAGAGCAGGGAAATCATGATGAGCTGATGGCCCTGGGAGGATTTTACGCGGAGTTATATAACAGCCAGTTTGAAGCGGCATAGGAGGAGATTTTCATGAAATTCAGATATGTGACAATCGAAAGAGAATATGGAAGCGGAGCGCGTATCATCGGGGATAAGCTTGCACAGAAACTGGATATTCCCTGTTACAGCACCCGGGTTCTGGAGCTGGCGGCGCAGAGGATGCACACGACAGCGGAAAATGTGAGGCATCTGGAGGAAAAATCAGTAGGCAGTCTGCTGTATACCATTGAAATGATAGGAAGAATCGCGAACGGAGATACAAACAGCGTTCCCGAAAGTGTACAGCTCCATGCGGTGGAGCAGGAAATCATCCAGGAGCTGTCCAGAAGGGGACCGGCAGTTTTTCTGGGAAGGTGCGCGGGATATGCGCTCCGCAATGAAAAGAATGTACTGCATGTTTTTATCCGGGCAGACTGGGAAACAAGAAAAAGAAGGGTGACAGAAGAATACGGAATCATCGCGGGAGTGGCGGAGCAGAGGATGAAGCAGACGGATAAACGCCGTTCCAATTACTACTTATCCAATACCGGCAGGCACTGGAAAGATCCGAAGGAATATCATATGATTCTGGACAGTTCGGCCATCGGGATCGATAATTGTGTGGATATCCTGGCGGCCGCCATGGATGGCGGTATGTAATATCCGGCTGGGTGACGTCTGGAAATGAACAAGAAAGCAGAAAGCAGAAAAAATTGCGGCTGCTTTCTTGTTTTTTTAGAAAATGTATCGTATTTCAGAATATTCTCTGGTGTGAGGATAAACTGAAAAAGGAATTAATGAAACCAGAAGCATTAAAAGAGTTTTATATA
>CAYLWI010000075.1:0-9813 GCA_964387345.1 uncultured Eubacterium sp. | reverse complement strand
GAGCACTCGGCTGTTAACCGAGTTGTTGTAGGTTCGAGCCCTACTCGGGGAGTTTTACTTGCCAAAGATAATAATATGTGATAATATATTATCTATCTTTGATTTGATGAATATAAATAAGGCGACATAGCCAAGTGGTAAGGCAAAGGTCTGCAACACCTCTATCACCAGTTCGAATCTGGTTGTCGCCTTTGAAAAGATCCGGAAGCTGACGGATCTTTTTTGCATAGAAAGACTTAATATATAGAAAATATTCCGGACCGGACTATTTCTTATAAATGGAAATATGAAATAAAAGCCTACGATTTCAGAGGCATTTAAAAATTGTCATGCATATACAGACGATCATAGCCAGGCGCCTTTTTGACAAATATTATCAGTAAAGCCTCTGGAAGTTTGTCTCTCCTGAATGATATAATAATAGGTAATCAATCTGGAGCTTATGGAAGTTCAGAAGATAGGAGGAAGAAAAAATGAATGGATTGAAGTGGAAAAAGATCGGACTTTTTGCAGGAGGAGTTTTATTTGGAACTGCGGGAATTAAAATCCTTACGAGTAAAGATGCCAAAAAAGTTTATACAAATTGTACTGCCGCAGTGCTTCGAGCAAAAGATTGTGTAGTAAAAACAACAACTACTCTTCAGGAGAATCTTGGAGATATTTATGAAGATGCAAAGCAGATCAATGAAGAGCGGGCAGCAAAAGAAGAAGTTTTTGAGGATACTGCTGAAGATGAGTTAAAGGAAGCGGAAAAAGAATTAGCGGAGTGATAAAAAGTGAAATTTGCAATCAGACATGAAATAAAAGGAAGAATGCGGATTCACTTGTTTCAGAAAAGAATGACCTTTGAACAGGCAGACACTCTTTTATATTATCTGGAAAATCTTGAAATGGTGACATCCGCAAGTGTTTATGAACAAACAGCAGATGCCACCATTTTTTATTCTGGTGACAGGGAAGAGCTGATCAGCTGTATCCAGAAATTCAGTTATGTAAAAACAGAAGTTCCGGCAGAGATTTTGAAAAATTCCGGCAGGGAACTGAACGCATATTATAAAGAAAAACTGATTATGATGATCGCCTGGAGGGGATTCAAGACTCTTTTTCTGCCCCAGCCTGTCCAGACAGTCCTGACGGTAATAAAGTCTGTCAGTTATATCTGGAAGGGAATCAGAGTTTTACTGCAGAAAAAACTGGAAGTTCCGGTACTGGATGCTACTGCTATCACGGTGTCTATCCTGAGGAGAGATACAGGAACCGCTGGATCAATTATGTTTTTGCTTGGAGTGGGTGAGCTGCTGGAAGAGTGGACACATAAAAAATCAGTGGGAGATCTGGCCCGGACTATGGCCTTGAACGTGGGAAAGGTATGGCTGAAACAGGGGAACCAGGAAGTTCTTGTAGAAGCAAATAAAATTGTTCCCGGAGACGAGGTGATTGTACAGACAGGAACAGTAATTCCTTTTGATGGAGTTGTGACCGATGGGGAGGCTATGGTAAATCAGTCATCTCTTACGGGCGAATCTGTGCCAGTACGCCGGACCAGTAAGAATTATGTATATGCCGGAACCGTTGTGGAGGAAGGCTCTCTTTGCATCCGGGTGCATCAGACTGGTGGATCCAGCCGTTATGAAAAGATTACAGCTATGATTGAAGAATCAGAAAAGCTGAAGTCTAATGTAGAAAGTAAGGCAGAACATCTGGCGGACCGCCTGGTTCCCTACAGTCTGGGGGGAACAGTTCTTACATGGCTGCTGACCCGGAATGCCACGAAGGCATTATCTATTCTTATGGTAGATTTTTCATGTGCTTTAAAGCTTGCAATGCCAATTTCAGTACTTTCTGCAATACGTGAAGCCGGAAGCTATAAGATTACTGTAAAAGGTGGAAAATATCTGGAGGCAGTAGCAGAAGCGGATACCATAGTTTTTGATAAGACAGGAACACTGACGAAAGCGAAACCGACAGTAGCCCGGATTATTCCCTTTAATGACATGGATGAGAATGAATTGCTCCGCATAGCAGCGTGTATGGAGGAGCATTTTCCACATTCTATGGCAAAGGCTGTAGTACATGCGGCAAAAGAAAGGAATCTGGATCATGAAGAAATGCATTCAAAAGTGGAATATGTTGTAGCGCATGGCATTTCGACAACGATTAATCAGAAAAAGGCAGTGATCGGAAGTTATCATTTTGTTTTTGAAGATGAAAAATGCATGATTCCGCCTGAAAAAGAGGAGCTGTTTGCCAGTCTGCCGGAAGAATATTCCCATTTATATATGGCTCTTGAAGGAAAACTTTCAGCAGTTATTTGTATTGAGGATCCGCTTCGGAAAGAGGCAGCGGCTGTTATCTGCCAGTTAAGAGAAGCAGGATTTTCTAATATTGTCATGATGACAGGAGACAGTGACAGAACTGCGAAAGCAATTGCTGCCAGAGTGGGTGTAGATGCATATTATTCCGAAGTTCTTCCGGAAGATAAAGCCAGATTTGTAGAAGAACAGAAGGAGAAGGGCCATAAAGTTATTATGATCGGTGACGGGATTAATGATTCTCCGGCCCTGTCTGCAGCAGATGCAGGAATTGCAATCAGCGAGGGAGCCGAACTGGCCCGGGAAATTGCAGATATTACAATTGCGGCAGATGACCTGGGTGGTCTTTTGGCTTTAAAGGAACTGAGCAATGGATTAGTGAGACGGATTCATGGAAACTACAGGTTCATAGTCGGATTTAATACCATGTTGATTCTTCTGGGAGTTGCCGGAATACTGCCTCCTGCCACATCGGCATTGCTGCATAATGGATCTACATTGCTGGTAGGACTGAAATGTATGAAAAATCTGTTGCCGGAAAAAACAGATTCCGTTCTGAAGGCAGAATAGACAGAACTGAAAATGGAAGGGACATGCAGCTTAAACTTCTGCATGTTCTTTTTATATCTATGGATATAGACTGACTGACAATTAAAAATGCAAAGTTTTAGCCCACCTGATTCTTTTTTCTCTCAGGTGGGCTTTTAATGAATGTTCAGAAGTTTCACTGTATAACCTCTCTTTCTATTAGATTTCTGAGTTCAGTACTATGGCTCCTTTCTTTTCCTTCTTCTTTCTTTTGGTATATACCTATCTTATCTTCTCTTTTCCCAGGGTTACATCTATCATGAACTCTTATAAGAGATTCAAATTATAATCATTTCATCTAATCATACCTCGCTAAATCTGATTAAACGGAGTTGACAATCACATCGAATCACATCTTATTTCGTGGAATAGATTAAATGGATTATAATTATCTCACTGGACTATACCTCGTTTCATACATTCAACTTTTTTATGGAAGATAACTATTTCATTGGACCATACCTCGTTCTGTTAAATTTGCTTTTCTTTTTAGAAAGGAAATTAATTATACCATTGGACTGTACCTCGTTTTAATATTTGTTTAATGAAATTCCGGGTTTCATTAAACTGACTGCAAACATTTAAGAATCAGATCATCGCAACCTTTCAGTTCTCAATATATTTTATTCCTTTTGAAATAAAATACTGCTATCTGTGTTCGTGTCTGTTCTTTTTTGTTTGTGATTACATGATAAACCATAATTCAGATTTTGTCAACAAAAATCTGAAAAAAATATAGTGAAAAATAAATATTCAGAATATTCACACAAAACAAAAGGAATAGCTGGATTAAATGAAAGGATTATCCCAGTAAAATGTGATGTTGAGGGGAGAAAAACAGGCAGGCGCAAGCAGGAAGCACAGCGCCGGGTCGCTATTTTTGCAGCAGATTTGATACACTGCCTGTAAATCCTGAGGTTATGATTATCTGTAAGATGAAGTTACATCCATATAAAATCTGATCCTGTTGCTGGTCTGTACTTATGTCAGCCAAGGGATCCTCTTTTAAACAGTCAGATTTCACCAGATTCCCATCAGATGCTGGGCAGCCAGACTGACAACTGTAATCCCGATCCAGCAGCACAGGCCCATGAGAATTGGCTTTCCGCCGGTCTTTATCAGTTTTACAATATTGGTATTCAGACCGATGGCCGCCATTGCCATGATAATAAAAAACTTACTTAACTCCTTCAGCGGGTCAAAGACAGATGCCGGGACCCCCAGATTGACTGCAATAGTAGTGATTACAGAGGCGCTTACAAAAAACAGGATAAAAAATGGAAAGATTTTTTTCAAGTCAGCTTTTTCCGGATTTTTTCCGCTCTTTGTTGTACGCAGAAAGGAAAGGAACAGAGTGATGGGGATGATTGCCAGTGTTCTTGTGAGCTTTACAGTCACTGCCTTATCCAGTGTGGCATTTCCGAGATGGTGCATGGAATCCCAGGTAGAAGCCGCAGCAGTAACAGAAGAAGTGTCATTTACTGCAGTTCCGGCAAAAATGCCAAAAGCCTCGCCGCTGTTTGTGGAAAAACCGATCATTCCTCCCAGAACAGGGAACAGCAGGGCGGCAATTACATTAAAGAAAAAAATAACGGAGATTGCCTGGGCGACTTCCTCATCATCAGCATCAATTACAGGTGCAGTTGCAGCTATGGCAGAACCACCGCAGATAGAAGATCCCACGCCGACCAGAGTAGAAATTTTTGCAGGAACCTTCATGATTTTTTTCAGCAAAGCAGCAATACATAAAGAAGTAGTAATTGTTGCAATAATGATTGGCAGGGATTGCTTTCCAGTTTCAAGAATCACATTCAGATTCAGGCCAAAGCCCAGAAGGATGACGGCATACTGCAGGATTTTTTTGGAAGTAAAGGTGATTCCGGACTGCAGATGTGTCTTATCCTTTATAAACAGAGTAAGCAGCATTCCCAGTAAAATGGCGAAAACCGGTCCTCCTATAATAGAAAATTTTTTTCCCAGAAAATAACAGATGACAGCCATTCCAAAACAGAGCAGCAGTCCTTTCCACATATCAGAAAACTTTTTCATTATATTTCTTCTCCTCAATATTTGTGTCTTAAAGAGAGTACCATAATTTGACAATTAAATAAAATTATATATAATTATAAATTAATAAATAAATATTATGGTGAATATTATGCTGGATTACAGAATAGAAACGTTTTTAACGGTATGCCGGGAAATGAATTATACAAAGGCAGCGGAGATACTGAACATCACCCAGCCGAATGTCAGCCAGCATATTAAATGGCTGGAAGACTTATACCATCAGAAACTTTTTATTTACCAGGGAAGACGCCTGAGACTTACACAGGCAGGCGAACGCCTGAAAAATGTTGCGACTGGTATGTTTCATGAGGAAAAGCTTCTGAGAAAGCAGATTGCTGTTGTGAGGAACCAGAAGGAAAACCTGGCTTTTGGTGTGACAAAATCTATTAATGAAGGGTTTATGAAAGAAAGAATAAACCGTTTTCTGGAAAACCATGCCGGCAGTACTACATATTTTACTGTAAATAATACAAAGCAGCTGCTGGCAGATATAGACAGTATGAGACTGGATTTTGCCATTATAGAAGGTAATTTTGACAAAAGTATTTATGATTATATTGTTCTGTCGGAGGAAAGATTTATTCCGGTGTGTTCTGCCGGCTACTCTTTTCAGGAGGAAATCCATGATCTGAAGAATCTGTTTTCTGAACCGCTGATTATCAGAGAGCAGGGATCGGGTTCCAGAGAAATTCTGGAATATGCGCTGGGAAGCCGGAACGAAACAATTCAGAGTTTTGCGTCAGTGATGGAAATCGGTGATATCGGAGTAACAAAAGAATTGCTGAAGGCAGGAATGGGGGTGGCATTTTTATATGAAATGGCAGTAAGACAGGAGATCGAAGAGGGGAGTCTGAAGGAAATCCGGCTGCGGGATTTTGATATCTGTCATGAGTTCGCTTTTGTGTGGATGAGAACAAAATATTTCTCTTCCTATTACAGGGAACTGGCAGAAGATCTTTGTAAAGAAACGCGCAAGGAACAGATCAGTGACGCCTGAAAAAAACAGAATTTCTTGACAAATAAGGAGCATATGCCTATAATGTCACTGTAAATATGAAAGAGGCAATGACTGAAACAAGTAGATACAGATGAAACAGACAGAGAGCGGCCGGATGGTGAGAGGCGCATGGGAAGTCTGTATTGAATACCTTCACGAGCTGTGTACCGAACAGAGACTGTGGAATGGAAATTTCCGGTTTTTCAGTAGGCTGCACCGGTATGCGACCGTTATCCTGCAGGAGTATTTTTCTGGAGAGTTCCGAAGATACTCACAGAGGCGGATTGTGTGAGCGATCTGCAAATTAAGGTGGTAACACGAGATATTCGTCCTTATCTTTATGGTAAGGGCGTTTTTTTGTTTCAGATTATGTCTGCGGCCAGGGCATTATGACGGCAGCAGGCATTTGCCGGAGATATAAGATTCAGAAAAGGAGATAAGGAAAATGACAGTTTATGATGAACTGGTTGCCCGTGGATTAATTGCCCAGGTGACAGATGAGGAAGAGATCAGGGAACTGATTAATAATGGAAAGGCAACGTTTTATATTGGATTTGATCCTACGGCGGACAGCCTTCATGTGGGGCATTTTATGGCTCTGTGTCTGATGAAACGTCTTCAGATGGCCGGGAATAAGCCCATTGCGCTGATTGGAGGAGGTACCGGTATGGTGGGAGATCCCTCCGGCCGGACAGATATGCGTCAGATGATGACACCGGAGACGATCCGGCATAACTGTGACTGCTTTAAAAAGCAGATGTCGCGTTTCATTGATTTTTCCGATGGGAAAGCGCTGATGGTAAATAATGCGGACTGGCTGCTGGATCTGAATTATGTGGAACTGCTCCGGGAAGTAGGCCCCCATTTTTCTGTAAATAATATGCTCCGTGCGGAGTGTTATAAACAGCGTATGGAGAAGGGATTAAGCTTTCTGGAGTTTAACTATATGATTATGCAGAGCTATGATTTTTATGAGCTGTTCCAGAAATATGGCTGCAACATGCAGTTTGGAGGTGACGACCAGTGGTCCAACATGCTGGGGGGCACAGAACTGATCCGCAGAAAGCTTGGGAAAAATGCTTATGCCATGACTATCACCCTGCTTCTGAATTCTGAGGGCAAAAAGATGGGAAAGACTCAGTCTGGCGCCGTATGGCTGGATCCCGATAAAACATCTCCCTTTGATTTCTATCAGTACTGGAGAAACGTGGGCGACGCGGATGTGCTGAGGTGTCTGCGTATGCTTACTTTCCTTCCGTTGGAGCAGATCGATGAGATGGATTCCTGGGAGGGAAGCCAGTTGAATGAAGCGAAAGAGATTCTGGCATTTGAACTGACTAAACTTGTACACGGTGAAGAAGAAGCTGCAAAAGCCCAGGAAAGCTCCCGGGCGCTTTTCTCCGGCGGAAATGCGGCTGACATGCCCACGGCGGAAATTACAGAAGCAGATCTGCGGGACGGTAAGATCGATATTATGGGACTTCTGGTGGCGGCAGGACTCTGCTCTTCCCGCGGCGATGCGAGACGGAATGTACAGCAGGGCGGTGTGTCTGTAAATGGTAAGAAAGTAGCTGATATTTCCGCGGCTTATACACCGGAAGAGATTAACGCTGAGGATTTTGTCCTTCGCCGGGGAAAAAAGAAATATTGTAAAATTATTTTCAAATAGGGCAACAGAGAAAATGAAAAAATTTATCAGTTTTGTTTGACATTTCACTTCCGATAGGATATAGTAGGAAAGAACTTCATGAGGGAGTAGTTTGCGTGAAAGCGTGATTTGTCAACAGACTGGCGGCAAGCCTGGCAAATCTTAAAGAATGAGACTCATGTATGCGTACAGAGCATATATGGGTCTTTTTGTATGTTCATTCTGTCTCCGGACAGAGAGGGATTATTTTTCACTTTTACAGAATAAAAAGCAGAACGTGTTTCTGTAACGAGCGGGAGGAAATATGGGAATTTTAGAACTGGCTCTGATTGGTGCAGGGCTTTCCATGGATGCCTTTGCAGCGTCTGTGTGTAAAGGTCTTTCCATGAAGAAAATTGATGTAAAATACGGACTTGTCCTGGCTGTTTTTTTCGGTGGTTTTCAGGCGCTGATGCCCCTTCTGGGGTGGCTTCTGGGAAGCCGGTTCCAGCAGTATATTATGAATATTGACCACTGGGTTGCTTTCGTTCTGCTTCTGATTCTGGGAGCAAAAATGATAATTGAGGCAGTCCGGGAAGAGGATGAGGTGGTCTGTCAGAGAGATCATATGATATTTGACTTTAAAGAAATATTTATGCTGGCAGTTGCCACCAGTATTGATGCTCTGGCGGTAGGAATTACGTTCGCATTTTTGCAGGTAAAGATTCTCCCGGCAGTTTCTCTGATCGGCTGCATTACTTTTGGGTTTTCCATCGGCGGCGTGTTTATAGGAAATGTTTTTGGCAGCCGGTTCAAAAAACCTGCCGCAGTGGTGGGAGGACTGATTCTGATCTGGATAGGGGCAAAGATATTGCTGGAGCATCTGGGGATTCTGTCATGACAAAGTAAATATGTGGTCTTTCAGGCCAGAATTGTTACTGTAAATGGAGTAAGCAGGAAGAATTCGATTTAATATAAATTTTAGAGAAAGATGTCTTGGATGGAACTGGCAGATGGGGTATAATAAAAAAAACCGGAAAACTGTGTCCGGCCGGCAGGACAGTGTCCGGAAATTTCCAGAAAGAAGGTATATATTATGGCATTTTTTGACAAGTTGGGAAACACAATTTCTGCAGCAGGTAAGGACGGCATCAGTAAGGCCCGGGAATGGGCGGATACGGCAAAGATTTCGGTCGATATCAAAGAACGGGAAGGCGCGATTCAGAAGATGTATCGCGAACTCGGCAAGGCATATTATCATGACCATAAGGCGGATAAAGTCCCGGATTATGAGCAGATTACCGCAATCAAGGCTGCATTTGAAGAAATCGGGGAACTGAAGGCGAACAAGGATGAGATCCGGGGAATCCGCAGATGTCCGGAGTGTGGACAGATTATCCCCCGTGACGCGAATTTCTGTTTCAACTGCGGAGCAGAATGTGACAGGGCAGAAAGAGTAGACGGCAAGGTTGTAGACAGTTCGGAAGCAGAAGGCGCGAAAGAAGCGGAAGCAAAGGTTGTAGAGAAGACAGCAGAGGAGGCAGAAGCTGTTGCGGAGACTTTGCAGGAGACAGCAGAAGCTGAAAAGGAATAAGGATATGAGCTGCAATGCAAGATGTTTTCCGAGAGAAAAGGAAAATCGTTTTGCTTTGAAAAAAGATTGACAGTACAGCAAACCTGATGTTATACTTAAGTCTCCGAGCAGCCGGGGTTGTAGCGGTACCCTGTACCATCAATCCGCTATAGTTGGGGTGATATCCTGCCGCGGGTTTTCGATTGTGGAGCTGCCTTTTATAAGCGGCGTTGATTTCTGGGTCTCGCGCAACAGGAACCTGTGAACCGGGTCAGGTCAGGAATGGAGCAGCCCTAAGCAGGATCTCCTGTGTGCCGTGAGGGTGCCTGGGATGAGCTGGCTGTAGAAGTAACGTCCGGGGTCGGGATTCAACGCAGGATGCTCGGTAAAAGAAAATATTATAAGGTTTGCTATAATAAAAGTGCAAAACCGTGCGGATTTTTCCCGCACGGTTTTTGTTCTGTATGGAAGTACAGAACAGATTATTTAAAGATGATTGTCTTTTCATCCGGTTTAATAAAGCAGGTCATAATGATTGCCAGAATGGAGAAGAAGAAAAATACCCAGTAAGCGACATTCAGTCTTGTCACACCGATGGCGCCAATAATGATCAGCGCTGTGGAGCGGACTGCCGTATTGATCGGGG
>CAYLWI010000074.1:0-10129 GCA_964387345.1 uncultured Eubacterium sp. | reverse complement strand
CTGTTCCAGATCCTTCGCTCCGCCATATTTCTTACAGAGTCTCCGGACCGGGCCATGATCCACTACATTGCCTTCCTTCAGAAGGATCATTTCATCTGCGGCAGACTGGATATCAGACACCACATGGGTAGATACCAGGACGATTCTTTCTCCGGCCATGGCGCGGATATTTTCCCGGATGCGCACCCGCTCCCTGGGATCCAGACCGGCTGTGGGTTCATCCAGGACAATCAGACGGGGATCTCCCAGAACTGCCTGGGCCACAAGAAGCCGCTGCTTCATTCCGCCGGAATAAGTTCCCACAGGACGGCGCGCCGCCTCTGACAAATTCACAAAATCCAGAACCCGGCGGATTTCCTCCTTCTGCTCCCGTCTGGGGATTCCCTTTAAAGCCGCCATATAGGAAAGGAACCGGATACCGGTAAAATTATCATAAAGCCCCTGCTGCTGGGGCGCATACCCAAGCAGACTCCGGTAGGCAGCTCCCATGGCTCCGATTTCAATTCCTTCCCACAAAACGTTTCCTCCGGAAGGCTTCAGATTACCCGTAATAATGTTCATCAGAGTGGATTTCCCGGCGCCGTTGGGTCCCAGCAGTCCGTAAATCCCCGGTCCCAGCGTCAGTGAAACATCGCTCAGCGCTGTTTTTGCGCCATATTGTTTTGAAATGTTCTGCAGTTCCAGCATACTCAGATCCCCTCCCCGATCATTCTGACAGGCGTAAAATCTGCCGCACTGTTCATAAGATCCTCCAGGTCAATCAACCCGTACTGATAGCGGTGTATTTCATAGGAACCATCCCCAAGGTCGGTGTATTCATAATCATAAACCGCCAGCACACGGTCCCCGGTTACGGCCATCAGATCCAGTGGAAAATCCAGCGACTGGTTCGTCAGACTGCAGTGGGAAATTTCCCCGGTATCGGGATTTACAAAATAATAACCGCTATCTTCCAGGGAATCATAACTGACACAGCAGAGCAGGTTCCCCAGGGTCTGGTACAGATAATTCTCCGGCAGACTGCACAGAATACTCTGTTCCCCGGTAACCAGATCTGTTTTTACAATATCGTCGCCGGACTGACCGGACGTATACAGATATCCATCCAGAACGAGTTCTGAAACGGTCTCTTTGCCGGACCGGGAAAAGAGTTCTTTTTTCTCCCCGGTATCCGGATTCAGCGCGGCATAGACAATGCTGCTGTTTTTCAACACCTCCATATACTGGTCCGAATCCAGCGCCAAAGCCTCCTCATCTGTCATTCCGTCCGGATACTGGTATGCTTCCAGAACAACACAGTTTCCTCCACATCCGATTACTTCCCAGTTCCAGCCGTCTCCAAAATCCAGGGAGCAGACTGTCTGTATTTTCCCGGCGGCCGGATCCAGACAGATCATCTGCCTCTCCGAGGTAGTGACATAGGTTCCGGAATCTCCCCTGCTGCTCCCAAGTTTTTTCGTCACAAAATAAATCCCTTCATTTCCGCCCAGAGCCAGATCCTCCACTGTGACGCCTGCCTCAAACTGGTAAACCAGTTCCCGGCCGGATCCATCCAGGTTCATACGGTACAGTCCTGCCTGTTCTGCTTCTATGTCTGTCTCCCCTGTAAGGTCGGTAATAACAGTTCCTGCGGTATCTGAATCACGGTCAAGAAAATAAAGATATCCGTCCCAGATAAAAATTCTTCCCTCCAGGGAGGCTCCCTTCAGTACAGAAGTACAGTCCTCCGTATTATGCTGACAGCTGCTGTCATTGCACAGATATACTTCCTGGCAGGAAGCATAATCCATATACATCAGATGAGGCGCATAACTGCCGTCGGCAAGCTCTGTTTCTTTTTCTGTCAGATAATAGAATCCCTCGTCTGTACTGCAGAAACGCGTAAATACTCCCTGCTGGCGGAATAATGACGTCAGACTGCCGGTTCCTGCGGCTTCTGAAGATTCTTCCCGCTCCTCTTTTCCAAGGCCGCCGGATACATCCTCTTCGCTGCTGCCAGGCTCCCCGTCTCCGATCTGCCCCGGATCTGCATTCCCGCAGGCCGCCAGACAGGCTATTGCCCCTGTGAGCACTAATACTGCAATTCTTTTTCGCATACAAAAAGA
Source organism: uncultured Eubacterium sp. (assembly GCA_964387345.1). Taxonomy (GTDB): domain Bacteria; phylum Bacillota; class Clostridia; order Lachnospirales; family Lachnospiraceae; genus Eubacterium_I. Next base: position 8,024 of record CAYLWI010000074.1, on the reverse strand, counting down.
CCTCCTTGTTTTCATCTGTGCGTTCTTGTCCGCACATATTTTGTTCCGCGGAAAAGATTGCTGCGCTTTATACACAGCGTCTTTCAATCTCCACGAACTTTTTAACAAGAAGATCTTAAATAATAAAAGTCAGATTTCAGTCAAGGAATTTCCACCTGTGTGGTTGTAATCCGACAGGCGGGAATAATTTTCATCCGCCAGAATAACTTTGACAACTCCGCCTCCCTGGTCAGAATTAGACAGCAGGAGCTTTCCTCCGTGCTTCCGGCAGAGGATCCGGCAGATTACCAGCCCGATTCCCATATGCTCCCCGTCGCTGCCTGCGCCGGCATATGCTTCTCCTGCCTTCAGAATCTTTTCCGGAAATCCCTTCCCGTCATCTGTGACTGTGACTTCCAGGACTCCGTCTTCCCCGGAAAACGTGACTTCAATTCTTTTTTCTGCAAACCGGAGAGCGTTTCCCATAAGATTTTCCAGAATACGGTACAACATCTGCGCATCCAGAACCACATTATTTTCAGATACAGTATTTTTCCATACAAGCTCCAGGTTCTTCTCTTTTGTCAGAAGAAGAAAATCCTTTTTCATATCAGAAGACAATTCTGAAAAATCCAGAGACACCGGCCGGATTTCCATTTCCTCCAGACGGCCGATTGTCCGCAGGGAATCAGTATAGCGCTCCAGCCTGCGGGACGTTTCCAGAATATTATCTGCCAGATCATCTATTTTTTCTCTGTTTATTTCATCTCTGGAAAGCTGCATCTGAAGATACTGGGCATACCCCTGGATAATCGCAATCGGATTCCGCAGATCATGTGCCACCGAACTCTGCAGCCGTCTGCGCTCCTCCACCATTTCCCAGAGCTTCCGGTTATTCTCCCGGAGTGTCCGGCGCATCTGCTCAAACGATGCGCAGAGCGCCTCCATCTCGTCGCCGCTTTGATAGGAGAGGCGGAAATCCAGATTCTGACGGGAAATCTGTTCTGCGGCTGAAGTTAACAAAGAAATCGGCGCCTTCAGTTTCCTGTGGTAAAACATGAAACCGCACAGCAGAATCCCTCCAAGGGAAAACGCCGCAGGCAGCGCAACCATCCCGATCTGGCTGCCGCGGTACACCAGCTTCCGCCGGGGCGTCAGAGAGTCTGTGCTGGTCGTCACAGCGCTCACCGAATAGCGGACAATTTCTCCGGAGCTGTCTGTCTCCGCATACTCTCCGCCTTCCTCTGTTCCGGCATCCGTTCCGTTCTCTGCATTTTCCCCATTTCCGGTTTCCGGATTTGTCCCGGAACCGTATCCATAGGACAGCTCCGGAAGCGCCTGTTCTGCCTCATCCAGCGACATGCGAACCATCGTTGTGGTTCCGCTTCCGTCAGCGTATGTTTTTTCAATATTAAGAAAAACCTCATTGGGATCCGGCAGCAGATAATTCTGGACAGAAATGCAGCCCCAGATCACCAGGCCGGATAATCCCGCAACAACGGCAAGCGTCACCAGAACATACAGAACAAAAGATCTCCGCAGTCCGGAAAGCTGTGTCTTTTTTCTTATAGTTTCCATCGATAGCCTACTCCCCAGACGGTCTCAATGTAATCCTGTCCGGTTTCTTTCTGAAGCTTCTGCCGGATTTTCCGGATATGCTCCTTGATCACGCTGCTGTCCCCGGATGCCTCCAGCCCCCAGACGGTCTCATAAATCCGCTCCCGGTCAAAGACCTGGCCGCTGTGGGTCAGCAGTAACTCTATGATATCAAATTCCCGGCGGGAAAATTCAATTTCCTTTTCCCTGAAATGAACCGTCCGGCGGGAAAGGTTCACCAGCAATTCACCGGAAGCCAGCAGCCGGGCCGCGTCATGAGTCCGGGCTTCCCGCCGGAGATGGGCGCCGATCCTTGCGGCCACCTCCGGAAGACTGAAGGGTTTTGTGATATAATCATCCCCGCCGATCAGCAGACCGTTGATCCTGTCCTGTTCCGCCGCCCGGGCGGTAAGAAACAGGATCGGACAGCTGACTTCCTCGCGGATATTTTTACAGAATTCCAGTCCGTCCATTCCCGGCATATGAATGTCCAGCAGAATCAGATCCGGGGAAATCTTCAGCCTGTCCATGGCCTGTACGCTGTCGGACGCCGTATAAGACAGATATCCCAGATCCCCCAGATAATCCGCCAGCAGCCGGACCAGCATAGGCTCGTCGTCTACAATCAGAATTTTGTATTGCATCATGAATTCCTCCCTGCACTCTGACACAGAACCATCTGTTGTCAGTAAACCTGCGCAGTCTGATCCGGCATATTGCTGAGCGCCGGACTGCTGCTGCATATTTCAGATCATCTGGATCTTACCAGAAAAAAGTCAGATTTCTGTCAAATCGGAATATTTTCTGCGATGCCGCCAGGGCTGACAGGTTCTCCTGCCCTGATCAGATAAACTTTCCGGTACAGCTTTCAGGATCCGCCTTCACCTCCGCCGGAGTTCCTGCCGCCACAATCTTTCCGCCGTCCACGCCGCCGCCCGGCCCCATATCAATAATATAATCCGCATTGCGGATCACATCCAGATCATGTTCAATCACAATTACGGTAGCGCCGTTATCAATCAGCGTCTGAAATACATCCAGCAGGGTCTGGACATCCAGGGGATGCAGACCGATGGCAGGCTCGTCAAAGACAAAAACTGAATCAGACTGGGCTTTTCCTATCTCTCCTGCCAGCTTCAGACGCTGGGCCTCTCCGCCGGAGAGCCCGGGAGTTTCCTCCCCCAGGGTCAGATACCCCAGTCCCAGATCCTCCAGAACCTGCAGACGCTGGCGGACAGATTTCAGTTCCCGGCATGCCTCCAGCGCGCTGTGTATATCCATTGCCATCAGCTCCGGGAGCGAATAGGACTGTCCGGAATTGTTCTGGTAGTGAATGCGTCCGGCCTCCTTTGAATACCGGGATCCCCGGCATTCGGGACAGGGAATATCCACATCAATATTTTTCAGATTGTGAACCCGCGCTCCGCGGATCTTTATTTTATCTTTCATTGAGATTCCCCTTCCCTTCATGATACTGTCAGCATTCCTGATTCTTTCAGCTTCCGGATCAGATCCAGATCCGCCGGAAGCCAGTCCACGCTGTCCAGATTTCCCCGGTCCAGCCACCGGGCCGCTTCATGCTCCTTTAAGACCAGATTCCCGGATGTTACCGTGCATATGTAACATTTCATGGACAGATGGAAATCCGGATAATCATATTCCACGGTGTCAAACAGATCTCCCACCGCAATTTCCGTATCCAGTTCTTCCCGGATTTCCCGGACAAGGGCTTCCCGGGGCGTTTCGTTCTCTTCGATTTTTCCTCCCGGAAACTCCCATCCGTCTTTAAATGTTCCATAACCCCGCCGGGCCGCAAATACCGCGCCCTCATGCAGGATAATCGCCGCAGCTACTCTGACTGTTTTCATTCCTGTCTCTCCGTTTCTTATCTTAGCCCCGCTTCAGTATCTCCACCAGATGTTTCTGTCCTTCTTCCGAATAAAGGAAAATCTCATAAGGATATCCTTTCTGGCTGATCCGTTCCTCCGCCCGGATTCCGGCTCTTTTCCCCTTCTCTGTCAGAATGTTTCTGGTATAACCGTCCTGGTACTTCTTCTCCAGACATCCCTCCTCCAGAAGATGTTCTGTCAGCCATTTGATAGTCAGACGCTTCATGCGCTCCCCGTCCCGGAGATCGTTGATCCGGGACACAAAATCACTGATGGTCGTCTCCGGGACATACGAAATCCGGGATAACATCTCCTCTGTCAGATAAAATTCCTCTTTCTTTCCCTTCTTCTTTTTCTCCGTAAGAGGAACTGTCTCTTCCGATCCTGCAATGGCATAACCGTCTGTTTTTCCGCCGGTCACGTCCCGGATCTTCTCCAGAAACCGGTATCCATACTGCTCCATCTTTCTTGCTCCCATGCCGTTGACTTCCAGCATTTCCTCCTGTGTCAGCGGAATCCGGATACACATATCCCGCAGAGTTTTATCCGAAGCCACCATGTAAGGCGGAATGGATCGCTCTCCCGCCAGCCTCGCCCGGAGTCTCCGCAGCTCCTCAAATAACTCCTGCCCTTTTTCCGTAAGATTCTCCATCCGGGCAGTTTTCTTCCGGCGGACATTCTGCTCCTCTTCTTTTTTATAGCGGAGCAGAAACGGCTCTGTCTGTTCCAGAAGTTCCCGCGACCGTTCTGTCAGTCTCAGAACAGGATATTTATCCGCGGTCTGCAGCAGGTATCCCTGCTCCATCATGACCCGGATCACTTCTTTCACCCGCGCCTGCCCCAGTCCGCCCAGCTTTCCATAAGAGGGATTCCGGTCCATCCCGCAGCTCCGGATCCTTGCGGTATTTTCTCCCAGCAGAGTTCCCGCAATCAGATTCATCCCGAACCGCTGGCCGGACGCTCTGACGCACCGGATCACATCCGCCGCTGCTTCAGAAACATCCATTTCCTCAAATTCTTCCAGACAGTTGGAACAGTTTCCGCAGTTTTCTTCCGCCTGTTCCCCGAAATAATGCAGAATATACCCGCGAAGACATCTTGTTGTGGTGCAGTAACCTTCCATTTTGCGCAGTCGTTCCATATCCCGGGACTGGATGACGCGCAGTTCCTCCTCCGTATACTCCCGGTAGCTCTCTTTACTCTCCAGCAGATACCGGTTAATCACGGTATCCTGGGGAGAATAATACAGAATACACTCCGCGGGAGCTCCGTCCCGTCCCGCTCTTCCGGCCTCCTGGTAATAATTCTCCATGCTCTGGGGCATATTAAAATGCAGGACATACCGGACATTGGACTTATCAATTCCCATGCCAAAAGCATTTGTGGCAATCATCACCTTTGTGCGGTCATAGATAAACTCCTCCTGTCCCCGTCTTCTGGCTTCCGCTCCCATTCCCGCATGATATCTTCCCACGGAAAATCCCAGATTTTCCAGATACAGGCACAGCTCATCCACCCCTTTTCTGGTGGCGCAGTAAATAATGCCGCTTTCCTTCCGGTGAGCTTCCATATAGCTCCGGATCTCTTCCTTTTTATCTTTCACATGCTTTACTTCAAAATACAGATTCTCCCGGTCAAAACCGGATACCAGCTCACAGGGCCGCTCCAGCTCCAGGGACGACCGGATGTCCTCCCGCACCCTCTCTGTGGCCGTGGCGGTAAATGCGGAGACCACCGGACGGACCGGAAGACTCCGGATAAAAGAAAGAATCCTCACATAGCTGGGCCGGAAATCCTGTCCCCACTGGGAAATACAGTGAGCCTCGTCCACCGTGATCATGGATAGTTCCGCATAATGGGCAAAATCAAGAAACCTGGGCGTTTCCAGCCGTTCCGGCGCCACATAAATGATCTTATAGCGGCCATTTCTGGCCAGAGACAGCGCCTTTGCGATCTGATTCTCTGTAAGGGAGCTGTTGATATATGCCGCATGGACTCCCGCTTCATTCAGCGCCTTGACCTGATCCATCATCAGGGAAATCAGCGGCGACACCACCACGGTAATCCCCGGCATCAAAAGAGCCGGAAGCTGATAACACAGAGATTTTCCCGCTCCTGTCGGCATGACTGCCAGGACATCCCGGCCTGTCAGAATACTGTCAACAATCTTCTCCTGTCCCGGCCGGAACGTATCATATCCAAAACATTCCTTTAAAATTCTTTTTTTCTCTTCGTCTATCCGGACCACGCCGCTTCCCTGCCTCCATCTGTGATTTTCATTTTCTGCCTGACATCATATCACGGGAGACAGGTTTTGTATACACTTCACCCCATGTTTCTGAAAAGAGACAACCAGCTCTAAAAAATATCTTGACTTTTTCATAAAATAAAAGTATCGTGGAAAGGCAGGTTTCAGAAAAGCAGAACAGCATTGTCTGATCCTTTTCAACCTGATATGGAAATACAAGATGAAGTTTGCAGGAAAGTGATGGAAATCAGCCGAAGGAGCAAAACTCTCAGGTGTCTGGAACAGATCGATGTGACAGATGAGGACTGTAAATGGATTGTGACTCTGGAGAATCCCCTCTGCGCTGTGTAATCTGCAGTGCGGAAATGACGGGTGCCGAAGGTGCAAGATATATGAAAACATATATTTAATCTCTCAGGCAAAAGGACGGAGAAGAACATAATTGTCGCGGACTGTTTTATGGCAGGGATATTTCCCGCGCCTGTAACTGCCCCGCAGAGCAGATTCTTTTCAGATTACAGACCGGAGTCATGATGGCTCCGGCTTTTCTTTTTTCCATCAACGGCCTCCTGCCAGTTCTGTCGTCTTGATTTCACATCTGACCATAAAATATACATAGAGAGGAATGAATAAGAATGTGGGAAACACTGAATGCTGTACTGTCTAAAATAGACGGATATGTCTGGGGCGTACCGCTGATCGTCCTGATTATGGCAGGCGGAATTATGCTCACAGTACGCATGGGACTTCTTCAGATGCGCCGGCTTCCGCTGGCTCTGAAGTGGATGGTAAAAAATGAAGAGGAAGGAGAAGGAGAGGTGACATCCTTCGGCGCTCTGTGTACCGCCCTGTCCGCAACCATCGGAACCGGAAATATCGTAGGTGTGGCGACAGCAGTAACCGCAGGCGGCCCGGGCGCTCTGTTCTGGATGATTCTGGCAGCCTTTTTTGGCATGGCCACCAAATATTCCGAAGGTCTTCTGGCGGTGAAATACCGTGTGGTGGCGGAAAACGGGCATTCTCTCGGCGGTCCCTTCTATTATATTGAAAAAGGCATGGGACCGAAATGGAAATGGCTTGCGAAAATCTTCGCGTTTTTCGGAGTATGCGCAGGTCTGTTCGGCATCGGTACTTTTACCCAGGTAAACGGTATTGTATCCGCCATAAAGAATTTCTTTGACCCGGATACGGCTCATGCTGTGACAATTCCCGGAATCGGAACCTATTCCTGGGTTGTTATCGTGGCGTCGCTGATTCTGGCTGTCGGCGTGGCGCTGGTATTAATCGGCGGCATCCAGAGAATTTCCGGTGTATCACAGGTTGTCGTACCTTTTATGGCAATTATTTACGTGGTGTTCTGTCTGATTCTTGTAATTACCAACATCACTGCGATTCCCGCCGCCATCGTTACAGTGGTGGAGGGAGCGTTCAATCCCCGGGCTGTCACCGGCGGCGTGGTTGGATCCATGCTCATTGCCATACAAAGCGGCGTCGCAAGGGGGATTTTCTCCAATGAATCCGGTCTCGGATCCGCCCCGATCGCCGCGGCGGCCGCCAAAACAAAAGAGCCTGTACGCCAGGGCCTTGTTTCCATGACAGGCACCTTCATTGATACGATCATTATCTGTACCATGACAGGTCTCTCCATAGTGCTTACAGGGGCATGGCAGGTAGACGGTCTGGAGGGTGTGGAAGTAACCACCTACGCGTTCCAGCAGGGACTTCCCTTCCCCAATGAAGTGGCGTCCTTTATCCTGATGGTCTGCCTGACCTTCTTTGCCTTTACTACAATCCTGGGATGGGATTACTATTCCGAGCGCTGTCTGGAATATCTTTCCGGCGGCAAAATGAAGGCTGTGAAAGTATTCCGGTGGATTTACATCCTTGCCGTATTTATTGGACCTTACATGACAGTATCCGCCGTATGGACCATCGCCGATATTTTCAACGGTCTCATGGCAATCCCCAACATGATCGCCATCTTCGCCCTCAGCGGAATTGTTGTGAAAGAAACACGAGACTTCTTTAAGAAAAAGAAACATAAAATGTAAAGAATAAACAGATGATTTCTGCTGTCCGGCGCTCTGCCCGGACGGCAGATCCGGCGCAGGAAACGGAACTGCTCTTTTTTACAAAAGACTTTTCCATTTCCTGCGCCTTTTCTATTTGTGAACTCTTACTTCATAATAACTGACGCTCTCCTGCTTCAGCTTCACATGATTTTCCAGCATATATGCCGCCAGGTCCCGGTATGCCTCCTGCCTTTTCAGAAACAGGAGAAGCCGGTTCAGCAATTCATCCCTTACCTTAAT
>CAYLWI010000073.1:5643-10165 GCA_964387345.1 uncultured Eubacterium sp. | reverse complement strand
TTCCGGTACCACTCCGTATATACCCTGTTAAGTGTAAAGGACATGATCGCCAGAATATTGGCGCGCAGTGTAGCGTCCGGCCAGGTAGAGTAGATTTCCCCGGAGGCCACATTTTTAATATAATCCCGGTAACGCACATAATAGTCCTTTGCCGCCCGGTCCGATGGCGGTCCGTTATGAACTACAATATACTCCGGTATAACCACCCGGCTTAAAACAATTTCCCCGCTTTCATCCATGGGTTTGATCTCATCTTCCGCAATCTTCGGCGGAAAATCACCCCATAATGTATTGGGCGGTACCACAATATTTTCCTCTCCAGTTCCGGCAGATGTTTCTAATGGTTCCATCTGAACCGGCTGGATCGCGATCTCATTGGGAAACACATCTACATCTGATACCTCTACCGGACGATATCCCGCCGCCTCAATCTGAATTCTGTATTCCGCAAAGGGCTGCGGCTGGTCGGGTTCCTGGGAATAGGCGAACGGCGGCGCGGGAAGTTCAATCATCTGTGTCTGCCCGGAACTGTCCGTTGTCAGCTCCTCCACCTGGGTTTCCCCGGAAAAAATCCGGATGGTCGCGTCAGTAACCGGCTGTATTCCGGTCACAGACGTAACATTTACCTGCAGCTCTCCCCGGTCCGGGGCGTCCTGTTGTAAAGTGAAAAGTTCTTTTTCCATTGTCACTCCTCATACTGCATGCACTTTATTCTAAATATATGCAGAACTGACCAAAAAGAACCTCCTCTGGTTTTATGGCGTAAAAAAGACAAAACCTCCGCAGTCTTCCGCAGATGTTCTGTCTTTTTAATAACCGTTATCTGTCGTCCGCGCAGCTTCCGTCAGAAAGCTCCGCCCGGATTACTCAATCACCTGGAGCCAGCCTTCCGGCGCCTCGATCCTGCCCTCCTGGATGTCAACCAGAGTTTCACGAAGTTTTGACAAAACCGGTCCCATCTGATCCATCCCGCTGGGAACACAGATGTCCCTGCCATGATCATAAATTCTGCCAACCGGAGAGATAACAGCAGCAGTGCCGCAGAGACCGATCTCCTGAAACTCCGGCACTTCATCAAAGAGAACCTCTCTCTGTTCTACTTCCATCCCCAGATAATGCTCTGCCACATACATCAGAGACCGCCGGGTAATGGAAGGCAGGATGCTGTCGGACTTCGGCGTTACCAGTCTGCCCTCTTTTGTGACAAACAGGAAGTTGGCGCCGCCAGTCTCCTCTACCTTTGTCCTTGTGGAAGGATCCAGATACATATTCTCCGAAAATCCCTCTTCATGAGCCTTTACAATCGCATACAGGCTCATGGCATAATTCAGCCCCGCCTTGATATGTCCTGTTCCATGAGGCGCTGCCCGGTCATAATCTGATACCTTAATATATAAAGGCTTTACGCCGCCTTTGAAATAGGGACCTACCGGAGTGGTCAGAATACGGAACATATACTCATCCGCCGGTTTTACGCCAATCACCGGGTTGGTTCCGAACTCATAAGGACGGATATACAGAGTTGCGCCGGTTCCGTAAGGGGGGACATACGCCATATTTGCTTTTACAGTTTTCTTTACCGCTTCCACGAACTTGTCCTCCGGATATACCGGCATCTCAAGTCTTCTGGCGGAATCTGCCAGACGGCTGGCGTTCAGATCCGGACGGAAGATAACCACTCTGCCATCCACGGTCTCATATGCCTTCAGCCCCTCAAATACAGTCTGGGCATACTGCAGAACGCCCGCGCACTCATTTAAAACAATATTGGGATCTGGAGTCAGCGTACCCTCGTCCCATTTTCCATCCTTATACATGGAAACGAAACGCATATCAGTCTCGCGGTATGTAAAATCAAGATTCTCCCAGTCAATGTTTTTCTTTTCCATCTTGGTATCCCTCTTTCCCTGTTTTATATTTATAATCACAGATGATCTCCGCCAGCGGCAAAGTCAGACTATCTGAATTATATTGCATGCAATCCTGCATCCTTCCGGTGTATAATCCGGTTCCAGACCGGCAAAATGAAGTCTGTCATATGTCATCCGTCATTTTGAACTACATATTACTGTTATACAGCATATTTGTGATTTTTTCCAGTCTTTTCTGACCATGCCGGCACTCCTTTTACAGCCGGAGGCCATTTTCCCGGAATTCTGTTCCGCCGCTGCCGTTATCCGGCCGCTTCATCCCTACCTGCAGGATGTGCTGACGGATTCAATCGCTACTGCCCCGCCTCTGACAATTTCAACAGACCCGAACCGGGAGTTCAGGAGCCGGATCAGCTCATTATTTCTACGCTCCGTCAGCTTACATTCCAGAAGTACGCTGTCTGTCCCGATATCTGACACTTCCACAGAAAACACATCTGCGATACGGAAAATCTCAGCCTTATCGATCTCCGTGCATTTCTTAATCTTTGCAAACATCAGCTCCTTCATATGGATCGGAGTCTCCGTCAGATCCATAACCTTGATGACCTCCACCATCCGGTTTAACTGCTTCTTAATCTGCTCAAAAGTAAGATCGTCACAGGTGCTGGAAATAGTCATACGGGAAACATCCTCATTCTCTGTCGTTCCAACCGTCAGACTCTTCAGATTGTAAGATTTCCCCGCGAACAGACCGGAAATTTTTGCAAGGACACCCACCTCATTCTCTACATATAATGCAATCCATCTGTCTTTCATCATAATAATTCCTCCTTGACTGCACTCTTATGAACGCTTATTCGAACCCAGAATCATCTTATTCATGGGACTGCCGCCGGGAACCATGGGAAGCACCAGTTCCTCCGTGGCAATCATGAATTCAATCAGGGTCGGCGCGTCAGTATTTGATTTCGCAGCCTCCAGGGCAGGAATAATGTCCTCTTCCTTCTCTACCCGGATTCCATGGGCGCCATAGCTTTCCGCCCATTTCAGAAAATCCGGAACATAGGGCGGGCAGGACTCATTAGGGCCTTTGCACTGGGCGGGACAGCTTTTTCTTCTGCGGAGACAGGTTGCCGCGTAGCGTTTTCCGTAAAACAGCTCCTGCATCTGCCGTACCATTCCCAGATAATAGTTATTCAGAAGACAGATGGTAACCGGAGCGCCTTCCACGATTGCAGTAGCCATCTCCTGCATATTCATCTGGAATCCGCCGTCACCGGTAATACATACAACCGGGCGGTCGGGATGCCCCATTTTCGCCCCCAATGCTGCCGGAAATCCGAATCCCATGGTTCCAAGTCCTCCGGATATAATTATTTTTTTCTTCGGGCTCATCTCAAGAAACTGGGTCGCCCACATCTGATGCTGTCCTACATCCGTCACATAGGTTACTTCCTCCGGATATACCGTATTGAGTCCCTCCATGATCATCTGGGGAGTCATTCCTTTGTCCCTCCGCATGGTCAGAGGATTCTCCTCATCCCACTTTCTGATCTGTTTCATCCAGTCCGTGGTGTCCTTCGGTTCCTTCCAGTCCTTCTCGACCCACTCCAGCATCTGCTCCAGCGCCACCTTCGCATCCGCTACAATCGGAACATCTACAACCACATTTCTGGAAATAGCCGCAGCGTCAATGTCCACATGAATAATCTTTGCCTTAGGCGCAAATTCATTCAGATCACCGGTAATCCGGTCATTAAACCGCGTACCGATGGAAAAAAGCAGGTTGCACTGACTGACTGCGATATTCGCCGCATATCTTCCATGCATGCCGCCGCAGCCTACATAATAGGGATGATCGCTGGGAACTGATCCTTTTCCCATTACTGTTGTTACAACCGGAATATGCGTCACTTCTGCCAGCTTTGCCAGCAATTCTCCGGCTCCCGCAATTTTCACGCCCCCTCCTGCAAGAATAATCGGCCGCCCGGCTCCCTTCAGAAGTTTGACAGCCCGGCGCAGCTGACCGATATGTACGCCTTCGTTCAGCTTGTAGCCACGGATATCCACCGTCTCCGGATACTCCGCCGGTCCGTTGGCCGTCTGGATATCCTTTGGAAGATCTATAAGCACCGGTCCCGGTTTTCCTGTAGACGCAATATGAAACGCCATCTTCAGAATCCTTCCCAGATCCTTCCGGTCACGGACAGTCACACTGTATTTTGTTATATGACGGGTGATGCCGACAATATCAACCTCCTGGAATGCATCGTTTCCGATCAGCCCCAGCGCCACCTGTCCGGTAAAAACAACCAGTGGAATGCTGTCATAAAATGCATCCGCAATCGCGGTCACTGTGTTCGTGGCGCCCGGGCCGCTGGTCACAAGACATACGCCGGTCTTTCCCGTCTCTCTGGCATATCCTTCCGCCTCATGTACCAGCGCCTGCTCATGCCTGGGCAGTACAATATCAATGTCACTGTTCCGGTACAATTCGTCAAAAAGATCTGTTACTGTTCCACCTGGATATGCAAAAATCTTTTCTACGCCCTCCGCTTCCAGAGCCCGCAGAAACATTTTGGTTCCTGTAATTTCCATGAATAAACATCTCCTTTACTTTTTACTCCACGCAGACACGCGCTGCTCCG
>CAYLWI010000073.1:0-5543 GCA_964387345.1 uncultured Eubacterium sp. | reverse complement strand
TTTACTCCACGCAGACACGCGCTGCTCCGCGCTCCGCAGCTCCGCACCGCTCCGACCATTCGCATTCCGGGCTCTGCCCTCCATGCTCATGTTCGGTCACTCGTCAAATGCAAACAAAACATTGTGCCAGCACATGTTTTGTTTGCATTTTCCTCGTTGTCTGCGTTCATATCCAGCCGACGGTCCGCAGGAGGAAGATCCATGCGGTCAGCGTGACGGAGGACAAAAGGGTAGTCGCCACCACGATACTTGCGGTGAGCACTCCGTCATTATGCATATTCTTTGCCATGATATAGCAGCTCGGGGTTGCCGGGCCGGCCAGCATGATCGCGAGCGCAACCATTTTTTCGCCTGTAAAGCCAAAAACGGCTGCAATCGGAAGGAATATGGCTGCCTGGGCAATCAGTTTGATAAAGGATGCGCCCAGGGTCGGCCTGATCTTTTTCAGTGCCTTACGTCCCTCAAAACCCGCGCCAAGTCCGATCAGGGCCAGTGGGGTTGCCATCTGCGCCACGCTGTTCACGGTAGAGGTTACAAGTTCGGGCAGCGGGTTTCCCAGCAATGCCACAATGATACCGAGGACAATAGCGATGATAATCGGGTTTTTCAGAATGTTAATACCGGCTTCTTTTATTTTGCCGGCGTCACGCTCTCCCTCCGGGTGATCTCCCTCGAAGGTCAGAACGATTACAGAATATATGTTATACAATGGGACGGCACCGATAATCATCAATGATCCCATTGTGGACTGTCCATAAATATTTTGAATAAAAGCGAGACCCATAACAGCCGCGCTGCTCCGGAAAGCTGCCTGGGTGAACGCCCCCCGCATGGAATGGTCTTTCAGCGCCAGCTTCGCCACTGCCCAGGAGCCCCAGAATCCGGCTGAGGTAGCCACAGCACAGAACAGAACATACTGCCAGTCAAAAATAGATACAATATCTACTGTGGAAAGATCCCGGAAAAGCAGAAAAGGTAATGTGACTTTAAAATTGAACTTATTCGCCACTGTAACAAAATTGTCATTTAACATGCCGATTCTTCTGAGAAAATATCCGATTACCATAACCAGAAAAATCGGCAGGGTTACATTTACGCTGAATAAAAAATTGCTCATCTTATCCTCCCTGTTATTTTTTAAGCGCCAGGGAGTGAAACTGTCATTCTCTGCACTCTTATTATCTATCTGCCACAGAGTATTACTTATTTCTTCTCGTATTTATAAAAACAATACTCCAGATCAAAATAGGTCTGCTCCTCACTGTCTGCCGTAATCCGCCATTCCGTTTTTTCATCCAGATCGGGGAAAAAAGCATCGGCTTCATAAGCATAATTAATCCTTGTAATATGCGCCACATCACACTCATCCAGCAGCTGACGGTAAATACTCTCCCCGCCAATCACATAAATGTCTTCCGAAGGATATTTCTTTAATTCCTCATGAAGTTCATCCAGATCATGCACCGCCACAGCTCCGTCCGGATGAAAACTTCTGTCACGGGTCAATACAATATTGACCCTGTTTTTCAGCGGCTTCCCGCCGGGGAAACTCTCCAGGGTCTTCCGTCCCATTACCACAACTTTTCCGGTTGTCGTCTGGCGGAAAAACTTCATATCATCGGGAATACTGACCAGAAGCTTATTTTTCAGTCCGATTCCCCAGTTTTTATCCACAGCTGCAATCAGATTCATACAGAATCTTCCTCCCTCCCGGACCGTTTCCCGCCCGTATAGATACTTTCTTCTTTTTCCGGCTATACCGCAATCGGTATATTGGTAATCTGCGGACCGGTTTCATAATTTATCAGCTTTACATCATCCCTGGTAAACCGATAAAAATCCTTCACCTCCGGATTCAGCCAGAAAGCCGGCGCCGGCAGGGGCTTCCTGGAAATCAGCTCCCGGATCAAAGGAATATGGCGGTCATAAATATGCGCGTCGGCAATCACATGAACCAGTTCTCCTGCCTGCATATCACAAACCTGGGCCAGCATGTGCATCAGCACCGCATACTGGCAGACATTCCAGTTATTGGCAGCCAGCACATCCTGGGAACGCTGGTTCAGTATGGCGTTCAATGTCAGTTTATCCCGTCCGCGCTCCTTTGTTACATTAAAGGTCATACTGTAAGCACAGGGATACAGATTCATCTCATGAAGATCCTGATGGACATAAATATTCGTCATAATCCGGCGGCTGTAGGGATTATTCTTCAGGTCATAAATCACCCGGTCCACCTGATCCATCATTCCCTCTTTGTACTGATGCTTCACACCCATCTGATAGCCATACGCTTTTCCAATGGAACCGTCCTCATCCGCCCATTCGTCCCAGATATGGCTGTGGAGATCATGAATATTGCTGGACTTCTGCTGCCAGATCCAGAGCATTTCATCCGTACAGCTTTTAATCGCTGTCCGGCGCAGAGTCAGCGCAGGAAATTCCCTTGAGAGATCATAACGATTCACCACGCCAAACTTCTTAATAGTATAAGCGCTGGTTCCGTCTTCCCATTTCGGGCGCACCTTCTCGCCCTCCGTGCTGGTACCGTTTGTAAGGATATCATTGCACATATCAATAAATACTTTGTCCGCGTAACTCATCCGGTCTCTCCTGCCTCCGCTTTTTCTGAACAACTGCCGCTAAATGTTCATATTATAGCAAATTATCTCCCGCAAATAAAGAGGTTACCAGAAGGTTTTTTACTCTGCCTGTTCCATCCAGCCCCGGATCAGTGTGATTTCTTTTGCATATCCCTCCAGAGTATTAGGCGTCTCCAGAACAAACGGCCGCCCCTGCAAAAGCGGATGCTTCACCACAGCCTCCAGGCCATCTGTGCCGATCTGTCCCAGACCGATACATTCATGCCTGTCCTTCCGGGCGCCCCGGTCATTTTTACTGTCGTTTATATGTACTGCTTTCAGCCGGTCCACACCAATTACCCGGTCAAACTCCTCCAGAACCGCATCCAGATTATCAAGAATATCATAGCCGCCGTCCCACACATGACAGGTGTCCAGGCAGACGCCCACACGGTCCCGAATCCTTACGCCCTCAATAATCCGCTGAATCTCTTCAAAATTTCTTCCCACCTCAGTGCCTTTCCCGGCCATCGTCTCCAGCAGCACTGTTGTGGTCATTCCCTCAAACATCGCTTTATTCAGTGCCTCTGTAATCATGGGAATCGCCTCATCCGCTCCCTGTCCCACATGAGATCCCGGATGGAAATTGTAATACTGCCCCGGCGTGGCTTCCATCCGCTCCATATCTTCTGTCAGTACATCCCCGGCGAACCTGCGGATATCCGGTTTGTCCGAACAAAGATTCATGGTATAGGGAGCATGGGCCACAATCTTTCCAAAGGCATGCTCTTCCATGAATTCCATCAGCGCACGGGCGTCCGCCTCATCCAGTTTCTTCGCCTTCCCGCCCCGGGGATTCCTGGTAAAAAAAGCAAAGGTATCTGCGCCAATCTCCAGCGCCTGCTCACCCATGCTTAAAAATCCTTTTGAGGCAGAAAGATGCGCTCCTATATAAATCATATCAAAATCTCCTATCTGTTTTATTTTTATTATGCTGCTCTGTTTTTCAGTTCACGATCTCGCCTCCAGTCCCGGGCTCATCTTTTTATAACCTTCCACTGGCTTGCAGGAGCAGCATGAATGTCACCCACATGAGGGAACATATCATTAAATTTGGCTGTCTGTGGAAACATATCAATCCTCATGAACTTTCCAGTATCCTGCTTTCCTGGATCCAACACGCTCTATATAACCATATTTTTTCAGCACTGACAGTCCTCTGTCGATTGTTGTCTTCCCCAAACCGAGCAGCTCCATCAGCCGTGCCTTTGTAATGTTAGGGTTATTCCTTATTTCAGCAAGAATGCGCACCTGTGTTTGGTTCAGGCCATACTCGTGGTTTTTATTACCCTCTTTATTACCCACTCTATCGCCCATGACATTAATCCAGTTAAACGGAATCGTGACAACAATCGAATTTTCCCTGAACTCGTAGGCGTTTCTTCCATAGCGCTGCGTAACAATCGGTACTCCTCTGCCTGTTTTCTCACTGATATGCAATTGCAGGAAAATCTCGGACAGCTTCTTGTTCACCGGGACTGACTCTCCGGCAAAAAAACCTTCCAGTGTCTGTCCCGGCGCGAGTGTGCCGCGTGAAAGGATTTCTATCCTGTCTGAAAAAACTGTAAACATAGGTCCATTCCCTGATACCCATAAGTTATGAACAAAAGCATTGATCACAGCTTCACGAAATGCATCATTTTCGAACAGCGGAACTTCTTTTCTCTCCACAACACGATCTGTTTCATCTGCCTGAATAATATTCAGTACGTCTCCATAACGCAGCACCTCGTCCAGCGAATACAGCAGGCACTGGTTTCCGAATTCCCTCACAGAATACATATTATCGGCTTTGGTCTTTCCAGAAAAGATTGCTACCCGTATCGGCATATGCGAATTGTCGGAAAGCAGCTGCGCCAACAAATTATACCTTCCATCCTCTGTATAAAAAGAAAAATTCTTCTTAAAAGTATCAAAGTTTAATTTTACGCCTTTTGCCCCGTAATAGATCAAAAGCTTTTCAAATGTCAGATCCTGATATTCGGATGGTGTGTTCTCCAACGTCGGCAATCCATGCCGCAGAACATCAAATAAATATGCTTCCTTTTCCGGATACTTCCTCAGATTCTCTTTGCTGGAGCCAATACGGATATAGCGCTCTCTTGCGTAGGAAACAGGAACTGTCTTTGCCGCCGGAATCGTAAGCAGCACAACCCTTTTCCCTTCCAGCTGCAGCTCCTGAAAATCAAAATTAATGTCAGGGCTGCACTTTCTGCGCAGATAATGCTTCAGCGGCTCATGATTAATATCCTGATCAAAGTCGAATCCTGTTCCGACAATCTCATGTGTCTTATCATTAATACCCCAGACAAAATATGCATACTTTTTCCCCTCAATCGCAGCGCTGTTAGCTAATGCTGATATATATTCTCCCAGCTCATCCGCAGAAAACCAGTTTTCCTTAAATTCAAACCATTCTTTTTCTTTATCGTAAGAACGCAGCTCGTTTACAACCTGTTCACAAGTCATCATTTTTATCACCTCAAAATTTTAATACCCACTTTAATACCCACACGCATTATATCACATGTGGGTATTAAAGTGGGTATTAAAATTCAAATTTCCAGTTTTTGCTCTTACCACCAGGCATCCACATCTACACTCAGTCCCGACTTAAATACAACTACCAGCTTCTCATCGTACACGACAGTTTTCTCAATGAGTCTCCTAATGCTTTCCCCGGAGTTCAAGAACCACATCTCCTATTTCATCAATTTTAACCTGATCTTTTCCCGCACTCAGTAACAACTGCACGAAAGTATTCAAGGATCTTGGAACTGATTATTACAATCAATTTAATAAGGAACGCAAAATCAATGCGTACCTTAAGAAGTTAATTGGGGGCATCTCTACTTCTCCTCACACACCTGAAAAATATAAAACTTCAGATAATATGAATCC
>CAYLWI010000072.1:5869-10185 GCA_964387345.1 uncultured Eubacterium sp. | reverse complement strand
AAAGACGATAAGAGTGGCACGGTGCGGGAGGCACCGTGCCGTTTCTGGTTTTCTGGTAGCGCAGATGTGGCGGAATGGTATTATAACGGAATTGCAGGGATCCAGGCTCTGGAACCGGGATTTAAAAAAGTCAGGATCAGACCCTGGCTGCCGCCTTCCATAAATGAAATGACCTGTACCTTCGCCTCTGCCAGCGGACGCATCTCTGTATCCATGCAGCGGAACGGAATGGAAATCCGCCTGGACGCGAAAGCAGACCGGGATATAGTCGCCGGATAGACGAAGTAAACAGGCTTGTATATAATATTGACGAGCTTCAGAACATAGTCATATTAAGCTGCAGGGGACACTACGAAGATTAAAAAGGTATGGGGCAGGAAATACCTGTCCTGTACCGAAGTGTGACGGATCATTTCCCCCCCAAAAATATATTGATAACTATAATAAATGAGCAAATTTAAAAAATTGTATAAAATTAGCCTGCAAAAACTAAAAAAGTTTCCACTGGCAGACGCCTGCTACCACACTGGTACACAAGCAGAATCCTCTCTTTCTGTATTCTCCTCTGGAAACAGGCATAGTCATCCTCAAACCGCCGCCTGCCTGACGGCAACGGCTTGATGTCTTTACTTTTGTGCAATTTTCAGATTTACTCATTTATAGATCTGTGATAACAATACATCTTTTTTGTGGAAAGGTGTATTTTTTATGCTATACTGAAAAAATGAATGATTTCAGGAGGATGGATATGAAAAAGTATGCGTTTGGTATTGATGTGGGTGGAACGACTGTGAAAATGGGGTTTTTCTCCGATCGGGGTGATCTGCTGGATAAGTGGGAGATAAAAACGGATACATCAGAAAATGGCGCCAGGATTATTCCGGATATTGCGGCTTCTATTGAGAAAAAGCTGATGGAAGAGGAGCTGACAAAGGATGATGTCGCTGGCGTCGGGATCGGCGTGCCCGGACCGGTGGATGCGGAAGGGTACGTGAGAAAATGTGTGAATCTGGGCTGGGGAACATTCCAGCTGGAGGAAGCGGTAGAAAAGGCGGCGGGACTTCCCTGCAAAGCGGGAAATGACGCCAACGTGGCCGCCCTGGGAGAGATGTACAGGGGAGGAGCCCGGGGGTACCGCCAGGTGGTGATGCTGACACTGGGTACCGGTGTGGGCGGCGGTATTATTGTTGACGGAAAGATTCTGCCGGGATGCATGGGAGCCGCCGGGGAGATTGGTCACATGACTGTCAATGTCCATGAGTCCCTGCCCTGCGCCTGCGGACGCCGGGGATGTCTGGAGCAGTATGCTTCCGCCAATGGAATTGTCCGGGTAACTGCGCTGGAACTTCAGAAGACAGAGGAGGAGACCGTTTTAAGAAAGCTGGAAAAAATCACGGCTAAAGATATTTTTGACGCGGCAAAAGAGGGAGACGGTTTTGCGCTCCGTATGGTGGAGCGGCTGGGAAAGACGCTGGGGATGGCATGTTCGCGGATCGCCGCTGTTCTGGACCCGGAGGCTTTTGTGTTCGGGGGCGGTGTTTCCAGGGCAGGGAAGATGCTGACAGACGTCATTGAGAAGTATTATAACCAGTACGCCTTCCGGACCGGGGCAAAGTTCCTTCTGGCGGAGCTGGGGAATGACGCCGGGATTTACGGCAGCGTAAAGATGATTCTGGACCGGGCGTGAAAGGCCCGGTATACATATAGAAAGAGGAGGATAATGCCAATGGATAAAGAAAAAACGGCAGAACTTATTGAACAGGGAGGGGCAATTCTTGGAATTGAGTTTGGCTCCACCAGGATCAAAGCGGTTCTGATTGATGGGGAGAACCGGCCGGTGGCCGAAGGAGGACACGGATGGGAAAACCGTCTGGAAAACGGAATCTGGACGTATACACTGGAGGATATATGGGACGGACTTAAGGACTGTTACAGGAATCTGAAACAGGATGTGGCGGAGAAGTATGGGGTGAAGCTGACGAAGCTGGCAGCCATGGGATTTTCGGGCATGATGCACGGCTATCTGGCCTTTGACGGGGATGGACAGCTTCTGGTTCCCTTCCGGACCTGGAGAAATACCATGACGGAGCAGGCGGCAAGGGAGCTGTCGGAATTGTTTCAGTTTAATATTCCCCAGCGGTGGAGCAGCGCGCATCTGTATCAGGCGGTTCTGAACGATGAGCCTCATGTGAAGGACGTCCGCTTCATCACAACGCTGGCAGGATATATTCACTGGAAGCTGACTGGTGAAAAGGTGGTGGGGATCGGTGAGGCGGCAGGAATGTTCCCCATTGATTCCGCAGCAAAGGATTATGACCAGAGAATGGCGGATCAGTTTGACGGGCTGGTGGCAGACCGCCGGTATCCCTGGAAATTGCGGGAGATTCTTCCCCGGGTGCTGGTGGCAGGAGAAAATGCCGGTATGCTGACAGAGGACGGGGCAAAGCTGCTGGATGGGGATGGAGATCTGGAAGCCGGAATTCCCATCTGTCCGCCGGAAGGAGACGCCGGAACAGGCATGGCGGCTACCAGCAGTGTGGCGGTGAGGACAGGAAATGTTTCTGCCGGGACCAGTATTTTTGCCATGGCGGTGCTGGAGAAAGAACTTTCCGCCTATTATGAAGAAATTGATATGGTGACGACTCCGTCCGGGGATCCGGTTGCCATGGTTCACTGCAATAACTGTACTTCTGATCTCAACGCATGGGTGGGACTTTTTGAGGAGGCGCTGAAGACTTTTGGCGTGAAAACCGACCCGGACATGCTGTATGGAAATTTATACCGGAAGGCGCTGGAGGGGGATGCAGACTGTGGTGGACTTCTGGCGTATAATTATTTTTCCGGGGAGAGTATTACAGGATTTGAGGAAGGCAGGCCGCTGTTTGTGAGAAAACCCGACAGTCGTTTTAATCTGGCGAATTTTATGCGGACCCATCTGCTGACTTCCCTGGGAGCCCTGAAGAACGGAATGGACATTCTGATGAAACAGGAGAAAATCCGGCTGGATAAAATGTATGGCCATGGAGGCCTGTTCAAAACAAAAGGCGTGGGACAGCGGTTTATGGCGGCTGCGATCCATACGCCGGTATATGTGATGGAAACGGCCGGAGAGGGCGGCGCCTGGGGCATAGCCCTGCTTGCCTCCTATATGAAAAACCGGGAAGAGAATGAAAGTCTGGCGGGTTACCTTGGCGCAAAGGTATTCCATGGAGAGGAAGGGATCTGTGAAGAGCCGGATGCCGCGGATGTGGAAGGCTTTGAAGTGTTTATGAAACGCTACAACCAGGGACTTGCCATTGAGAGGGCGGCTGTGGATGCGCTGCGCTGAGTGAAAGGATGGAAACCAGCCTGTTTTCTGTAGTCCGCAGGAAACAGATGGCTTAGAAAAGATAAGGAGTAAGTATTATTATGCTGGAAGAGTTAAAGAAACAGGTTTATGAGGCGAATATGCTTCTTCCGAAATATGGTCTGGTGACATTCACCTGGGGGAATGTCAGCGGAATCGACCGGGAATCCGGGCTTTTTGTGATCAAGCCCAGCGGCGTGGAGTATGATCTTCTGACTCCGGAGGATATGGTGGTTGTGGATCTGCAGGGCAACAAAGTGGAGGGAAGGTATAATCCTTCCTCTGACACGCCGACTCATACGGTTCTCTATAACCGTTTTCCGGAAGTGGGAGGCATCGTGCATACTCATTCTCCCTGGGCCACAAGCTGGGCCCAGGCCGGCAGGGATATTCCCTGTTATGGTACAACCCATGCGGACTATATATATGGAGAGGTTCCCTGTGTGAGAAATCTGACGAAGGAGGAGATTGATAAGGCCTATGAGTGGAACACCGGCGTCCTGATTGCTGATGAATTTGAGGCCAGAGGAAAAGATTACATTGCTGTTCCCGCGGCGCTCTGCAAAAATCACGGCCCCTTCACCTGGGGAAAGGATGCCCACGAAGCGGTTCACAACGCGGTTGTTCTGGAAGAGGTGGCAAAAATGGCTGCCCGGTGTGAATGGATCAATCCCCGGAATCAGCCGGCGCCCCAGGAACTCCAGGATAAGCATTATTACAGAAAGCATGGGGCCAACGCTTATTATGGACAGAAATAAATGCTGCTGCTTTTTACAGCTACTTTAGTTGTTACTATTCACAGCACCCCACCCACATGCGCACCCGTCGCCTCTGTCGAGGCTCCAGTCCCGCTCCTTGCGGAGCTAAGGCTGCTTATGTGGATGGAGTGACTGTTTCGCAGTCCTGATTCTCAGATGAGAATTGGCTATGAATAGTAACATGAGGTGACAAAATATAGAAAGATTTCAGT
>CAYLWI010000072.1:0-5769 GCA_964387345.1 uncultured Eubacterium sp. | reverse complement strand
TGAGAATTGGCTATGAATAGTAACATGAGGTGACAAAATATAGAAAGATTTCAGTTGACAGGAGGAGAAATTTATGATTCCACAGAAAAAATATCAGTTCTGGTTCTGCACCGGATCCCAGGATCTCTACGGAGATGAATGTCTCGCCAATGTGGCGGAGCATTCCAGAATTATTGTGGACGCCCTGAATGCCGGCGGCGAGCTGCCTTATGAGGTTGTCTGGAAACCTACGCTGATCACCAATGAGCTGATCCGCAGGACTTTTAATGAGGCGAATACAGATGAGAACTGTGCCGGAGTAATTACCTGGATGCACACGTTTTCCCCGGCGAAGTCCTGGATTCTGGGACTGCAGGAGTACAGGAAGCCCCTGCTGCATCTGCATACCCAGTTTAACCGTGAGATTCCCTATGATACCATCGACATGGATTTCATGAACGAGAACCAGGCGGCTCACGGAGACCGGGAATACGGACACATTTTCTCCCGTCTGAATAAGGAGAGAAAAGTTATTGTCGGTTTCTGGGAAGATAAGGACGTCCAGCGGGAGATTGGTTCCTGGATGCGGACTGCAGTTGGCGTGGTAGAGAGCAGCCATTTGCGTGTGATGAGAATCGCCGACAATATGAGAAATGTAGCCGTGACCGAGGGCGATAAGGTGGAAGCCCAGATCAAGTTCGGCTGGGAAGTTGACGCTTATCCGGTGAACGAGGCGGTGGAGGCTGTCCAGGCCGTTTCCCAGGCGGAGGTGGACGCCCTGGTGGAAGAGTACTATAGCAGATATGAGATCCTTCTGGAAGGCAGGGATGAGAAGGAGTTCCGCCGGCATGTTGCTGTGCAGGCTCAGATGGAGATCGGTCTGGAGCGTTTCCTGGAGGAGAAAAACTACCAGGCTATTGTGACGCATTTTGGCGATCTGGGCGGCTTTCAGCAGCTTCCCGGTCTGGCAATCCAGAGACTGATGGAAAAGGGATACGGTTTCGGCGGAGAAGGCGACTGGAAGACAGCAGCTATGGTACGGATCATGAAGATCATGACCCAGGGAAAGAAGGACGCGAAAGGAACTTCCTTTATGGAGGATTACACCTATAACCTGGTTCCGGGCAAGGAAGGTATCCTGGAGGCCCATATGCTGGAGGTGTGTCCTTCCATTGCGGACGGCCCCATCTATATTAAGGAGCAGCCTCTTTCCATGGGAGACAGGGAGGATCCGGCCCGTCTGGTATTTACCTCGAAGGAAGGTCCGGGTATCGCCGCGTCCCTGATTGATCTGGGAAACCGTTTCCGTCTGATTATCAATGACGTGGTCTGCAAAAAGACAGAAAAGCCCATGCCAAAGCTTCCGGTGGCAACCAATTTCTGGACCCCGGAACCGGATCTCAGGACAGGCGCCCAGGCATGGATTCTGGCAGGAGGCGCCCACCATACCGCTTTCTCCTATGATCTGACGGCGGAGCAGATGGGAGACTGGGCGGAAGCTATGGGAATCGAAGCGGTTTATATTGACAAGGATACAACCATCCGTCAGTTTAAGAATGAACTGAGATGGAACTCCATTTATTACAGATAAGAAAAGCCATTGACCGGTACATTACCGGTCAATGGCAGATATTGTATGTCCTGCTCCCGCATAATCACTGAAATTATGAGTTTGTCAAGAAAAAACACTTGACACCTGCTTTTTCCTGTGATAAAGTAGCCAGGGTGATGGAAATGGAACAGATTGGACGCAGGGTTTTTCTGTATGATTTTTATGGAGAACTTCTCACCGACCATCAGAAAGAAGTGTATGGAGATGTGGTTCTGAATGACATGTCTCTCAGCGAGATTGCCCAGGAGAGGGGAATCAGCCGGCAGGGAGTGCACGACATGATAAAGCGTTGTGACAGGATTCTGTCGGGATATGAAGAAAAGCTTCATCTGGTGGAACGGTTTTTAAAAACCAAAGAAGATGTCCGTCTGATCCGTGAATTGTCTGAAAAACATGATCCGGAGAGCTCAGCAGAGGCGCTTGCGGAGATTCACGGGATTTCGGAACGGATCCTGGAAGAGTTGTAACAGTGGAAACCAGGCAGGGCGGTGACAGATTATCTGACAGCCGGAAAGCTGAATGGAGTGAAGATTTTATGGCATTTGACAGCTTATCAGAAAAACTGCAGAATGTATTCAAAAACCTGAGAAGCAAGGGACGTCTGACAGAGGCAGATGTGAAGGCTGCTCTGAAAGAAGTTAAGATGGCGCTCCTGGAGGCGGATGTAAATTTCCGTGTAGTCAAACAGTTCATAAAGGCCGTGCAGGAGCGGGCTGTGGGTTCGGACGTGATGAATGGTCTGAATCCGGGCCAGATGGTTATCAAGATTGTAAATGAAGAGATGGTCAGAATGATGGGCTCCGAGACCACGGAGATCCAGCTGAATCCGGGCCAGGCTACCACAATCATCATGATGGTGGGTCTGCAGGGCGCGGGTAAGACCACAACCACGGCAAAGCTTGCCGGAAAGTATAAGCTGAAGGGGAAAAAACCTCTTCTGGTGGCCTGTGACGTATATCGTCCGGCAGCCATTAAACAGCTTCAGATCAACGGTGAGAAACAGGGCGTGGAGGTTTTCTCCATGGGAGACAGCCATAAGCCGGTGGACATTGCAAAGGCCGCGGTGGAGCATGCGGCAAAAAATGGAAACAATATCATTATTCTGGATACAGCGGGCCGTCTTCATATTGATGAGGAAATGATGGATGAGCTCATCGGAATCAGGGAGCAGGTGGAAGTAAAGCAGACAGTCCTGGTGGTGGACGCCATGACCGGACAGGATGCGGTAAATGTTGCCAGTACCTTTGATGAGAAGATCGGTATTGACGGCGTGATTCTTACAAAGCTGGACGGTGATACCAGAGGCGGAGCCGCGCTCTCAATCCGTGCAGTAACCGGAAAACCTGTGTTTTATGTGGGTATGGGAGAAAAGCTTTCTGATCTGGAACAGTTTTATCCCGACCGTATGGCCTCCCGGATTCTCGGGATGGGAGATGTGCTCTCCCTGATCGAGAAGGCTGAGGCAGAGATTGATCATGAGAAGGCTGCCGAGATGGAACAGCGCATGCGCAAGGCAGAATTTTCCTTTAATGATTATCTGGAGTCCATGAATCAGATGAAGAAAATGGGCGGAATTGCCAGCGTTCTCAGCATGATGCCGGGTATGGGCGGTTCCCAGATGAAACAGATCGAGGACGCTATGGATGAAAAGAAGATGGCAAGAATCGAGGGAATTATTTATTCCATGACTGCGGCAGAGCGGGATAACCCATCTCTTTTAAATCCCAGCAGAAAACGCCGGATTGCGGCGGGAGCCGGGGTTGATATCAGTGAGGTGAACCGGCTGGTGAAGCAGTTTGAGCAGGCACGCAAGATGATGAAGCAGATGTCCGGTATGAAAAAAGGAAAACGCGGACTGGGCGGATTTGGTGGTTTAGGCGGTAAAATGGGAGGCTTTAAGGGACTTCCGTTTTAAGCAGACGCAGGAATTTCCTTGTTCTGGCCGTATGGCCATAGAGGTACTCTCTGGAGAGGATCCTTGTTCAGGTTGTATGACCATAGAGGTATCTTCTGGAGATTTTCCGGCGTTTATAGATAGAATATACTTTAAGAATATCTGAGGAGGTGAAGTGACATGGCAGTTAAAATCAGATTAAGAAGAATGGGACAGAAAAAAGCTCCTTTCTATAGAATCGTTGTTGCAGATTCCAGAAGCCCTCGTGATGGAAGATTCATTGAGGAGATCGGTTATTATGATCCGACAAAAGAGCCTTCAGAGATCCGCGTAGACGAGGAGGCAGCTAAGAAATGGCTTGCTAACGGCGCCCAGCCCACACAGACTGTAGAAAAGATCTTAAAGAATGCTGGCATCGAAAAATAATTGATTAGTGAGGGAAAAGTAATGAAGGAATTAGTTGAAGTAATTGCGAAATCACTAGTCGAGAACCCAGATGAGGTTTCTGTTACAGAGACAGAGAAGGAGCACGTGATTGTTTTGGAACTCCACGTTGCACAGGCCGATATGGGTAAGGTGATCGGTAAGCAGGGGAGAATTGCAAAAGCAATCCGTTCTGTTGTGAAAGCGGCTGCATCCAGAGAAGACAGGAAAGTAATTGTTGAGATCGTGCAGTAATGGGGAGCGGCTGGCGGAAAACCAGTCAGGCTGTGAAATGCAGTTCTTTATAAGGAAAGTTTCCCTGTATGGGAAGTTTTGTTTTGAAACCGATAACACAGAAGGGACATGACATTTGCCATGTCCCTTTTATCATTAAGGGAGAAAAAAGATGGAAGACAGATTTCAGATTGGCATCATCTCCAGCACCCATGGAATCGGAGGTGAGGTGAAGGTATATCCCACCACAGATGATGCAAAACGTTTCAAGCAACTAAAACAGGTAATCCTGGATACAGGAAAGGAAGAAATGGTTCTGGAGATCGCCCGGGTCCGTTTTTTCAAGCAGATGGTTATCCTGAAATTCACGGAATTTCAGAGTATCAATGATGTGGAACGGTTCCGGGGAAAAAGTCTTTATGTAACAAGGGAAAATGCGGTAAAACTCCAGAAGGATGAATATTTTATCGCGGATATGATTGGCATGAAAGTAGTTTCGACTGAGGGAGAAGCTCTGGGAGAACTGGCTGATGTCCTGCAGACAGGGGCAAATGATGTCTATGTGGTACAGAAGACGGGACAGCCGGATCTGCTGCTTCCGGCAATCAAAGAGTGTATCCGGGATGTTGATATGGATAAAGGAATTCTGACAGTATACCTCATGCCGGGGCTGAGATGAGAATTATAATGGCAGGCCGACTTTATTAAAATTATATGAATTCCTGTTAGAAAATGACAATTTTTTATGCTCCTGTGGTATACTATGAGCACTTAGCGAGGTGTTTTCGAGCTTAGTGCGAGTTATACCTGAACACTTAATGAGGTATTTACGAATTTAGTGAGAAGGTATACTATGAGCACTTAGCGAGGTGTTTTCGAGCTTAGTGCGAGTTATACCTGAGCGCTTAATGAGGTATTTGGAAAAAGGGGTGCAGGATATTATGGCAGAGGAAAATGCGGAAGTACAGGAAAATGTCTATGACTGGCAGAATATTATGTTCCTTTATAATGCGGCAATCAAGGAGGTCCGGACAAAGCTGGATATTATGAACGATGAGTTCCAGTATATTCATCAGTATAATCCCATCGAGTACATAAAATCGAGGATTAAGACCCCGGAGAGTATTGTCAATAAACTGAAAAGGAACGGTTATGAGAGCACGATCCAGAATATGGTGGAGCATGTGAATGATATAGCGGGAATCCGGGTGGTCTGCTCATTTACATCGGATATTTACCGCCTGGCAGAGATGATTGGAAGACAGAAAGAGTTTAATATTCTTTATATCAAGGATTATATCAGACATCCGAAGGAAAGCGGTTACCGCAGTTATCATATGCATATTACAGTACCCATCCAGACAACAAAAGGCGTAGTCCCCACCAAGGTGGAAATTCAGATCCGTACCATGGCTATGGATTTCTGGGCCAGTCTGGAGCATAAAATCTATTATAAATTTGAAGGAGACGCTCCGGATTATATCAGTCATGATCTGCGGGTCTGCGCGACTATCGTGGCGAATCTGGATGAGAAAATGCTTTCCCTGAATGAGGCGGTTATGGAAGCCAAGGGGCGGCAGGAAACACACTGAGAAAAAGGTACATGGTACCTCCATGGGCAGAAAAC
>CAYLWI010000071.1:0-10648 GCA_964387345.1 uncultured Eubacterium sp. | reverse complement strand
AGGTTCTCTTAGGAGGCGGTCGCTCTATCCAGCTGAGCCGTAACGATAAACGACATCTGAAAAAATCTACTTCATTGTACTTGTTATTTCTTTATTTGTCAATAACCAAAATTCAGATATCCCTGCATCCAGATCCGGCCCCGGAAGCGGCGCCCGGTCTCCGGCTCACCCAGAAGATGTTTTGCATTAATGCAGATATCAAATGTCAGATCATTACAAAGTAATGTCATAATCCAGATATTTTCATTGCTGATCTCGTTCTTTATCTGATAGCAATTCAGAATTTCACCAATAATGGTATACTGATCACTTTCCACGCCATACGGAATAATACTGCTTTCTACAATAGAAAGAATATCCTCTTTCATAATTCTCCTGGAAACTGAGGCATAAGTGTCCATATCACTGAGAGTCAGATTTTCCATTGCGCTTTTGCTTCCATCTCTGGCCTGCTGCATCAGATTCATTCTTTTCTGGGATGATTTCTGTCTGATTGCAGCAATTTGAGGAGTATTAGTTGTCGGAAACAGAATTTTCCCCGAGAAGGCCAGTCCTGAAATTACGATATTATTTACATCTATATAATTTCTTCCGAATTTTTTTTCGCGCAGCACATCTATGATATTTGTTATATGAAAAATCAGAGGAAGGCCGAGTTTCAGTTCATCACAAATTCCCATATACGCTTCCTGTGAGGAATGTCGCTCAATTTCTACTGGCTCAAACGTTGTTATATTGCTTCCGTGGAAATATGGATAGTAATACTCCATTCGGAATTCATTATCCTTCAGAAAATTACCACAGACAGAGATTCCTATATTTTCACCAACATATCTTGAGAAACATGCGAATTCATTTCCGAAAAAATCCTTTGCGATAGCCTGTTCATCCGGATGATTCACAATCTCTTCCAATATTTTATATATTTCCTCATTCAGATTCAATTCTGAAAAGCCAATTGATCTGATATAACTATGAATCATAATGTAATCCTTTGTCTTCTATAAATATTAGAATATCAGGTAACAGTATGGCAGGTGTTTTTAGTCGTCCTTTAACGCCATTTCCAGAGCTTCCTTTTCTTCATCTGCCAGCATGATAATAGAATTACCATTAATAATTTCTTTAATATAAGTGAAACAGCCTTCCCGGCTATGCATGGCGTTCAGAATAAAGCCATCATTTTTACGATTTAATAAAGCAAGTGAAAAAGAAAGCTTTCCTCCCATTTCGTTAAAGGCATTATATTTTACCAGACCAACTTTCTGATATGTATTATCAAGATGATCCAGTACGGTCTGTATTTTTGCCTTGTTTTCTTCTTCAGAAGCGAGAACTTCTTCAATCTGTTCAAAACGTCTGTGCAAAATATTTTCCAGGGACTGCCCGTCTTTTCCTTTCATAAATGTTCGATAACTTTTTTTCAGTTTTCTTGTTTTTACGCCATTTATAATCATAATAATAATCAATACTACAACCAATGCCGCCAGTCCCAGAATTAATATATCCAGGGGAAATCCAGTGATACTTTCAAGATCCAAATTATATAATAAATCCATTTTTGCCTCTTTTTTATCCTTTCTATTATTTGTATTAACAGAGATTCATATTATAATAAACAATATGATTGAGTTTGTTTTGAAACACACGTTTCAATATACCAGACATCTTTTACGCGGATGAAATAGAATTTTTTGCGAACAGAAACACTGTGCTAATTTTCAATTGACTTCATCAGCTGCAGCAACCGGTCCAGTTCGTCCTGGGAATAATATTCAATCTCTATTTTCCCTTTATTTTTATCTTTCCGCCGAATCTCCACTTTTGTTCCGAGAATAGTTTTCATCTGCTCTGCAATATTTTCATAAATTGCGATAAGAGCAGTGTCTTCTTTTTCTTCTTTTCCCTTTTCTGCTTCTTTTGTTTTCTGCCATTTTTTCATTAGTTTTTCTGTTTCACGGACATTGAGATTCTTATCTATTACCTGTAATGCAATTTTCTTCTGCATTTCCGGATCTTCTATGGAAACCAGGCAACGGGCATGTCCCATGGACAGCTTTTCATCTATTACCATCTGTTGTACTTCTTCCGTCAGTTTCAGAAGGCGCATGGAATTGGTAACAGCCGTTCTGCTTTTCGAAACGCGCTTTGCAACCTCATCCTGCTTTAAATTGAATTCCTCCAGAAGACGTTTATAAGCCAGGGCTTCCTCTATTGGATTGAGATTTTCCCGCTGTATATTTTCTATCAGGGAAATTTCCATTACTTCCTGCTGGGAAATGTCCCTTACAATAACCGGAACTTCTTTCAGACCGGCTATTTTAGCTGCTCTCCATCGTCTTTCACCTGCAATGATTTCATAATAATCTTTTTTGTCCTGTACAATCAGAGGCTGTATAATTCCATACTGCTTTATGGAATCCGCAAGCTCTGCCAGACTTTCTTCACTAAACTTCTTTCTTGGCTGATCTCTGTTTGGTTCTACCAGCGACAGTTTTATCTGTTTTACCGGCTCCTTTTCTGACTGTTCAGATGAAATTCCCTCATTTAGTTTTTTCGTATTTACTTTATCGGGCATCAGAGAATCAAGCCCTTTTCCCAGTCCGCCTTTTTTTCCTGCCATTTTCAGCTTTCTCCTCTTTCTATTACTTCTCTTGCAAGCATCCGGTAACTTTCAGCCCCTACAGATCTGGAATCATACAAATTAATAGGAAGACCATGACTGGGGGCTTCCGCAAGTCTTACATTTCTCGGGATAATCGTTTTGTAAATTGTAGTGTCCAGATTGTTTTTCACATTCTCCACAACCTGGAGAGAAAGATTTGTTCTGGCATCGTACATTGTAAATACAACGCCTTCCATCTTCAGCTTCGGGTTCAGTCTCTCCTGTACCAGATTAATCGTGTACATCAGCTGGCTCAGTCCCTCCAGCGCATAATATTCACACTGGATTGGAACAAGCACCGTGTCCGCCGTTGTCATGGCGTTAACTGTCAGCATATTCAGAGATGGAGGACAATCAATCAGAATAAAATCATAATCATCCCGTATGTAATCTATTTCGTTCCGCAGAACATATTCCCTGTCATTAATATCAAGCAACTCTATTTCTGCTCCCGCCAGATTCACGTTGGAAGGGATTAAATCAAGATTTTCAATTTCTGTATGTATTACAGCATCAGTGACGGAACATTCTCCAAGAATCAGTTCATATACTGTATGTTTGCAATCACTTTTATCCAGTCCCAGTCCACTGGTGGTGTTCCCCTGCGGATCCATATCTACTGTCAGCACTTTCTTTCCTATTTCGGACAAACAGGCTGATAAATTGATCGCGCTTGTGGTTTTCCCTACGCCGCCTTTTTGATTTGCAATTGCAATTATTCTTCCCATAAAAACCATCCACTCTGGCTATATTTTCTTTTATAGCCTCAATCTTCTTTCCTGATAATCTACTCAGAGTAGTATATCACGTTTCTTTCTCCATATCCACCCCAAAATGTTTCACGTGAAACATTTCATGATTTTTTAAGAAAGGAAAAAGGGAGTGAAAAAAAGAGTTTGTATATATTGTTGTTTTCGATTATAATAAGAATACGGGATTCTTATATGATTTTTAAGAAAGGAAAGACCTATTATGAAAAAACATATTAAAAATCTGGCTCTTCTTGGTTTCGTTGTAACAGGGCTGGTTATCGGATTTAATAAATTAGTAAATGGCATATCAGACATGAACGATAATCTTCCAGTTGGAAAAGGGAAATATTTCAACTGGAAATATGGAGATATTTATTATTCCAAAACAGGTCATGGAGCTCCCCTTCTCCTGATTCATGATCTGAATGTCTGCAGTTCTGCCTATGAATGGAATAAAGTCATAAAGAAATTATCCAGGACAAATACAGTATACGCCCTGGATCTGATTGGATGCGGCCGTTCAGACAAGCCCGATATTACATACAGCAATTATTTATATGTGCAGCTGATCAATGACTTTATCAAAAAAGTAATTGGTTCCAGAACAGATGTCATTGTAACAGGAGATTCCTTCTCTTTTGTAATAATGGCAGGTCAGATGGAAGAAAAGAATTTCAATAAAATCATCGGGGTTTCCCCCTGTGATATATATAAGATATCCCAAATGCCAGGCAAGAGGAAGAATATGCTGAAATTACTTCTCGAACTTCCCGTTTTCGGAACTTTCTTATATAATATGGAAACAAGCAGAAAAAGAGTTTCTGAAAAAATAAAAAATGAATATTTTTATAAACCGCATCTGGTATCCAGAGAAATAATAAATACGTATTATAAGGCGTCGAAAAATTATGACGGGAATGGAAGATATCTGATGGCAAGCATCAGGAGCCATTATACCAATATTAATATCGGCAGGGCAATTGAAAATACAAACCAGAGTATTTGTCTTATTGGCGGCAAGGAGCACCCTTATATGAATGAGATTATAGAAGAATATCAGAAATTCAATTCTTCCATAGAGGATGCTTATATTGCGAATGCCTGTTATCTCCCCCAGTTAGAATCTCCAGAAAAATTTGTTGAACTGATCAGGATTCTGATCGGATAATCAGAATGAAATAAGATTCCCCGGAAGAAAAATAAAAGTTTTTTTCCAGGGAATTTTATAATTGCCCAGAATCCCATCTCTGTCCCATATCTATAAAATGGGTTTCTTTGCAGGGGTTCCGGGTTTTCTGGGATATGTCTTCGGCGTTCCTTTTTCTTTTTTTATACATACCAGAGATCTTCCCTGACCGGAGTCCGGAAGCTGGAATTTTATTATTTTTTCTATTTTCCCGCCCAGAAGAAAAACCGCTTTTTTTGACCGGTTGATTTCTTCATCCGCATCTGCGGATTTATAGGAAATAAACTGTCCGCCTATTCTGACGAAAGGAAGACAATATTCTGAAAGAGACGCCAGATTTGAAACTGCCCTTGATACACAGAGATCGAACTTCTGCCGGAATTCATGCTTTCTTCCGATTTCCTCCGCCCTTCCATGAATTGCCGCAATCTTTTTTAATCCAAGTTCACGAATAACGTCATTCAGAAAAAGAATCCTTTTATTCAGCGAATCCAGAAGAACCATATCCAGATCCGGGAATACAATTTTCAGCGGTATTCCCGGAAAGCCTGCGCCGGTGCCAAGATCAAGCACTTTCTGATCTTTCAGATCCGGTATAGCTTTTATCAACGACAGGCTGTCTATAAAATGTTTTTCTATTACATCCTGGAAATCTGTAATCGCAGTCAGATTCATTACCTTATTTTTTTCAATTAGTAATTCATAATAACGCAAAAACTGATCTGTCTGAAAGTCTGTCAATTCTATGTTCAGCTCAGACAGTCCATGCTGAAATCTGCTGATATCATATTTCATAATCAATCTCCGGTCAGTTACCCGAATAAAAATCTTATTCGCATAACTCACATTATTTAATCCTTTTTATATTTCATTTGTTCCAGATAAACAAGCAGGACAGAAATATCTGCCGGGGACACTCCCGAAATCCGGGAGGCCTGCCCGATGGACACCGGCTGATAAAGATTCAGCTTCTGTTGTGCTTCCCTGCGGAGGCCGCTGATTTCATTATAATCAAAATTGACTGGCAGTTTTTTGTTCTCCAGTTTTTTGAACTGTTTTACCTGCTTATTCTGACGTCTGATATATCCGTCGTACTTTATATTGATATTTACCTGTTCCCGTACATCTGCCGTCAGTTCCGGACGCTCCGGATCAATGGGGGCAAGTATATCATAATTCAGCTCCGGTCTCCGGATCAGTTCTGTCAGGGTAATCCCGCTGCTTAATGGCTGACTTCCATGTTCCGCAAGCAAATCCTGTACTTTTTTATTTGCGCCGATATGCACGGACTCTGCCCGTTTTATTTCCTGAAGGATTAATCTTTCTTTTTTTTCAACATAGTCACATCTTTCCCGGGAAATTAATCCAATCTCATATCCCTTCCGCGTCAGACGCAGATCTGCATTATCCTGCCGCAGAAGCAGACGATATTCCGCCCGGGAAGTCATCATACGGTAAGGCTCACGGTTTTCTTTTGTTACAAGATCATCGATCAGGACGCCGATATAAGCCTCCGAACGATCCAGAATAAGAGAATCTCTGCCTTTTATTTTCATGGCCGCATTTATACCCGCGATCAGTCCCTGGGCTGCAGCTTCTTCATATCCGGAACTTCCATTAAACTGGCCGCCGCTGAAAAGCCCGGAGATTGTTTTGAATTCCAGAGAAGGATATAATTGTCTCGGATTAATACAATCATATTCTATAGCGTAAGCGTTCCGGACAATTTTTGCATGTTCCAGACCAGGAACCGTTTTATACATGGCATACTGTACATCTTCCGGAAGAGAACTGGACATACCTCCGATATACATTTCATTTGTATGGATTCCCTCCGGTTCCAGAAATATCTGATGTCTGTCTTTATCGGCAAATTTTACAACTTTATCTTCAATAGACGGACAGTATCTGGGACCGGTTCCCTCTATGATTCCGGAAAACAGGGGTGAACGGTCCAGATTTTCGCGGATAATTTCATGAGTCTTCTGATTTGTATAAGTCAGCCAGCAGCTTACCTGATCAATCTGTACTTTTTCCGGATCTGTGGTAAAAGAAAAAGGAACTATCCGTTCGTCTCCGGTCTGCTCCTGCATTTTTGAAAAATCCACAGAACGGCGATCCACCCTGGCCGGAGTCCCGGTTTTAAAACGGAACATCTCCACGCCATTGGAAACCAGGGAATCTGTAAGATGATTTGCAGCCTGCATACCGTTAGGGCCGGTATAATTTACAACATCTCCATAAAGACATCTTGCATTCAGGTAAGTACCTGTACAGAGAACCGCCGCTTTGCAGTAATACTCCGCGCCAGAGAACGTTTTTACTCCACGGATTTTATGGTTTTCCACAATTAATTCTGTAACTTCTGCCTGGCGCAGTGTCAGATGGTCTGTATTTTCCAGAACCTGGCGCATTCTTCTTGTATAATCCATTTTATCTGCCTGGGCCCGGAGCGAATGCACTGCAGGACCTTTGGATTTATTCAGCATTTTTGACTGGATAAAAGTGTGATCAATATTTACTCCCATTTCGCCGCCCAGGGCGTCGATCTCACGAACAAGATGTCCCTTAGAACTTCCGCCTATGTTAGGATTACAGGGCATCATAGCCACACTTTCAATACTTACTGTAAAAATAATTGTTTCCAGTCCCAGTCTTGCACAGGCTAACGCCGCTTCACATCCCGCATGACCTGCGCCAACAACAACAACATCATAATTTTCCTTTAAAACAGGCATAGTATCCTCCGAAATTTTCTGCTACTTACCCATACAGAACTTTGAGAAGATTTCATTTATAAGATCCTCTCCTGCTGATTCGCCAATGATTGTACCCAGTTCTTCGTAAGCGCTCATCATGTCAATTGTAAAGAAATCATCCGGCATTCCGGCATCAATACTTTGCAGAAGCATCTGAAGATCTCCCGCTGCATTTGCAAGAGCATTCTTATGACGTATATTAGTAATATATATTTCGTCATTAAAAGTAATTTTTCCAGAAAAAAACATATCCTCTATCGTATGTTCCAGTTCTTCAATTCCCCGGCGTTCTCTGGCGGAAATAAGTAATACAGGCTTGTCCAGATATTGAGCTATATCTTCTGGAGTGGTTTTTGTTTCCAGATCTGATTTGTTCAAAAGAACAATCGCCTTTTTCTCCCGGATGGTGTTCATGATCTGTCTGTCATTTTCATCCAGTTCCGTAGATGAATCAGCCACATATATTACCAGATCGGCTTTTTCAAGATATTCTCTGGATCTGGAAACGCCAATCTTTTCAACGACATCATCTGTATCGCGTATTCCGGCAGTATCTATAACATTTAAACCGATACCGCCAATCTGAATCTGCTCCTCCAGAATGTCCCGCGTCGTTCCGGCAATTTCCGTAACAATAGCCCGTTCCTCGCCTACCAGTATATTTAATAAGGAAGATTTTCCGGCGTTTGGTTTTCCGGCTATGACCGTATTGATTCCTTCCTTCATCATTTTCCCATTATCAGAAGAACGCAGCAGTTTTGTTATTTTTTCCAGAGAACTTTCCATTTTCTGCCGGAGATCATCCCGATAATCATCCAGCGTATAATGCTCCGGATCATCCAGGGCAGATTCAATAAAAGCCAGTTCATGAAGAATGATCTGACGGATTTCTTTAATTTTATTTAACACAGAGCCGCGGAGCTGGCTGACAGAGCTTTTCAGGGCCAGATCATTTTTGGCGTTGATAACATCTATGACGGATTCTGCCTGGGAAAGATCAATCCTTCCATTTAGAAACGCACGTTTTGTGAATTCTCCCGGCTCCGCGGGCCGCGCCCCGTGCTTCAGAACAGTTTCCAGAAGTCGCTTCATTACAAGGACTCCGCCGTGACAGTCAATTTCAATTACATCTTCGCAAGTATATGTTTTCGGAGCGCGCATTATAATAAGAAGAACTTCATCTACAATCTCATCTCCATCCGTGATATATCCATAGTGGACAGTATGGGAATCCATCTCTGAAACTTTCTTATTTCCTTTTGCCGGATGAAAAATACGGTCCGCTACATCCAGCGCTTCATCTCCGCTGATGCGGACAATTCCGATTCCGGAATTTGAGACTGCTGTAGCAATGGCGGCAATGGTATCTGTTTTCATTCTCCTGTTACTCCCTTGCTTCTAAATATGAAAATCCAGACTGATCTGTGTTTCAATATGATTAACGTATAACTTTCGTATCTTAATATAACATTAGTTTTTTTTCAATACAATATTAACTTTAATATTAAGAAAACCGGACTGTTACGAAGTTTTGGCGCTGAGGAAGATTTTATTGGACAGAAATTGCTTTTCAGTGTATAATACACAAATAATACTGACATTTATCCGGAAATGCTGCAAGTCCCGTAGTAAGGATTGCAGCATTTTTGGCGGAATGATTCTGTTTACATAAGGGAGGATGATGAAACAAATGAAGGATACGATACAGATAATGATAACAATGGTTATTTATATGCTGGTTGTCATCGGGATTGGTCTGGTATTTGCCAGAAGAGCCAATAAAAGCTCGGAGGAATATTTTATCGGAGGACGTTCCCTGGG
Source organism: uncultured Eubacterium sp. (assembly GCA_964387345.1). Lineage (GTDB taxonomy): Bacteria > Bacillota > Clostridia > Lachnospirales > Lachnospiraceae > Eubacterium_I. Next base: position 1,465 of record CAYLWI010000071.1, on the reverse strand, counting down.
TCCCTGGGTAACTGCCATGAGTGCGGAAGCCTCCGATATGTCCGGATGGCTTTTAATGGGACTTCCGGGTGTTGCCTACTGGTGCGGAATTGCAGACGCGGCCTGGACAGCCATCGGGCTTGCGGCGGGGACTTATGTTAACTGGCTGGTTACCTCAAAAAGACTCCGCCGTTATAGTGAAAAGGCGGGGAATGCCATTACTTTGCCAGAATTTTTCTCAAACCGGTTTCATGAGAATAAAAAGGTGATCATGACCATTTCCGCTTTATTCATTCTGATATTTTTTACAGTATACGCAGCCAGCTGTCTGGTAACCTGCGGAAAGCTGTTTTCTACATTATTTGGTTTCAATTATGTTCCGATGATGATTGTCGGCGCTGTTTTTGTTCTGGTTTATACGATTATCGGAGGTTTTCTGGCAGAGAGCGCGTCTGATTTCATGCAGGCAGTAGTAATGATATTTGCACTGGTAACAATTGTTATTACAGGAACTGTGGCAGCGGGTGGGATTGATGCAGTTATTTCCAATGTAAAATCTATTCCCGGATTTCTGGAATTTTTTGGAATTGCCACTCCTGTTGTGGAGGATGGCGTGCAGCAGGTAGTAAACGGAGAGCCTGCATTTGGCGCAGCAGGAAATTATGGAATTCTAAGTATACTTTCCTCTCTGGCATGGGGGCTTGGATATTTTGGCGTACCTCAGGTTCTTCTCCGGTTTATGGCGATCCGGAAAGAAGGAGAACTGAAAATGTCCCGCCGGATTGCTACCGTATGGGTTCTGATCTCCCTGTTTATTTCTGTACTGATCGGAGTAATCGGAAGGGCGCTGTATCCTACAGCCCTGAATACAGAAGTTTCCGCAGAAAATATTTTTATTATCCTGGCGACGGGTCTGCTGCCCGCAGTTCTGGCAGGAGTTGTGATGGCTGGAATTCTTGCGGCAACAATCAGCTCTTCTGATTCTTATCTTCTGATTGCGGCCTCTGCATTTTCTAAAAATATTTATCAGGGCCTGCTTCACAAAAAAGCGTCTGACAAACAGGTATTGTGGATTTCGCGGTTTACCCTGCTGCTGATTACAGTGATTGCCATAATTATCGCGCTGGATGAAAACAGTGTCATTTTTACGATCGTAAGCTTTGCATGGGCCGGATTCGGAGCCACCTTCGGACCTCTGATGTTGTTTTCCTTATTCTGGAAACGGACCAGCCGGGCAGGAGCCATTGCGGGAATGGTAAGCGGCGGCGCCATGGTATTTATATGGAATCTCCTTATCCGGCCCCTGGGCGGCATCTGGGATATTTACGAGCTTCTTCCTGCATTTATCATTTCCAGTATATGTATCGTAATTGTTTCTCTGGTCACAAAAGAGCCGTCTGAAGAAATGTACAGAGAATTTGAAGAAGTACGTGCGGCAAAATAAAATACAGAAAATACAGCCATCCGGACAGAATCCGGATGGCTG
>CAYLWI010000070.1:0-10782 GCA_964387345.1 uncultured Eubacterium sp. | reverse complement strand
AAGAAAGAGGTAATTATATTATGGCGAAAAATCTGGTGATTGTGGAGTCTCCCGCGAAGGTGAAGACCATAAAGAAATTTCTGGGAAAGAATTATGAGGTAACTGCCTCCAACGGTCACGTCCGTGATCTCCCGAAAAGCTCACTGGGAATTGATGTGGAGCATGATTATGAACCGAAATATATTACGATCCGCGGCAAGGGCGATATTCTGGCGAATCTCCGGAAGGAAGTAAAGAAGGCGGACAAAGTTTATCTGGCTACCGACCCGGACCGGGAGGGAGAGGCGATTTCCTGGCACTTATCAAAAGCGCTGAAGCTGGATGATAAAAATACGAAACGTATTACTTTTAATGAAATTACAAAGAGCGCGGTAAAAGAATCTTTAAAGCATCCCCGGGATATTGATATGAATCTGGTGGATTCACAGCAGACAAGAAGAATCCTGGACCGTATGGTGGGGTACCGGATCAGTCCTCTTCTCTGGGCGAAGGTAAAGCGGGGGTTAAGCGCCGGCCGCGTCCAGTCTGTGGCGCTCCGGATCATCTGCGACCGGGAGGATGAGATCAACGCTTTTATTCCGGAAGAGTACTGGACGATTGATGTGCTGCTCCAGGCAGAAGGTGGGAAAAAGCCCATTACAGCCCAGTTTTACGGCGATGAAAAAGGAAAGATCCAGATCCACAATGAGAAGGAGCTCAATCAGATTTTAGATGATCTGGGACAGGCGGAATACCGGATCCTGGAAGTGAAAAAAGGAGAGAGAGTAAAGAAACCGCCTCTTCCGTTTTCCACCAGTACCCTGCAGCAGGAGGCCAGCCGTCATCTTAATTTTTCCACACAGAAAACAATGCGGATTGCCCAGCAGCTTTATGAGGGGATTGATATCAGGGGGAATGGCACGGCGGGTCTGATTACATATCTGCGTACTGACTCCACCCGTGTTTCTGCTGAGGCGGAACAGTCCGCTGCGGCATATATTTCGGAACAGTATGGGGAAGGATATGTGGAGGAGAAAGTGAAAGCAGGAAACGGCAGCGGGCATATACAGGACGCCCATGAGGCGATCCGCCCTACGGATATCAGCCGCACTCCGACACTGATGAAGGAATCCCTCAGCAGGGATCAGTTCCGGCTGTACCAGCTGATCTGGAACCGTTTCACAGCCAGCCGTATGAAGCCTGCGGTGTACGAGACCACATCCGTTGTCATCGGCGCCAGGGAGTATCGTTTCCATCTGTCGTCATCCAGGCTGAAATTTGACGGATTTTTATCTGTCTATGCGCTGGATGAAAAAAAGACGGACCGTACCGTACTGTCTGGAAATCTGGAAAAGGATATGGTTCTTACTTTAAAGGACATAGAACCGAAGCAGCATTTTACGCAGCCCGCTCCGCATTTTACAGAGGCGTCCCTTGTAAAAACTCTGGAGGAACTGGGAATCGGACGGCCAAGTACCTACGCGCCGACTATTACGACGCTTCTTGCCAGGAGATATGTGATAAAGGAAAATAAAAATTTGTACGTGTCAGAGCTGGGAGAAGTTGTCAACAAGATTATGAAAGATGAGTTTCCGAGTATTGTGGATGAGCAGTTTACCGCGAATATGGAATCCCTTCTGGATAAGGTGGAAGAGGGAGAGATAAACTGGAAAGAAGTTGTACGTAATTTCTATCCGGATCTGGATGAAGCTGTAAAAGCGGCAGAAAAGAAACTGGATAAAGTGGAAATCGCCGATGAAGTCACCGATGAGATCTGCGAGGTATGCGGACGGAATATGGTGATCAAATACGGACCCCATGGACGCTTCCTCGCCTGTCCCGGATTCCCGGAATGCAGAAATACCAGGCCGCTTCTGGAAAAGATCGGGGTACCCTGTCCGAAATGCGGAAAAGAGATTGTTCTGAAAAAGACGAAAAAGGGGCGGAAATATTATGGCTGCGAAAACAATCCGGAATGTGATTTTATGTCCTGGCAGAAGCCGGCCAGAGAAGTTTGTCCGGAATGCGGAACTTATATGGTGGAAAAAGGGAATAAGCTGGTATGCGCCAATGAGAACTGTGGCTATGTGACAGCGAAGCCCAAAGAAAATAAAGAAGCTGCAGGAGTGGAGGAAGGTAAATGAGTAGTGTACAATTATTAGACAAGACCAGAAAAATCGGGAAATTGCTGCATAATAACAATTCATCCAAGGTGGTGTTTAATGACATCTGCGCTGTTATGACGGATATCCTTGATTCAGATGTTCTTGTAATCAGCAGAAAGGGAAAAGTACTGGGAATTTCCGGAGAAGATCACATTGTCCAGATCCGGGAACTGCTGGAGGACCAGGTGGGGAACCATATTGACAACTCATTGAATGAGCGTCTTCTGGGAATTCTTTCCACAAAAGAAAATGTAAATCTGGAAACCCTCGGCTTTACGGACAATGATATCCGCCGTTACGCTGCTACAATCGCACCTATTGATATCGCCGGGGAGCGGCTGGGAACCTTATTTGTTTACCGGCAGGAGAAACAGTATGATATTGACGATATTATTCTCTGTGAATATGGCGCTACTGTGGTAGGCCTTGAGATGATGCGTTCTGTTAATGAGGAAAATGAGGAAGACGCCAGAAAGAAGCAGATTGTGAAATCAGCCATCAGTACTTTGTCCTTCTCGGAGATGGATGCTATCCGTCATATTTTTGAGGAGCTGGATGGAAACGAGGGGATTCTGGTAGCAAGCAAAATTGCTGACCGCGTAGGAATTACCCGTTCCGTGATTGTAAATGCTCTGAGAAAATTTGAGAGCGCGGGTGTGATTGAGTCCCGTTCCTCCGGAATGAAGGGTACATACATCAAGGTACTCAACGATGCAGTGTTTGATGAACTGAAGGAGATGCGCTGAGCGTTTTATCCCGTTTCAAAATGGAAGTTGACAATTTCAGGGTCTGTGTGTAAACTATTAATATAAATGATAAAAAGCGAGGGCGCTCAGAAGGATGCTTATTCTGCGCGCCCTTTTTTCGGTTTAAGGAGTGACAGATATGAAAGAACTGACAGAACATACAGAAGGAATCAACCGGCTGATGCGGCGGTATGGAGTAAAGTTTGGAATTTATAAAAATGGTGAATTTCATGAACAGCTTTTTCCTTTCGACGCGATTCCGAGAGTGATTTCCTCCGGAGAATTTGCGCATCTGGAGAAGGGCCTGATCCAGAGGGTAGACGCGTTGAATCTGTTTTTAAAGGATATCTACGGCGATAAGAAAATCATAAAAGACGGAATCATTCCGGAAGAGTTTGTTTTCATCTCTTCCGGTTATCTTCCCCAGTGCGAGGGAATCCTGCCGCCCAGAGGGATTTACAGTCATATTTCGGGAATTGATCTGGTTCTGGGAAAAGATGGGGAATGGTACATACTGGAAGATAATCTGCGGATACCATCGGGCGCATCTTATCCGATGATTGCGCGGGAAATCTGCAGAAAAGTTTCTCCGGAGACATTTACCAGTCATCCGGTGATGGATAACAGAAATTATGCTGCGCTTCTGAGGGAAACCATGGACTGGGTAAATACCGGCGGCATCCCGGTAATTATGACTCCCGGGCGTTATAATGCAGCATATTTTGAACATTCCTATCTGGCAGAGCGATCCGGATGTGAACTGGCCACCTGTTCTGAACTGTTTGTCGAAGATAATTATCTGTATTACCGGGATTACAGGGAAAAGAAACAGAAGGTGGGCGTTATTTACCGGAGAATTTCAGACGATTATCTGGATCCAATGACGTTTCAGCCGGAATCGCTGATCGGCATACCGAATATCATGGATGTCTACAGAAGCGGAAATGTGGCTATTGTGAACGCGCCCGGTAACGGTGTGGCTGATGACAAGGGAATTTACTATTTCGTTCCAAAAATGATCCGTTATTATCTGGATCAGGAGCCGGTTCTGCATAACGCCCCGACGTATCTTCCTTTTTATGAAGAAGACAGAAAATATGTCCTGGAGCATCTTGACAGACTGGTGATCAAAGATGTGGCGGAAGCAGGAGGATATGGCGTTATATTCGGAAGAGATCTTGACAGCCAGAGACTTTCAGAGATGAAGCATCTGATTGAAAAGGAATCCCGGCGTTTTATCGCCCAGGAAGTCATAGATTTCCAGGATATGGATATTTGTGAGGGAAACGAAGTAGTCCGGAGAAAGGCGGATCTGAGAGCCTTTGTTCTTTCCGGAAAAGAGACGAAAGTGTGGGCCAGCGGTCTCACCAGATTTTCAAGAAATGCAGATTCATTTGTGGTGAATTCATCACAGGGAGGAGGATTTAAAGACACATGGGTATTATCTCAATAGAAAAAGTAGATCATCTGTACTGGCTGGGCCGGTACACAGAAAGGGTATACACGACCCTGAGACTGTTTTTCCATATGTTTGACAAACTGATCGAGCAGCCGGAGGGATTTTACAGACAATATTGTGAAAGACTGAGCATACCGGATATTTACACCTCAAACAGGCAGTTTGTGAAATCTTACCTGTTTGAGGAGGACAATCCCGATTCCGCAGTTTCCAATATGAACCGGGCTTTTGATAACGCTGTGATTTTAAGAGATGAGCTGAGCAGTAATGTTCTGTCTTATGTCCAGCTTGCCCTGGATACTTTCCGGGGATGTCAGAGAAAAACGGCTCCGATTATGGATCTTCAGCAGGTAATTGATTATCTGCTGGCATTCTGGGGCTGTGTGGATGATTATGTGGAACAGGAGGACTGCCGCAATATTCTGAAGTGCGGCAAGTACATCGAGCGGCTGGATCTTTACATCAGGCTGGATTATCACAGAGACGGACTGGAAAAAGAATACCGCAAATTAATTAACCGCCTGCACAGGACAAATTTGTGTTATAATGAGGATAATCTGAAACGCCTGGAAGAAATCGTTCTCCGGGAGCAGGATCAGAAAATTGATGTGCAGGAGGCACTGCGGTGTCTGGGAGAGCTGATACAGTAAACATCAGCGTATTCCGTGGCACGGCATATGTGAAAACATGAGTAAAATGAATTTTGTATACACAATGACGTTGTATTTTTCATCTCCGGTGAGTCGTCAGTATTTTGCGCTGTATTGTATCCCCGGAGATTCTTCGCGGCAGAAAATAATGCTTACAGAACAGAAAATCTGGCCCGCTGATTATATCTGCCGGTGTATGGACGGGTTCGGCAATATCCGGATCAGCGGATGCGCGGATGCGCCCCATGACAGTTTCAGCTATTCCATTGCAGGGACTGCGGAGACAGAAGGAATGAAAGTAGAGAAGTCGCCGCTTCATCCCATGTACAGATATCCTTCGCGGTTTACCAGACCGGATTCCGATGTTATCGCATTTGCGGAGAAGGCCGGGGAACGATGCAGGCAGGAGGGGGCGGAGACATCTCTGGAAAAAGCAGTCTGCGTAATGAGACTGCTGTATGAATCATTTGAGTATGTTCCGGGGACTACGGATATCGGAACGACTGCAGGAGAAGCGCTCCGTCTTGGCAGAGGCGTCTGCCAGGATTATGCCCACATTATGATTGCTGTCATGCGCTATCTGGGGATTCCGGCGAGATATGTAAGTGGTCTGATGATTGGCGAGGGATATACCCATGCCTGGGTGGAAATTTATACAGAGGGCGGCTGGTATGGCCTGGATCCTACTAATAATCTGCATATTGACGGTTATTACATTAAGCTTGCCCACGGAAGAGATTTCGGCGACTGCCCGGTGGATAAGGGATGTTTTCTCGGAAATGCCAGCCAGAAGCAGGAGATTTTTGTAAAGGTAACCGAGGCGGAATAAAATACTTCCGGAACATTTTTTGTGTATTACGGAACAGGCGGAAAGGATGGAATACAAAAATGACGGAAACTGTAGTATCAATGGAGCTTCCGGTAGATGAAAAACTCAGGATACAGAAGAACAGGATCATGCCGCTGCATCCTACGGGAAAGGAAAAGAGGATCGCGATAGTAACCGGAACCCACGGAGACGAGCTGGAAGGCCAGTTTGTCTGTTATGAGCTGCTCCGGCGTCTGGAAGCGGAGCCGGAACAGTTAAAAGGGATTGTGGATGTTTATCCGGCGCTTAATCCACTTGGAATTGATTCCATCACAAGAGGGATTCCGATGTTTGATCTGGATATGAACCGGATTTTTCCGGGGAATCCGGACGGTCCCATGATGGAAACGCTGGTATACCGGCTCATGGAGGATCTGAAGGGCGCGGATTTATGTGTGGATATTCATGCCAGCAACATTTTTCTGATGGAACTTCCCCAGGTGCGGATCAATGAAATCACGGCAGAAACCCTTGTTCCCCTGGGGGAAAATATAAACGTTGATTTTGTGTGGGTGCATGGGCCGGCGATTGTTCTGGAATCTACTCTGGCCCATAGTCTCAACCAGTCGGGAACGCCGACTCTGGTAGTGGAGATGGGCGTCGGAATGCGTATTACAAAGGAGTACGGGAACCAGCTTACGGACGGCATCCTGAACGTGATGAAAATGCTTGGAATCTGGGAGGGAACCACCGGAAAGGTCAGGAAACCTGCCATGGGCACAGACCAGGAGATCGGATATCTGAATGCGGAAAAAGCCGGAATTTATGTTCCGCGTATCGGAATCGGAGAGAGGGTAAAGAAAGGCGATCTGCTGGGGGAAATACTGAATCCCCTGACCGGCGATATTGAACAGGCAGTGACGGCGCCGGTCAGCGGACTGGTATTTACCAGAAGAGAATATCCGGTAGTTTACAGCGGATCCCTGTTGGGAAGAATCTGGGGAGGCAGTGGAAAATGAGAAAAACGGAAATATTTACATTAGATTCTCCATACCGGGAAAAGCTGAAGATCAGCGGATACCGGTTTGGTCATGGACATCCGTCAGCCTGTATCGTGGGAAGTATCAGGGGTAATGAAATCCAGCAGCTTTATATCTGTTCACAGCTTATCAGAAAGCTGGAGGAACTGGAAGCGGCCAATGATATTGTAAAGGGAAAAGAGATTCTGGTGATTCCATCGGTCAATCATCACGCCATGAATATCGGGAAAAGATTCTGGCCTGTGGATAATACGGATATCAACCGGATGTTTCCGGGATATAACCTGGGAGAGACCACGCAGCGGATTGCTGCGGGCGTGTTTGAAAAGGTAAAAGATTACGATTACGGCATACAGCTTGCCAGCTTTTATATGCCGGGGGATTTTATCCCTCATGTCCGGATGATGGATACCGGGATGCAGAACACCAGTCTTGCAGGACTGTTCGGCCTGCCTTATGTAGTAGTGCGGAAGCCCCGGCCGATTGACACTACAACACTGAATTATAACTGGCAGATCTGGGAGACGAATGCTTTCTCTGTCTATACAACGGAAACGGACTTTATTGATGAGGCGTCTGCGGCGCAGGCTGTTTCAGCGATTCTCCGGTTTCTGACACGCATGGGAATTTTGTCGTACAATAGTCACAATGGATACATTTCTACAGTGATTGAAGAAGAAAAGCTGATGTCTGTGCGGTCGGATGCAGGCGGAATATACAGAAGGCTGCGCCGGCCGGGAGATGAAGTACATGTGGGAGAGCCTCTGGCGGAGATTGTACACCCCTGCGAAGGTCATGTAATTTCCACCATACTGTCACCGACACAGGGCGTTATTTTCTTTATGCATAAAAAGCCTCTGGCTACAGAAAATGAAGTGATCTGCAGGATTATCAGAAGAATGCATAAATGAGCAGCCGGGAAATGATTTTTCCGGGGAAAGTCTGAGAAAAGGCAGTGACAAAATTACAAAAATTCCTTGAATTGGAAGAACTGGTGTGGTATACTGTACCAGTCTGTGATCCAGGGGATTTTTCTGTGCATTTTCAGACAAAATACTATATCAATCACGCAGGCGGACTAACCGGTATGGTGCCTTCGGGTAAACCGGCGGGTGAGATGCCTGTGGAAGAATCAGAACCATGGAGGGAAAAACATGAGCGTAATTTCAATGAAACAGTTACTGGAAGCAGGTGTTCATTTCGGACATCAGACAAGAAGATGGAACCCTAAGATGGCTCCCTACATTTACACCGAGAGAAACGGCATCTATATTATCGATCTGCAGAAATCCGTCGGCAAAGTGGATGAAGCATACAGCGCTGTTGTAGACATTGTTTCCAATGGAGGTACTATTCTTTTTGTAGGAACCAAAAAGCAGGCTCAGGATTCAATCGCAGCCGAAGCACAGCGTTGCGGTATGTATTATGTAAATGAGAGATGGTTAGGCGGTATGCTGACTAATTTCAAAACGATCCGCAGCCGTGTTGCCAGACTGAAAGCGATTGAAGCCATGTCCGAGGATGGTACATTTGATGTGCTGCCGAAGAAAGAGGTTATCCAGCTTAAGAAAGAGTGGGAGAAGCTGGAGAGAAACCTTGGCGGTATCAGAGATATGGACAGACTTCCGGATATTATTTTCGTTGTTGATCCTAAGAAGGAAAGAATCTGCGTGCAGGAAGCCCACACACTCGGTATTCCGCTGATCGGTATTGCTGATACAAACTGTGATCCGGAAGAACTGGATTATGTAATCCCGGGTAATGATGATGCGATCCGTGCCGTTAAACTGATTGTTTCTACAATGGCAGATGCTGTGGTTGAGGCAAAGCAGGGTCTTGCAGAGTCTGAGGCAGAGTATTCCGACGATGTTGAAGAGGAAGAAGCATCAGAGGCAGTTGAGGAGTAATCTGATTCCCTGTATGCTCCGCGGAATGCCGCAGGAGCATACCTTTTATTGATTCGTTTAGGAGGAGATCAAAATGGCTATTACAGCAGCAATGGTAAAAGAGTTAAGAGAGATGAGCGGCGCCGGCATGATGGACTGCAAGAAGGCCCTTACGGAAGCAGACGGCGATATGGATAAGGCAGTTGAGGTCTTAAGAGAGAAAGGCCTTGCAAAAGCCGTAAAGAAATCCGGACGTATCGCTGCAGAGGGTATTGTTACTTTAAAGGTAACTCCCTGCGGTAAGAAAGCAGTTGCCGTAGAGGTAAACTCTGAGACAGATTTCGTTGCCAAGAATGAGAAGTTCCAGAATTATGTATCCCAGGTCGCAGAGCAGGCCCTGGAAACAGAGGCTGCTGATGTGGAAGCATTTCTGGCTGAGCCCTGGAAGTTTGATACAAGCAAAACTGTAAACGAGGAGCTGGCAGGTCAGATCGCCGTAATCGGTGAGAACATGAAGATCCGTCGTTTCCAGCAGGTAACAGAGGAGAACGGATTTGTTGCTTCCTATATCCATATGGGCGGTAAGATCGGCGTTCTGGTTGACGTAGAGACTGATGTAGTAAATGATGCAGTTAAAGAGATGGCAAAGAATATCGCCATGCAGATTGCCGCATTAAAGCCCCAGTACACTGACCGTTCCGAGATCAGCGCAGATTATGTTGCACATGAGGAGGAGATCCTTCGTGCACAGATCATGAATGATCCGAAAGAGTCCCAGAAGCCTGAGAAGGTAATCGAGGGCATGATAAAGGGGCGTATTAACAAAGAGCTGAAGGAGATCTGCCTGTTAGATCAGGTTTACGTTAAGGCAGAGGACGGCAAACAGATCGTCAGCAAGTATATTGAGCAGGTTGCCAGAGAGAACAGCGCGAAGATCACCATCAAGGGATTCGTACGGTTTGAGACCGGCGAGGGACTTGAGAAAAAGAATGAGGACTTCGCTGCTGAGGTGGCTGCCCAGATGGCTGGAAACTAATGCGAATTTTGCATTGATATTCTGAAAGTCAGACCCTTATAAGTTGTGATTTTACACTGCTTGTAAGGGTTTTTATAGTATAAAAGGAAATACATACTGGAGCACAAAGCTGATTGAGTTTACTCTGCGGAATGGATATACTATAGTTAGAAATAACAATGGGAAGGAGGGAGAATATGCCTCAGATTTTAACTGAAGTATTAAAAAAATACGTGAAAGATGTACACAAAATTTATGGAGACAAGCTGAGGACGATAATCTTATATGGCTCTTATGCGCGAGGCGATTTCAGATCGGATTCAGATATTGATATCATGATTTTGGTGGATTTATCGGACGACGAGATTAGGAGCAAAGGACATGATCTTTCCGACCTGACTTTTGATTACAATTTCGATAACGATTTGCAAATTATGCCTATTGTGAAAAATCTGGATCATTTTAATAAATGGCTCAGGGCATATCCATTCTATAACAATGTTAAGAGGGAAGGTGTAGAATTGTATGCAGCATGATTTGGATGATATTGGCGGAGCCAGAGAACTGGCTTTGCATAGGATCAATGTGGCAAAAGATGATTTGGAAGCTGCAGAGATGAATTTTAAGGGAGGGCATTACAGATCCTCAAACAACAAGCATATTATGCAATTTTCAGAGCAATTTCAGCATGCCTTGCATTAGAATTTAAAGCATATAAGCAGCATGCACAGATAATCGGAAATTTTAATAAAAATTTTGTACATACTGGTGTGTTCCCGAAAGAAATCAGCAGAAAAATCAGCAGGGCACAGGAAGTACGTCATGCCAGCGACTACGATGATTTTTATATTGTATCAATAGAAGAAGCAAAAGAGCAGTTGGAAACAGCAAAAGAAGTAGTGTCTATGGTCGAGCAATATCTAAAAACACCGGATGAAAAATGAGACTATAAAAATCCTGTTCCTCCAAAATCAGAATGGGGAGATTGTTGTCAGCAACGCCTCCGCTGCGGCCATCCGAAAAGCACAGGCCGC
>CAYLWI010000069.1:0-10954 GCA_964387345.1 uncultured Eubacterium sp. | reverse complement strand
GCTCGAAAATACCTCGCTAAGTGCTCCTATTATATCATACTAATTCTGAAAAAAGTAGTCTTTATCGGATAAAGTTTCCATCTTTAACCACATCCGCCACAAGTTCACGCTCATCCATATGATGCTTCTGACCACAGATTTCCTGATAATCTTCGTGACCTTTTCCTGCCAGGACAATTACATCGCCCTCTTCGGCATGTTCAATGGCATAGCGGATGGCCTCCGCCCGGTCTACAATAGATATATACTTTCCACCGGCTTTTTTCACTCCGGTAATAATATCAGCCACAATGGCCCGGGGCTCCTCATTTCTCGGATTATCAGAAGTGACAATGGTCAGATCCGCCAGCCGGGAAGACACCTCTCCCATCTGGAATCTCCGGTCCCTGGAGCGGTTTCCTCCGCAGCCGAACAGGCAGACCAGACGCCTCGGATGATATTCCTTCAGCGTTGTCAGCAGGCTTTCCAGACTCATGGCGTTGTGGGCATAATCAATCATCAGGGTAAACTTTGAGGAAACCGGAAGAATTTCCACTCTTCCCTTTACATGGATTTTCGCCAGAGACTCCCGGATCGTCTCCGGTTTTACACCGAAATGCAGGCAGATTGAAATCGCTGTCATGGAGTTATATACGCTGAACGTTCCGGGGATGTCAATCTCCACATCCATATCCAGCTTTCCGCTCAGATGATAAGCCACGCCCAGAACACCTCCCTTATCAGTCAGGCGTACATTCTGTGCCCTGAGATCGGCTTTCTCTGAAAATCCATACGTTTCCACCTGGCAGGTATGTCCTTCCATAATCTTTTCCAGATGACTGTCATCCGCATTAAAAATGCCGTAACGGCACTGGCGGAACAACAGGCTCTTACAATGGATATAATCATCGAGATCCTTATGTTCATTGGGACCGATATGATCCGGTTCCAGATTGGTAAAAATTCCATAGTCAAACACGAAACCGCCGACGCGGTGAAGCATCAGCCCCTGGGAGGACACTTCCATCACGACACATTTACATCCGGCGTCCACCATTTTCCGGAAGGTTTCCTGGATCACATAGGACTCCGGGGTTGTATTTAACGCAGGTATCGTTTCATCGCCGATAATCATCTCAATGGTACCGATCAGTCCGGTCTTATATCCGGAATGCTCCAGAATGGAACGTACCATATAAGTGGCTGTTGTTTTCCCTTTTGTCCCGGTAATTCCGATGGTAGTCAGCTCCTCCGCCGGATGTCCGAAATAAGCCGCGGAAGTCTCCGCCAGAGCCAGCCGGGTATCTGCCACCTTCAGGACTGTAATACTGTCATTCACCTCCACGTCCTTCTGTACAATCACAGCCGCCGCGCCTTTATCCACAGCCTGGGAGATATACTGATGTCCGTCGCTGACAGCGCCGCAGATACAGATAAAAACAGAACCTGCTTCTATTTTCCGGGAATCATAGACCAGCGTTGTGATCTCCCGGTCTACCTCTCCCTGTACACATTCATATTCCATTCCCCGAATCAGATCTGATAACTTCATTTTTTACTCCTTCACCTGACATTCCTGTATTGCTGTTCACCGCCCGTCAGCGCGGGAACAGTGCTTTATATCATCTATCTGTCCACTGCGCTGACATCAATCTCACCGTCAAAAACAGTTGCTGCCGGTCCGGTCATCCACACCGTATTCTCCGCCCGGTCATAATGGATCCGCAGATCTCCGCCCCGCAGGTGTACCAGAACCTGTTCGTCCGTGTACCCATTGAGCACACAGGCCACCACAGAAGCGCAGGTACCCGTACCGCAGGCCCAGGTTTCGCCGGAACCCCGCTCCCAGACGCGCATATTGATTTCGGAGCGGCTGAGGATCTGGACAAACTCCGTATTTACCCGGTCCGGGAAGATTTCCAGATGTTCAAACACAGGACCCACCGTTTCCACTGGAAAAGATGCTGTATCGTCTACAACTGTCACCGCATGGGGATTTCCCATGGAAACACAGGTAATCCGGTATTCTTTTCCGAGAACAGTCACAGGCTCATCCATCATCTTTTCCTTCCCGGAAATCACCGGAATATCCTTTGACAGCAGGGAAGGCGGCCCCATATTCACCTTTACCAGGGAAACCTTTCCCGCCTTCACAGTCAGTTCCAGATATTTGATTCCAGATTTCGTTTCCACAGAAATCTCTGTCTTGTCTGTCAGTCCGTAATCATAAACGTACTTTGCCACACAACGGATGCCGTTGCCGCACATACTGCCCTCAGAACCGTCGGCATTGTACATTGCCATCCGGAAATCCGCCGCATCGGAAGGGCAGATCAGAATAAGACCGTCAGAACCGATTCCGAACCTCCGGTCACTGACATACTCTGAAACCGCTCCGGGATTCTTCACCGCTTCTTTAAAACAATTCACGTACACATAATCATTTCCACATCCATGCATCTTTGTAAATTTCATAAATCCGCTTCCCTACCCTTCATCTTCTCCGGACGAACTGCTGTCCGGATAATAAATATAGTTACACTTCAGGACACTGCTTTTCATTCCGTTTTTGTCAATCGCTACCACAGATAAAATATTGTTTCCCTCCGGGATATCAATGGGACCTGTATATTTTTCCGATCCGGCATCAGGCTCAGAACCATCCCAGGTATAATATACCGTAGTCCCTTCCGGCACAGTTATTGTCACTGTGGCAGGCATGGAAAACTGTCCTCCGTCGGGAGACACAGCAGGCGTATCCGGCGCATCCAGCTCCACCTCATATTCCGCGCTGACCGGCTCGCTGTACTCCCCATCCTGATTCATACAGACGGCAGTAAGTACAATTGTCCCCTGCCCGGAAATCTCCACCGGTTCCTCATACAAGGTATCATCTTTGTCCGGAGTCGTCCCGTCCAGTGTATAATAAATCTCCAGTCCATCTTCGGGAGCAGTGAGCTCCACCGTAAAATACTCCGAAAAGCTTCCGCTCTCTACTCCGATCTCCGGAACCGGTACAATATAATCTTCAAATAAAGCAAGGATTTCCTGATCCGTCACTCCGTCCATCAGCTCCCGGATCTTCCCGGTATATCCCTGGGCGTCATAAAGAGTAATCAGTCCTTCATAAGCCTCCGCGCAGGACGGATCCAGAGAAAGCACGGCAAGAAACTGTGTCTCCGCATCCTCATACGCCTCCATGGCAAGACAGATCTGTCCTTTCAGCAGCAGGGCATCCTGATTTTCCTCATCCAGACCAAGAATACGGTTTACATACTCCAGCGCCATCTCATAATCTTTCTGGCTGTAAGCATTTTCTGCCCTGGTCATCAGATAACTCTCTGAATGATTCTGCCGATAAAGAATTAAACCGAAAACCACAATCACAGCTGCAGCCAGGACAATCACTGTGACAAGCAGCTTCCGCTTCAGATTTCTTGTTTTTTCCGTATCCTCCCCGGAATTTTTTCTGTCAGCCTTCCCGGAATTTTTTCTGTTATCCTCCCCGGGCTGGCTTCCGGTTTCTTTTCCAGACCCGCCTGTATGCCTGTTTTCCTGTGGATCCTCATCATCCATCATCGCGCGCAGCAGATCATCTTCCAGGATATTGATATCTGAGACAATCTGGGCTTCCTCCCCGCACCGGGGACAGAAAACACACCCTTTCTCCAGTTCAGCGCCACATTTTGAACAAACCATTGCCATCCTCTTTCCGCTTCGATTTAGAATAATCCCGTGATCACTCCATCAGGGTCTACATCAATATTATTTGCAGCCGGCTTCTTCGGAAGTCCCGGCATGGTCATGATCGCCCCGGTCACGGCAACCACGAAACCTGCGCCGGCATTGACATACACCTCGCGCACATTCACTGTAAAATGCTCCGGGCGTCCCAGCTTATTCTGGTCGTCAGACAGCGAATACTGGGTTTTCGCCATGCAGACCGGGAAATTGCCCATTCCCAGATCTGTGATACGCTTCAGTTCTTTGCTGGCAGCGTTAGAATATGTTACGCCGTCCGCTCCGTAAATTTCTCCGGCAATCGTTTCGATTTTTTCTTTCAGCGACAGATCATCCTCATAAAGCATCCTGAAGCTGCTCTTCTTATTCTCCAGAACATCCAGCACTTTACCGGCAAGATCCGTTCCGCCTTCGCCGCCCTTCTCCCATACCCGGGACAGGGCGAAATCACAGCCGCGCTCCAGACAGAAATCCTCCACATATCTGATTTCCGCTTCTGTATCTGTCACAAAAGAATTCAGGGTTACTACTATCGGAACGCCGTATTTCTGGAGATTTTCAATATGCTTCTCCAGATTTGCAATTCCCCTCTCCAGAGCATCCAGATCCTCCTTTACCAGATCTGTCTTAGGTACGCCGCCGTTATATTTTAACGCCCTCACAGTAGCAACCAGAACAACCGCGTCCGGTTTCAGTCCCGCCATACGGCACTTGATATCAAAAAACTTCTCGGCGCCCAGATCAGCTCCGAAACCGGCCTCCGTAATCGTAATATCCGCCAGTTTCATAGCCATCCGTGTAGCCCTCACGCTGTTGCAGCCATGAGCAATATTCGCGAAAGGACCGCCGTGAACAATGGCCGGCGTGTGCTCCAGTGTCTGGATCAGGTTAGGCTTCAGGGCATCCTTCAGAAGGGCCGCCATGGCTCCTGTCGCCTGCAGGTCATCGGCTGTCACCGGTTTCCCGTCAAAAGAGTATGCCACAATCATCCTCCCGAGACGGCGTTTCAGATCATCCATATCCGCTGCCAGACAGAGAACGGCCATAACCTCTGTGGCAACGGTGATAACAAAATGATCCTCTCTCACCATACCGTCCATTTTACTTCCCAGTCCGACTACGACGTTCCTCAGAACCCTGTCGTTCATATCAAGGCAGCGTTTCCACACCACCTGTCTGGGATCTATGCACAGAGCGTTGCCCTGCTGGATATGATTATCAAGCATCGCCGCCAGAAGATTATTGGCAGAAGTAATAGCATGAAAATCTCCGGTAAAATGAAGGTTCAGATCCTCCATGGGAACCACCTGCGCATATCCGCCGCCCGCGGCGCCGCCCTTAATTCCAAAACAGGGACCAAGAGAAGGCTCCCGCAATGCAAGAACAGCTTTCTTTCCCAGCCGTCCCATTGCCTGCGCAAGACCAATACTGGTTGTCGTCTTTCCCTCGCCGGCAGGAGTCGGATTAATTGCCGTTACCAGAACCAGCTTTCCGTCCGGATTGTCTTTCACCCGGTTCATCAGCTCATCTGATAATTTGGCCTTATACTTTCCATACAGCTCCAGCTCATCCTCTGTAATCCCCAGTTGTCCGGCAACCTTTGCGATGGGCTCCATCTTTGCTTCCTGTGCAATTTCAATGTCTGTTTTCATGCGAATCTGTCCTCCTGAAAGTGAATTAAAAATAAATAATCTATCTGAAAAACATCGGACGTTTTTCATGCGGATATTGTGCTCCCGGAACTATCATCAAACATCTCCTCCTGCTCCGGCGCCAGCCCCTTCATACTCCGCCATAGTCATCAGTACCCGGCGGGGCTTTGTGCCTTCCTCGGGTCCTACAATACCGGCCTCCTCCAGCTGATCCATAATCCTTGCCGCCCGGTTGAATCCGATCCGGAAGTTTCTCTGAAGCATGCCGATGGACCCCTTCTCCTTTTCAATGATAAAACGTGCCGCATCATCAAAATATGTATCACGGTCACTGGCAGGATCTGCCGAACCGCTGCCGCCTCCCATCATAGATTCTGAAGCGTTCACTTTTCCTTCTATCTCTGAATTATAAGATACCTGGCCGTTTTTATCAATAATATCCTTTACCACATCGGAAACTTCTTTGTCTGAAACAAACGCCCCCTGCACCCGCAGAGGTTTGGAGTACCCCTGGGGATAGAACAGCATATCGCCCTTTCCAAGCAGCTTTTCCGCGCCGTTCATGTCAAGAATCGTCCGGGAATCCACGCCGGAAGTTACGGAAAACGCAATTCTGGACGGCATATTTGCCTTGATAAGTCCCGTAATGACATTTACAGAGGGCCTCTGTGTCGCAATAATCAGATGAATTCCGGCCGCCCTTGCCAGCTGGGCCAGACGGCAGATGGCGTCCTCCACATCTCCCGGAGCCACCATCATCAGATCCGCCAGCTCATCGACAATGACAATAATCTGCTCCATCTTCCGGGGGGTATCCTCTCCCGGAAGATTCTCCACAGTTTCCACTTTCTTATTATATCCCTTTATATCGCGGACCCCGTATTCAGCAAACTTATTGTAACGTTCCGTCATCTCCGCCACTGCCCAGTGAAGAGCTCCCGCAGCCTTTTTCGGATCCGTCACAACAGGTATCAGAAGATGGGGAATGTTATTATAGACACTCAGCTCCACCACCTTGGGATCAATCATAATCAGCTTCACTTCACTGGGAGCCGCCTTATATAAAATACTCATAATAATCGTATTAATGCAGACAGATTTTCCGGATCCGGTAGCGCCCGCAATCAGAAGATGAGGCATTTTCGCAATATCCGCCACAATCACATTCCCGGCAATATCCTTTCCCACACAGAAGGAAATCTTCGAGGGATGACTCTGAAACTCCCCGGATTCCACCAGTTCACGAAAAGCCACTGTTACCTTTTCCTTATTGGGAACTTCAATTCCAATCGCCGCCTTTCCCGGAATCGGCGCTTCAATCCGGATATCGGGCACAGCAAGATTCAGCTTGATATCATCCGCAAGGTTCACAATCTTGCTGACCTTTACTCCCCTCTCCGGATGAATCTCATACCGGGTAACAGCCGGACCGCAGACCACATTAGTTACCCGGGCGTCCACGCCGAAACTCTCCAGAGTTCTCTGCAGTCTGGCAGACATTTCCTGACGATGCTGTCTGGAATCTCCTGTTTTCCTGGGATCACCCTTTTTCAACAGCCGGATATCCGGGCGCACATAAAGCGGCTTTTGCTCTTTGCCTGTCTCTTCGATCCTTTTGCTGATATCAGAAACTTCTGCCATCACCTGTGCCGCAGACTGCTTTGACTTTTTTGTCCGCTTCTTCACTTCCGGCAGAGGTTCCTGTTCCTCTGCCGCCGGCTGCGCCTGCTGTTCCGGCATATGGATCTGAGGCTCTTCATAATTCTCCCAGAAATCCTGTGCCTGCCGCTCCGCGTCTTTATATTCCATTCCAGACATATCCACTTCTTCCAGTTTGTCTGACGCAGTGCCTTTCTTCCCTGCTTTTAACTCTGTATCCAGGGAAACTCCGCTTATCTTCCGGTTTCTCCTTCCGGATAATATTCTCCCCGCCGCAGCTGCCGGTTCCTCCCCGGAAGCGGCTTCCCGCTCTCTTTTTTTCCGTTTTTTTTCTGCCGATGCCCTTCGTCTGCGGCTGGAATCTGATTTCGCAGTTTCATATATTTTTCTGCTTCCCCTGGAAATTCCCCTGACCAGGGACTTCTCCGTGAGCAGCACCACACAGAGGATCAGGACAGCGAAATCAATGACATAGGCTCCCCAGATCCCAAAGGCCCGGATCAGTCCGATACCGATCATACCGCCGGTCACGCCGCCGCCCGCCCTGGCGCCAGAACATTCAAAGTAAAGACCGGGCAGATCTGCCCCTTCATCTCCCATGTAAACCAGATGGGAAAATACACACAGGAAAACAAAAAACAGAACTCCGGCCAGAGATTTCATAATCACCCGCCCGGAATATACAGACCTTTTCCCCTTTCCGCTGTTTCTGTTGGAAATCAGAAAAGCAGTTACCAGGAACAGCACAAAAGGGAAGGCATAAGACATGATGCCAAATAGTCCGAAGAAAAACTGACTGACAGCATTGCCTGCCACGCCTCCCTTTCCGATATTTGTAATGAATAAAATAATAGAAAACGCAAGGACCACAAATAAGAGCACCTCACTTTTCCAGGGAAACCCGGAAGTCCTGCCGCTCTTACGTGAACGCGAACCTGTATTTTTTCTCCCGGAGGATGATTTCCGGGATGTGGATTTCTTTTTTGATGATGCCATAAATACCTCACATAAGCACAAAATACCCTGCCGCCGCAAAATACCTGCAGCCAGGCAGTAAATCAGAAAAACTCCGACTTTTTCCAATGAATATTTTACGGCAGACTTCCGCTCAATACCCTCTTTATTCTTCGATCACCATAAACCCTCATCACCCATAATATGTACGCTCCGGATCAGCAATCCGGAACCAGAAATTATCTTACCATAATTTGAATTCCCTGTCACTGAATATTTTCTTTTATTATAATTCCTCTTCTCCCTTTTCAACCGGGAATTCAGTCTCTTGCCTCATTGATCATAAAATGCAGCCGCTCAATGGCGTCAGAAATGCCTCCCACCTCATTAATTATCCCTTCCGCCACAGCCTCATGCCCCACCAGAATCGTCCCGAGATCCTTCGTCAGCATACTGGTATTCATCATCATTTCCTCTATACGCTCCGCTTTAATCATACAGTGGGATTCAATAAAACCGGAAATCCGTTCCTGCATCTGTCTGAAATAATCATAGGTCTGCCTGGCCCCGATCACCACGCCGGAAAGCCTTACCGGATGAATTACCATGGTTCCTGTCGGCACAATATAAGAGTAGTCTGCCGAGACCGCCAGCGGAACTCCGATGGAATGACTGCCGCCCAGCACCAGCGACACAGTCGGTTTGCTCAGCGAAGCAATCATTTCCGCAATGGCAAGACCGGATTCCACATCCCCGCCCACAGTATTGAGGAGCACCAGCACCCCGTCCACAGACGCATTGTCTTCCACTTCCGCCAGTTTCGGAAGCACATGTTCATATTTTGTTGTTTTCGTGTTGGCGGAAAGACATTCATGCCCTTCTACCTCTCCGATAATGGAGAGAAGATAAATATTATGCTTCTGACTGCTGTGATCCAGTTCCAGCTGCCCGAAATTCCGGATCTCTTCCATCGTTTCCCTCTGGCTGTTTTCATTTTCCTTCTGCAATTCACAAAACCTCCTTTTCCCGGTACAGAATTCTGTCCATACTTTTGTAGTATTTACACAATTCGTTATTCTATGCCTTGCAGAATTTCTTTTTCATGCCAGAAACACCGCGGAACCGGCAAAGCCGGCCCGCGGTATGATAAAAGAAAACTCCCCTTCCGGATTCAAAACAGAAACTGTTTTTATACTCCAAGAAGATAATTATAGAGATCCTCATATTTTTTTGCGGAAACCCTCCATGAAAAATCAGAACGCATTCCCCGATCCACCATCTGGTTCCACTGACGCTTTTTATCAAAATAAATCTGTTTGGAATAATTAATTACATGAAGCATATCCTCCGCATTATAATCTGTAAAAGAAAAGCCGGTACCAGTATTATCATACTCGTTATATGGCTGGACGGTATCCTTCAGGCCTCCGGTCTCGCGGACAATCGGTACTGTTCCGTAACGGAACGCCATAAGCTGGGTCAGACCACAGGGCTCAAACCGGGAAGGCATCAGAAATGCATCCGCAGCCGCATACAGCTTCTGGGCCAGATCCGCATTATAACAGATATTGGCAGACACCCTGTCTCCATACTTCCATGCGTAATATTTAAACATATTTTCATACCGTTCTTCACCGGTCCCGATCACAACAAACTGTGTAAACTCATCTACAATACGCTCAAAACAGTAGTCAATCAGATCAAGTCCCTTCTGATCCGTCAGACGGGACACCAGTCCGATCATATACTTATGGGAATCCACCTTAAGTCCCAGCATTTCCTGCAGTTTCGTCTTATTCTGGACCTTCTTTTTGCGGAAATTGTCCGCGTCATAATTCACAAAGAGATGGGAATCCGCAGCCGGATTATAAAGATCATAATCAATACCATTGACTATACCCTGCATATCAAAATGCCTTGCTGACAGCAGACCATCCAGCCCCTCGCCATAATAAGGAGTCTGGATCTCCCGGGCATATGTCTCGCTGACCGTAGTAATATAATCGGCATAAACCAGGCCGCCCTTCAGCATGTTCGCATCCTTCTGGAACTCCAGTTTGTCCGGCGTGAACAGACTCTTTGGAAGACCTGTCAGTCCGATCATGGTCTTAATATCCCAGATCCCCTGAAACTTCAGGTTATGAATCGTCATCATTGCCTTCATGCCCCAGAAAAACATATCCCCCTGGAATTCTGTTTTTAAATATACCGGTATCATACCTGTCTCCCAGTCATGGCAGTGAATCAGATCCGGCTGGAAACCTATCAGAGGAAGCATGGAAAGCACCGCCTTGTCAAAGAAACAGAACTTTTCAATATCATACCGTATATTTCCATAAGGAAGAAAACAATTGTAATATTCCTCATTGTCAATAAAATAATAAGTAATGCCGTCAAGCTCATATTTTAAAACGCCAACATATTTATTGGGAACATAGGATCCGGTTCCCATATAAAAATGTGTCACGTATTCAAACTGATTCCTGTAGTGCTCCGGAATACAGGAATAATTCGGAATCACCACCCGGACATCCCATTCATTCTTATCAAACATCTTCGGAAGAGCCCCACAGACGTCGGCAAGTCCTCCTGTCTTGATAAACGGTACACACTCTGACGCTGCGAAAAGAATCTTTTTCATAGAAAATCCCCCCTGGTTCACTGTCCGGAAAAACGCCTTCGCCTTTCCGGAACTATTATAATTGTATAATCAATTTTGTCTGAATTATAACATATTCTGATACTCATTACCACAAAAAAATCTCATCGGAATACGCGGACATTCCCGGCCGGTACTGTTTTCTCCATTCATGTCAGCAGTAAAGAGAACAGGAAAAAAGATTTCCCTGTCTGCCAGCTCCGGATCGGCAGACAGGGAAATCTTTTTCACCAGTCTGAAATATTATAATTCCTGCTCGTCCAGGTATCTTCCCAGCTTACTCTGCCCAGTTGTGGTACACCTGCTGGAC
>CAYLWI010000068.1:0-11235 GCA_964387345.1 uncultured Eubacterium sp. | reverse complement strand
TGCCAGTTTTTGGGTACCAGACGGACAATCAGTCCGTATTCTTCTTCCATATAATTCTTCCAGCTTTCAAAATATTCCGGTCTGTCGGTACAGATTTCCAGAAAATTCAACCCCCGCTCTATCTGGGAGAGAACCTGATCCACATCATCCTCTTCCCCGAAATGCTGATCCGGAAAATCCGTATCAATCAGAATCGGACGGAACGACCGGTAATCAAGATTTTTATGGCGCAGAACTTCTTCAATCACGTCCCTGCCCGAGTCCAGAAACGGATTTTCCCAGGTAAGTCCCCCGGAAACGGAATCCCTTTTTCCCTCTGCCTCCTCCCGGCTTTTCTTCCGGTCTTTCAATATTTTCCAGAAGTATCTTTTCAGAATTTTTACCCACCCTTTTATCTGACTGCATATTTTTTCCCTTTCCATTATAAAAAACCTGCAGATATTTCTCTACAGGTTAATCTATGTTTCTTTCTCCCTTGCTATTCTTTTATTTTGAAATTCCATTTGCCGGATCCAGCAGCTTTATAAACAAAGCCTCTAACTGCTCATAACTTTCCACGCCGTTGATCTGTCCCCGGAGCTTTGACGAATTTTTATACCCTGCGGTATACCAGGCCGCATGTTTCCGGATCTCCCGGATACCGATATATTCG
The DNA here is from genome assembly GCA_964387345.1 of uncultured Eubacterium sp. GTDB lineage: Bacteria > Bacillota > Clostridia > Lachnospirales > Lachnospiraceae > Eubacterium_I. The sequence continues at coordinate 10,583 of CAYLWI010000068.1, read as the reverse complement.
CCCTTCACTTCAAGCTGCAGCCGGGCATGACGCAGCACCATCCTGGCTACTTCCTCAATAGACGGCTTCGGCAGATCCTCTCCGGTCTCCAGCTTATTCAGGATCTGTGCAAAAATCCAGGGGTTCCCCTGAGCGCCCCGGCCAATCATAAAACCGTCGCACCCGGTTTCCTCTTTCATCCGCACCACATCCTCCGCCGTGCGAAGATCCCCGTTGCCAATTACAGGGATGGAGACCGCCTCCTTTACCTGTCGGATAATATCCCAGTCTGCCTTTCCGGAATAATACTGCTGCCTGGTCCGGCCGTGAACCGCGATGGCGGCAACGCCGCAGTCTTCCGCAATTTTCGCGATTTCAACCGCATTCACATGTTCATCATCAAAACCTTTCCGGATTTTTACTGTCACCGGTTTGCGTACGGCCCTTACCATTTTCCGGAGAATCTCTCCCGCCAGAACCGGATCCTTCATCAGGGCAGAACCTTCACCGTTATTTACGACCTTCGGAACCGGACACCCCATATTAAAATCCAGTATGTCAAATGGCCGGTCTTCAATCTGCGCTGCCATTTCTGCCAGAATATCCGGATCAGATCCAAAGAACTGCAGCGATACCGGATGCTCCCCGGGATCAATCTCCAGAAGCTTTTCTGTATTCCTGTTCCGGTAATAAACAGCTTTTGCGCTGACCATCTCCATACAGAGAAGTCCCGCCCCCTGCTCTTTACAGAGCAGGCGGAAGGGCAGATCCGTAACGCCTGCCATAGGCGCTAAAATCAGCGGATTGTCCAGAGTTACATTCCCAATCTTCAGTCTGTCCATCTTGTTTTTTCCAATCACTATTTTTTCTGTTTCTCAAAAATCAGCCGCATTCCCTTTAATGTCAGCATGGGATCATAAACATCAATCACTCTGGTTTCTTTCTCAATAATTCTTCCCAGTCCTCCGGTAGCGACTACTTTCACATCATCACGTCCAAATTCCTTCTTCATCTGCCGGACAATATACTCCGTCTGACCCACCTGTCCGAACACAAGTCCGGCCTGCATACAGGAAATAGTATCCTGGGCCAGTATGCTTTTCGGTTTTTTTATCTCAAACTCGGGAAGTTTCGCGGCCATGCTCCACATAGCCTGGGCGGATGTCCGGATGCCCGGCGCAATGACGCATGCTGTAAAAGTCCCATCCTCGTCCACCAGATCAAAGGTTGTTGCTGTACCGTAATCAATTACTATTGCCGGTCCTCCATACAGTTCATATACCGCCGCCGCGTCTACAATACGGTCTGCGCCCACCTGTCTTGGGTTTCGTCCCGCCACCCGGATGCCGGTCCGGATTCCGGCCTCTATAATAATGGGCTTACTATGAAAATATTTGATAATCGCGCTGGTCAGAGAGTGCATGACATTGGGAACCACGGACGCCACAATAACGTCTGTGATATCCTCCACCTTCACTTCATTATGCTCCAGAAGCTCACACATCACCATGCCATATTCATCCGATGTCCTCGTCTGTATCGTGGTCATACGGAAGGTGGTTCTCAGCTTTTTCCCGTTAAATACCCCCAGAGTGATATTTGTGTTTCCAATATCCACTGTCAGTAACATTACTCCTCGTCCTCCCATACCTCTCCCAGGAAAAACACTTTGTAATACATTTCCAGGGACTCTAAAAAATCCGCTTTCCGCGCCTGGATCTGCCTGATCTTAAGTACACTTCCGATCTCATCATACAGCAGATCTTCTTCATTGGCGTCTGTCTCAAACTTCAGACTGCCTTCCTCATCAAAACGTAAAACCAGCGTGCCGCCCACATCTTCTGTGTACAGCACGCACATAATCTTCAGCTCCTCCCTGATACTCTCCGGAAGATTTTCAAATTCGGGATTCAGATAAAACTGTTTTGTGTATGCGCTGGACGCGCAAAGCACAATCCCCTCTTCGTACATAGGATTCCTCCTTTTTCCCGCTTCTCTCATAATACTTTATACATATCCATATACGCCTCTCACAGAGACCTCTCCCGCAGATACAGGAACTATTCCATGCTCCGTTTCCACCAGCAATTCTCCGGATTCATTAATTCCACGGGCTATTCCGGTAAACTCTTTTTTCAGATCACTGATACGCGCCTGCCGCCCCCTGTTAATCAGATGCTTATTATACTCATCCTTCAATCTCTCCAGATTCTGGGTCCTGAGATAAAGATCATAGTATTTTTCAAAACAGTTCATACACTCCGCGACCAGTCTGGCCCGGCTGACCTGCCGCCCCGTCTGCTCATATACAGAAGTGGCAACCCGGCGGACTTCCTCCGGGAATTCCCGGTTATGTACATTGACGCCCACTCCAATCACAATGTAATTTATATAATCAATCTGTGCGCTCATCTCTGTCAGAATTCCACATATCTTTTTTCCATCACAGACAATATCATTGGGCCATTTAATCCATGCGTCCAGCCCCGCTACATCCTTCAGAGCCTCCCTGACCGCCATTCCCATGACCAGAGTCAGCATGGGTGCGTTGGCCGGTTCAATATCCGGCATCAGAATCAGAGTCATAAAAATGCCTTCGCCTTTCCGGGAATCCCAGGCTCTTCCCCGACGTCCCCGCCCCGCAGTCTGCTGTTCTCCAATCACCAGCAGTCCCTGTCCGGCTCCGTTCTCCGCCGCCCGTTTTGCTTCATTATTAGATGAATCTATACTCTCAAAAACCCGGATTTCTTTTGCTGCCCATCTGGTACGCAGGAAGGGCCGGATCCGCTCTTCACTAAGAAAATCCGGCTCATAGCAAAGACGGTAACCTTTATTTCTCACCGCTTCTATCTTGTATCCCGTATCCTCCAGCTGGCGGATAGCTTTCCAGACACTGGTTCTGGACACGCCGAACATTTCACTGATTTCCTGCCCGGACAGAAAGCCGTCTGTCTCCTGCAGCAGCTTCAGCACCTTCTCTTTCACTTTTACTCTCCTGCTTCCGGCAGATCTCCAAGAGTTGCCAGCATCACTGCCTTGATTGTATGCATCCGGTTCTCTGCTTCATCAAATACAATCGATTGAGGACTTTCAAAAACCTCATCTGTCACTTCCATCTCTGTCAGACCATATTTTTCATAAATCTGCTCACCAATAATTGTTTTGCGGTCGTGGAACGCCGGAAGACAGTGCATGAATCTGCACTGGGAACCCGCATTTTCCATCAGCGCTTTATTCACCCTGTATGGTGTCAGATCCCGGATCCGCTCCTCCCAGACTTCATCCGGCTCTCCCATGGAAACCCAGACATCCGTATAAATCACATCCGCCCCCTTTGTGCCTGCCTCCGGATCCTCTGTCAGCCTGATTGTTCCGCCGGTTTCAGCAGCAATCTGCCGACAGGTGCTTACAAGCTCCTGGCCGGGAAAATATTTTTTATTGGTACATGCTGTAAAATGCATTCCCAGCTTTGCACATACTACCATAAGAGAATTCCCCATATTATAGCGGGCGTCTCCCATATATGCAAGTTTAATTCCTTTCAGATGTCCAAAATGCTCCCGGATCGTCAGCATATCCGCCAGCATCTGAGTGGGATGAAACTCATTGGTCAGTCCGTTCCAGACCGGAACTCCCGCGTATTCTGCCAGTTCTTCTACGATTTCCTGTGCAAAACCACGATATTCGATTCCGTCATAAATCCTTCCCAGCACACGGGCTGTATCTGCAATACTTTCTTTCTTTCCGATCTGGGAAGCCGACGGATCCAGAAATGTGGCATGCATTCCCAGATCACAGGCCGCCACTTCAAAAGAACAGCGGGTGCGTGTACTTGACTTTTCAAAAATAAGAGCAATGTTCTTTCCCCGGAGCATATCATGGGGAATCCCCTGTTTCTTTTTTGCTTTCAGTTCTGCCGCCAGATCAATCAGGTATGTAATCTCCTCCGGCGCAAAATCCAGTAATTTTAAAAAATTTCTTCCTTTCAGATTCATAAAATGTATCCTCCTATGCGAAAGGGGCTGCCTGTAAAGAAAAGCAGCCCTGGTCAATACAATTATCTTTACCTGGTTTATTTTGTGTCTTTCACATCTGCCGCAACTTCCACAAGGGATTTTGCCAGACCGGCAATTCCCTGGATCTCAGACGGAATAATAATCTTGGTTGCTTTACCATCCGCTGCTTTTGCAAAAGCCTCCAGACTCTTAATCTGAAGCACTGCCGCATCCGGCTCAGACTCCTTCAGAAACCGGAGACCGTCCGCATTGGCCTGCTGAATTCTGAGAATTGCCTCCGCCTGTCCTTCTGCCTCTTTAATTGTTGCTTCACGCTTTGCCTCCGCCCGGAGAATAGCGGCTCTCTTTTCCGCCTCCGCATCCAGGATGGCTGATTCTTTTTTCCCTTCCGCCACCAGAATCGTAGACTTTTTCTCACCCTCTGCCCGGAGGATCGCCTCGCGCCTCTCACGTTCCGCCTTCATCTGCTTCTCCATGGCTTCCTGGATAGCCTGAGGCGGAATAATATTCTTTAACTCTACACGGTTCACTTTGATTCCCCAGGGATCTGTGGCAATATCCAGAGAGGCCCGCATCTTTGTATTAATTGTCTCTCTGGAGGTCAGTGTCTCATCCAGCTCCAGATCTCCAATGATATTCCGGAGAGTGGTAGCTGTCAGATTTTCAATGGCCATGATCGGATTCTCCACACCATATGCATACAGTTTCGGATCTGTAATCTGGAAAAATACTACCGTATCAATCCGCATGGTAACATTATCCTGGGTAATTACCGGCTGGGGCGCAAAATCAACCACCTGCTCCTTTAGCAGGACTTTCTTTGCCACCCGGTCAATAAACGGCATCTTAAAATGAAGCCCCACCTCCCAGGTCCCCTGGTAAGCCCCCAGACGCTCAACTACAAATGCATTTGCCTGCGGAACAATCTTCACACAGGAAACCAGAATAAGAATTACGATAATAATTACAACTATAATAGCTATTAAAAACATAATACCCTCCTTTAATCCCCGGACCGCTATGATTCATCCGGCCTTTACTCCGGATCAGTCTCCACAATCAGCTTTACACCGCTGATCTCACGGATCGTTACCCGTGTATTCTTCGGAATCAGCTCCGTCTCATTCACACTGCGCGCCGTCCATTCCTGTCCCCGGACCATTACCCGGCCTTTTGCCTGCACATTATTGATTTCCTCAATGACAACGGCGCTCTGACCGATCAGACTCTGTACATTCGTCTGAACCCTGTCATGATTAAAATGCTTTCTCGCCCACGGACGGACCAGTACAAGCAGTACGAACGATATCGCAAGAAAAAGCAGCATCTGTACCGGGAACCGGACTTCTGTCATGCTCACAAACAGCGCGGCCAGAGCCCCGCCCGCAAACCAGATCGTCGTCAGTCCCAGGGTCAGCAGTTCAATCACAACCATCGCCGCAAATATAATGAGCCAGAACACAGGTTCCTGCAGTTGAAATCCCATACGTCGCCTCCTTTGTGTCTCAATTCTTCTTTTCCATATCATATGATACATGCCCAAAACACATACTCTCCTGTCCTTTGTATCATACTATATTTTATCCCGATTTACAACAAAAAACCCTTTTTCAGAAAAAAAGACCCGGCGGGATGAAGCTGCCTGTCTCTCTTCCGACAGAAATCACACACTCCCGATGGGTCTTTATCAAAAATTTTCTGTTTTATTTAATAGAACACCTGGTTTCCGATCACCGTTCCCTGCCCGGAGCCTGCATGGAAATATTTTGCGCCGCCAGTGTTATCAGCCCCGCCGATCGCCTCTCTTGCTGCCTGATAACAACTGGCGGAAATGCTGCCGCTGCTTAATACACGCGCAAACTTTCCGCTTGCTACCGGAGAAAACTGTCCGCTCTGATAAATGACCCCGGAAACAGAATTGGGGAAAGAGCTGCTCTTCACCCGGTTCATAACTACCGCGCCTACCGCAAGCTGTCCGGCATAGCTTTCGCCGCCTGCCTCGCACTGGATAAGCGCTGCCAGAAGAGTAACGTCATCAGAAGACGCGCTGACTGCTTCTGTACTTTCAGCGGAAGAAGAACTGCTCTGGGCGCTGGCCTGGACAGCCGCTGCCTGCTCCTCCAGGATATCTTCAATGCTGACAGCCTCCCCCACATTCAGAGCCACATCTACATATTCAGCGGACACATAAGCCACAGTATCATTGTACTGTACCTGGACCCATCCGTCTTCCTTCTCTGCTCCCGTCACTTCTTCATCAGAAACAGTTATAACATCTCCTGTATTCAGAATATCCAGAACCGATGTATCTGTTCCGGCGCCGCTCCGGACCCGGAGACCATCGGTCGTTACCGTTGCCTCTGTATCACAGATTTCTTCAGCCTGTGCTTCGGCCTCTTCTTCAAATAAACAATATTCATTTTTTACATATCCTTCTACATCTCCGGATACTATTCTGGTCCACTCATCACCTTTTTCAATAATTTCTGCCGCAGCGCCCCGGTTCAGCTTTCCAACCACATCGGCATCCGTATCTGCCTCGCTCCTGATTGTGAGACTGGAACCTTCCTCCACAACTGCTAACAGTCTGCCTTCCCATTCTGACTTTTCTTCATCTGTCTCCTGTAAATCCTCTGCTGAATCACTGTCTATAGAATTGTCCCCTTCCGCAGCAGCTGATTCTGCTTCGGAAACAGTTTCTGCGGCACTGACAGAAACGGCTGACGGGATAGTTACTATAGCAGCAGATACTGCAATAAGTCCAAATTCCATAACCAATTTTCTGAATTTCATTTGACCTCCTATACCCTGCTGTTTCCGGCAGGGCGCTTCTTAAAATTAAGTTTTGTAAATATGTCCTATCTGTGTTTTATTTTATTCATTTGCATTAAATTTGTTACGAAAATATTACAAAACTTTTCAAGGATTATATCAGCGCCCTTTCTGTGTGTCAACCCCTTTCTTGTAAAAAACCTGGTTTTGCGGTCCAAAACGCTATTGTTTCACCATTTTTATTACAAAAATCTCCATATTTCGCCATCCTCCCTCCACTTCTTACCGATTCTATTTTTTAACAAATTATTCTTAAATTTAACATTTCCCAGATTCCATATAGTGAAAACAGGCAGACCCCGCAGGTCTGCCTGTTTTCACTATCATCATTCATTTTGTGCCGGGAGCAGAAATCTTTCGTTCCCGTGTGTTTTACAGACGCTTCAGAAGCTCCTCCCGCATCTCTTCATAACCAGGTTTTCCAAGAAGCGCAAACATGTTTTTCTTATAACTCTCCACCCCAGGCTGGTTAAACGGATTCACACCAAGAAGATATCCGCTGACACCTACCGCAAACTCGAAGAAGTAGAACAGCAATCCCAGGGAATATTCATCCTGTGCAGGAATCGTTACCATCAGATTCGGCACATTTCCGTCAGTATGCGCCATAATTGTCCCATTCATGGCACAGTCATTGACAAAATTCATATCTTTTCCTGCCAGATAATTCAATCCGTCCAGATCCACCGGCTCTTCCCGGATCACAACATCACCTCTCGGGCTTTCCACCTTCATCACAGTCTCATACATAATCCGGGAGCCATCCTGTATAAACTGTCCCATGGAATGAAGATCCGTAGTCAGATCCACAGACGCCGGGAAAATACCCTTCTGATCCTTCCCCTCGCTCTCTCCATATAACTGCTTCCACCATTCGCTTATATAATGAAGAGCAGGCTCATAATTGGCAAGCACCTCCACACTTTTGCCTTTCCGGTGAAGAATATTACGGATTGCCGCGTACTGCATTGCGTCATTTTCTGCAAAATCTTTTGTCAGCGCCAGCTCTCTGCCCGCTGCCGCTCCCGCCATCAGCCGATCGATATCTGCTCCACTGACAGCAATAGGAAGCAGACCTACAGCTGTCAGAACAGAAAAACGTCCTCCTACATCATCCGGAACAACAAAGGTCTCGTACCCTTCCTCTGTCGCCAGCACCTTTAATGCTCCCTTTGCCTTATCTGTGGTTGCATAAATACGCTTCGCGGCTTCTTCTTTGCCATATTTCTTCTCAAGTTTTTCTTTAAAAATACGAAAAGCGATGGCCGGCTCTGTGGTAGTGCCGGATTTGGATATTACATTCACAGAAAAATCGCGGTCCCCGATCACATCCAGAAGACCCTGAAGATACGCCCCGCTGATACTGTTCCCGGCGTAATAAATCTCGGGGGTCTTTCTCATTTCCTTCGGAATATTATTATAAAAACCATGACGAAGAAACTCGATCGCTGCCCGCGCGCCCAGATAAGAACCGCCGATACCAATTACAACCAGAACCTCAGAATCACTCTGGATTTTCTCTGCCGCCTTCTTAATCCGCTCAAACTCCTCCTTGTCGTACTCAACAGGAAGATCGATCCAGCCAAGAAAATCATTTCCCGCGCCGGTCTTTGAAACCAGAACCTTTTTCGCGTCTTCTGTCAGCCTGCTCATGTATTTTACTTCTTCATCACTAATGAACGAAGCCGCCTTGCTGTAATCAAATGTAATCTTACTCATTTTCCTCGCTCCTTTTTTCGTTTGTTTATCTGCAGCTTTGTTATTTTTTTAACTTTCTTCTGTATTGTAGCAAATGGCAGTTCAGATTTCAAGTGGCCCTGGAAAAATCTGTATTTCCCTTATGGGAAAATTTCCTGGATCACGCTTCCGAATAATTCCTCATCTTCCTTTGAAACTACCCTTTTCCGCTCTGATCCGCTCTCCTCCATCTGCCGTTCCAGAGCCTCCTCCCTCCGCATGGCCAGATTGCTCTGACTGATTGCCACCTTTGTCATTTCCTTTGTGTTTTCTGTCAGGCGCTTTATCTGTTTTCTGCATCTTTTCACTGCCAGCAGCGTCAGTATCATAAGTATAAAAATACATGCGAGAACTCCCATAAACAGTTCATTCTGATAAAGCATGTACCATGATTTCGCCAAATGAAGTATGTTTTCCATCCGGCACCTCCTTTCCGCCGGGCATCTTTGTCCGTCTGTCCTTAGTTTAACAGAAACCCTGTCTGAAAGAAAGAAAAATCGTCTTCCTTTTTGTCGCAAATTATGACACCTTTTTTCTTAAAAGTGTGTTGACTTTTCCTCTTAAGCGTATACTATAATGAAGAAAGAATTATTTCAAAAAGTTATAAAGACATTTATCCAGAAAGGGCAGACATATGAAAAAAATTATCCTGACCGGTGGCGGAACCGCCGGACATGTAACCCCGAATATCGCTCTGCTGCCCCGTTTAAAAGAGCTGGGCTATGAGATTTCCTATATCGGATCTTATGATGGTATTGAAAAAAGGTTAATCGAAAAAGAAAATATACCTTATTATGGCATCTCGTCCGGAAAGCTCCGGAGATATTTTGATCCGAAAAACTTTTCAGATCCGCTGAAGGTACTCAGGGGTTACGGCCAGGCCAGACATCTGATCCGCAAAATAAAACCCGACATCGTCTTTTCCAAAGGCGGTTTTGTCAGCGTTCCCGTAGTGCTGGCCGCCAGACATCTGCGGATACCGGTAATCATACATGAATCTGACATGACCCCGGGGCTTGCCAACAAACTGGCAATTCCTTCCGCCAGCAAAGTCTGCTGCAATTTCCCGGAAACACTGAAACTGCTTCCCGAAGGAAAAGCAGTCCTGTCCGGCTCCCCGATCCGCCGCGAGCTTTTACAGGGTGATAAGAACAAAGCCTGTACATACACCGGATTCACCGATAAAAAACCGGTGATTCTCATTATTGGCGGAAGCCTTGGCTCCCGGGTAATCAATGAGACGGTACGCAGGTTGCTTCCCACATTATTAAAAAGGTTCCAGGTAATTCACCTTTGCGGAAAAGGGAATCTGGATCCCACCCTGCACCATACTGTGGGCTATGTACAGTACGAATATATCAATGAGGAGCTGGCAGATCTGTTCGCCGCGGCAGATCTGGTTATCTCCCGGGCAGGCGCCAACGCCATCTGCGAGCTGCAGGCTCTCTGCAAACCCAACATTCTGATTCCGCTGTCAAAGGCGGCCAGCCGGGGCGATCAGATTCTGAACGCCAGTTCTTTTAAAAAGCAGGGCTTCAGCTATGTGCTGGAGGAGGAGAATCTGTCAGAGGAAACCCTGGAAAAGGCCGTTTCCACCGTATGGGAAAACCGTGAAACTTATCGTAAAGCCATGGAAGAGAGCCAGAAAACCGACGCCATTGAAATCATTACCGGTTTGATTGAAAAGCTGAGAAAGCGCTGAAAATATCTTATCATTATAATCTGCGGCACCCGGGGTTTACGGGTGCCGCAGGCTGCGTAAATCTGATTAAAATTATATTACTGCGAATAAGTGTACTGTTTAAAAATCAACCCAACAGGTTTCATTGTATATGCCCCGCTCTGTACACAGTTCCCGGTTGCGTTATTGTAAATATCAAATGTCTTTTTCTGATAATTCGTATGTACTTTAACATTTACCTTTTTCCCGGCCGCAACCGTCGTGGAAAATGTTTTGGTACTCGTAAAAGAATCTGTGATATCATATCCCACTGCTGCTGAAACCACCTTATTCGTTAC
>CAYLWI010000067.1:0-11330 GCA_964387345.1 uncultured Eubacterium sp. | reverse complement strand
CTGATTTTCCGTTGCGTTCCCACAGGATGTGTGTTATACTTCTCACTAGTTAAAATAAGGAAAGGAGTATTCTGTTATGAAGCATATTAAGACATTAAATACAAAGAGATTACAGAATACTGTAAAGAAAGGCGGCTGCGGCGAGTGCCAGACATCCTGCCAGTCCGCATGTAAGACTTCCTGTACAGTAGGTAATCAGAGCTGCGAGCATAAATAAGCTCCGGAGGAGACATTCCCCCGGAGGGAGAATGTCTGAACTGAAGGAAGATTCACTGGGCCGTATGCCAAAAGCATGCGGCTTTCATGTGTCTGGAAAATGATCTGAAAGTGAGGGTGAAGCATGATTCACCAGTATAAGAACAATGGGTACAATATTGTACTTGATGTGAACAGCGGGGCTATTCATGTGGTGGATGACGCGACCTATGATATTATAGCTCTGTATGAGGGACATACAAAAGAAGAAATTCTTGAGACTCTCTCTGGGAAGTATGACAGGGCAGAGCTTGCAGAGGCATATGATGAGGTAAAGGAGCTTGCCGGTGACGGACAGCTTTTTACAGAAGATGAGTACGAAGATTATATCATGGATTTTAAGAAAAGACCTACTGTAGTGAAAGCGCTCTGTTTACATATTGCCCATGACTGTAATCTTGCCTGTCGTTATTGTTTTGCGGAGGAGGGGGAGTATCATGGCCGCCGGGAACTGATGAGTTTTGAGGTAGGAAAACAGGCGCTTGATTTTCTCATTGCCAGTTCCGGCCACAGACGGAATCTGGAAGTTGATTTCTTCGGCGGGGAACCGCTGATGAACTGGCAGGTGGTGAAGGATCTGGTGGCCTACGGAAGAGAGCAGGAGAAGATCCATGATAAGAATTTCCGGTTTACCCTGACAACCAATGGCGTTCTCTTAAATGATGAAGTCATGGAGTTTGCCAATAAAGAGATGGGAAATGTGGTTTTAAGCATTGATGGACGAAAGGAAATTCAGGACCACATGCGTCCTTTCCGCAATGGCAAAGGCAGCTATGATCTCATTGTACCGAAGTTCCAGAAGTTCGCGGAGAGCAGAAACCAGGATAAATATTATGTGAGAGGGACTTTTACCCACTATAATACTGATTTTGCCGGGGATGTGCTGCATCTGGCAGATCTGGGCTTTAAGCAGATTTCGGTGGAGCCGGTAGTGGCGGAGGATTCCGAGGCCTACGCGCTGCGGGAAGAGGATCTGCCGAAACTTTTTGAAGAGTATGACAGGCTTGCCGCAGAGATGGTGAAGCGGAAAAGGGAAGGAAAGGATTTCAATTTCTTCCATTTTATGATTGACCTGGAGGGCGGTCCCTGTGTGGCGAAGCGTCTGTCCGGCTGTGGTTCCGGGACAGAGTATCTGGCAGTGACGCCCTGGGGAGATCTGTATCCCTGTCATCAGTTTGTGGGGAACGAAGAGTTTCTGATGGGGAATGTCTGGGACGGCGTGACGCGGACAGATATTCGTGATGAATTCAAATGCTGCAACGTTTATGCTAAGGAAAAATGCAGGAGCTGTTTTGCCAGGTTCTATTGCAGCGGCGGCTGCGCTGCCAACTCCTACCATTTTCACGGACATATTAATGACGCATACGATATCGGCTGTGAGCTTCAGAAAAAGCGGATCGAATGCGCGATTATGATCAAAGCGGCAATGGCTGAACAGAGTTGGAGGAAACAAAGATGAAGAAAAAGAAATCAGCAGTGGTTTTTATTGTATTTATCGCGATTGTATTATTACTGGGCTACTACTCCTACGGAATTGTGAAAGGAACAGTGGAAAAGGACAGTGATACCGGCATTAATCTTGGGCTGGATCTGGCCGGCGGCGTCAGCATTACTTACCAGGTGGCCGGAGACGAGACGCCATCGTCGGAAGACATGTCCGATACCGTTTATCAGCTTCAGCAGCGTGTCAGCGCTTATGATACAGAAGCTTCCGTGTATCAGGTGGGAGACGACCGTATTACGGTAGAGATTCCCGGCGTCTCAGATGCCAATGAGATTTTATCTGAGCTGGGAACCCCCGGTTCCCTGGAGTTCCAGACTGTGGACGGAGAGGTGTATATGACCGGTGATGATGTGGTGGACGCCCAGGCGGTGATTCAGCAGGATCAGACCACCGGCCAGACGGAATATTGTGTGCAGCTGACTCTGTCGGAGGAAGGCGCGGAGATTTTTTCGGAATATACAGAGGAATATCTTGGAAGTTATCTTCCGATTTATTATGATGGGGAATGCATCACATATCCGCAGGTAGAGTCTCAGATTTCGGATGGTGTAGCGGTCATTACCGGTATGGAGTCCTATGAGGATGCCGAGGTTCTGGCGACCCAGATCCGGAGCGGAGCCCTGAAGGTAGAGCTTGAGGAGCTGCAGTCAGAAGTGGTGGGAGCCCAGCTTGGTTCCCAGGCAATTACATCCAGTATTCTGGCGGCGGTGATCGGTCTTCTGATTATCGTTGTATTTATGATTGCTGTTTACCGGATTCCGGGGCTGGCCGCATCCATTGCGCTGCTGATTTATACGGGAATTGTTCTGACGATCCTGCATTTGTATCACATTACGCTGACTCTGCCGGGAATTGCAGGTATTATTCTTTCCATCGGCATGGCAGTGGATGCCAATGTCATCATTTTTGCCCGGATCCGGGAGGAAATTGCCGCGGGCGTATCTGTAAAGGTATCAATAACAGCCGGATTTAAAAAGGCATTTTCTGCTATTCTGGATGGGAATGTAACAACCCTGATTGCTGCGGCTGTGCTTGGTATCCGCGGAACCGGTACTGTCCGGGGATTTGCTGTTACCCTTGCCATCGGTATTGTATTTTCCATGTTTACAGCGCTGGCTGTCACCAGATGGATTTTAAAAGCGCTTTATGGAATGGGATTTCAGGATAAGAAGTTTTACGGAGAAAAGAAGGAGAGAAAGCCCTTCAATTTTGTCGGAAAGAGATTTATCTGTATCGGTATTTCTGCGGCCGTGATTGTTGCCGGACTGGCCGGCATGGGAGTGTACAAGGCGAAGACGGGCCAGGGACTGAATTACAGTCTGGAGTTTGTGGGTGGTACGTCCACGACAGTAACCTTTGATACAGATTACTCGATTGAGGAGATTGAAGAAGAAATTGTTCCTTATATTGAGGAAGTTACCGGAGACAGCAATGTCCAGACCCAGAAGGTGGAAGGCAGTAATGCGGTAATCTTTAAAACCAGGACGCTGGATCTGGAGGAGCGTGAAGCGTTCGCGCAGACGCTGGAAGAGAACTTTAATGTGGCGGAGGAGGATATTTCGGAATCACAGAATATCAGTTCCACTATCAGCAGTGAGATGCGTTCTGACGCTATATGGGCGGTTGTGATTGCCACTATCTGTATGCTGATCTATATCTGGTTCCGGTTTAAGGATATCCGGTTTGGCAGTGCGGCGGTAATTGCGCTGGTACATGACGTACTGATCGTTTTTGCCTTTTATGTACTTTCCCGGACAAGTGTCGGTTCTACGTTTATTGCATGTATGCTGACGCTGGTGGGCTATTCGGTTAATGCAACTATTGTTATTTTCGACCGTATCCGTGAGCATCTGGCTCTGCAGAACGGTACACAGGAGACTGATCTGAAGTGTCTGGTAAATGAAAGCATCACGCAGACACTGTCACGGAGTATCAATACTTCTCTGACAACATTTGTTATGGTATTTATGATATTTATCCTGGGAGTATCTTCTATCCGTGAGTTTGCCGGCCCCCTGATGATTGGTATTGTCTGCGGCGGTTATTCTTCGGTATGCCTGGCCGGTCCGATCTGGTATATATTAAAAACCGGATTACGGAAGAGACAGAATGCTTTCCGGGAAATAAAAGAAGATGGGAAATCAGAAAAGAAAAAAAGATAAATGGAATCAGCAGACGAAAAGGACGTTATCAAAGGATAGCGTCCTTTTTAGGCGCATGAGGGAAAAGAGTATTTTATAGTGGGTGACAGAACAACTGACCTTTTAAAAGCGATTTGAGAATCTGATACAGAACAGGATGTTGTGAGGACTGAAATCGGAAACATGAGATGAGCAGAATTTTAAAATGCGAAAATGAAGGAAAATATTCACAGCAAATTTAATCAGACTGAAATCATTCAAAAAGCCAATTCCAATTCTCAGCTAATATTCTGTATATTGTGATATAATAGGGGCGAGGTATTTTCAGGCTTAATGGAAGTGACATCTGATCGTTCCGGTTTTGGGCGCAGGAAGAAAGAGGACATTTATGGAATATATTGTAAAGATACTTATCATACTATATCTGATCGTAATTAATCTGGCTGGATTTTGTATGATGGGAGCGGACAAGCGTAAAGCCAGAAATGGGAAATGGCGCGTGAAAGAGTCAGTTCTGTTTCTGACGGCAGTGATCGGCGGCAGCCTGGGGAGCTGGCTGGGGATGTACGCGTTCCGGCATAAGACAAAGCACTGGTATTTTGTTGTGGGAATGCCCCTGATTCTGATTTTACAGGTTGCAGCCATCTTGTTTCTTCTTTATCGTGTGGGAAATCTGCCGTTTCGGGTATAATAGTATGGAATAGTATACAGGGAATGCGGGGTGTTGCAAAATGGCAGTATTACGGATGATAGTGGAACTGATATGGAACTGGTCGCGGACGATTTTCGGGACAATTTTTGTGTCGTGTGTTCTTATGAGTCTGGCGTTTCTGATTATGGAATTGGTTTTTTACCAGATCCGGAAAAACAGGACCGGCGGAACCGCAGGGACGCCGGACAGCGGAGAGAACAGACGTGACACGGTGAGGATTGCTCTGATTACGGGGGCTTCTTCCGGCCTGGGAAAGACCTTTGCTCTTCAGATTGACCAGGACGAGGCAGATATTGATGAGATCTGGCTGATTGCCCGCCGCCGGGAACGCCTGGAGGAAGCGGCGGCGCAGCTTTCTCTGCCGGCAAGGGTGATTCCTATGGATGTGACAGACGAGAAGAGTATCCGGAGACTGGAAAAGCTGCTGGAGGGCGGAGAGTACTGCGAGGGTATGGAACCCGGGAATCCGGCGGCGGAAGCAGTTCCGGTTTCCGGCGGTCATTCCCGGACGATACAGGTGGGGATTTTTGCCAACTGTGCGGGATACGCGAAGATTGGAAACTATGAAAAGATTTCCAGGTTTGATTCCGCCCATATGATTGATCTGAACTGTAAGGCAGCGGTCAGTACCACCCTGACAGTTCTTCCTTATATGAGGGGCGGGGACCGGATTCTGGAGATCTGTTCCACGGCATCCTTCCAGCCGGTCCAGCATATGAATCTTTATGCCGCCAGCAAGGCGTTTCTGTACAGCTACACCCGCGCCCTGCGAATGGAACTGCTTCCCAGGGGTGTGGTGGTGACGGCGGTCTGCCCCTGGTGGGTGAAGGATACAGAGTTTATTTCAGTGGCCAGCCATAATGAAGCGAATCCGGATGTGAAGAGCGCTGTCCGCGGTTTCCCCCTGGCAACGGAAGAAGATCAGGTGGTAAAACGGGCGCTCCGGGCCAGCAGGATGAGGCTGGCGGTATCGACTCCGGGCGTTATGTGTTTCCTGCACCGGCTTCTGGGGAAAGTTATTCCGAAGAAATGGCTTTTGTACTGTTGGGAGCTGTTCCGGAGAATCGGCTGAAGATTGTTGAGTTTTTTCTCCGTATATCATATAATAGGAAAGATGTTTATGTGAAGGAGAGAGAAAAAGTGGTTTATAATAATGTTTTAGAAGCAATCGGATATACGCCCATGATTCGCCTGAACCGGATGAACCAGCCGGGAAACGCCCGGGTTCTGGTTAAGTTTGAGGGGGTGAATGTGGGAGGTTCCATTAAGACGCGGACGGCGCTGAACATGATTGAGCAGGCGGAGAAAGAGGGAAAGCTCCATCCCGATACAATTATTGTGGAGCCGACCAGCGGCAACCAGGGAATCGGTCTGGCGCTGGTGGGAGCCGTAAAAGGATACCGGACGATTATTATTATGCCGGATTCTGTCAGCGAAGAGCGCAGAAAGCTGGTGCGCCATTACGGAGCAGAGGTGATTCTGATTCATGACGCGGGAGATATCGGGGCGTGTATTGAGGAATGTCTCCAGACAGCCCTTAAGATGGAGAGGGAAGATCCCCATGTGTTTGTTCCCCAGCAGTTTTCCAACGAGAATAATACGAAGGCCCACCGTCATCATACTGCCCTGGAGATTATGGAGCAGGTGGCAGGACCGATCCACGGCTTCTGTTCCGGAATCGGAACCGGCGGTACTATTACCGGAATCGGTGAAGCGCTGAAAGCACAGAATCCGGATATTGAGATCTGGGCGGTAGAACCGGAAAATGCAGCCATTCTGGCAGGCGGCAATATCGGAACACATCTGCAGATGGGAATCGGCGACGGCGTGATTCCTGATATTCTCAATCAGCAGATTTATGACAATATTTATATTGTTTCCGATGAGGAAGCACTGCAGACTGCAAAGGATCTGGCTGAAAAAGAAGGACTGATGTGCGGGATCTCCAGCGGCACCAACGTGGCGGCGGCTCTGAAGCTGGCGGAAAAGCTGGGGGAGGGCAAGACTGTAGTGACAGTACTTCCCGATACAGCAGAGCGGTATTTTTCCACGCCGCTCTTCGATGATTAAGATGTTACGGCCGGTCCGCAAAACGCGGCGCAGGCGGTGAAAACAGAGATGGAGATATAAACAGAGGTGTTTTTGCGCCGGAGGGAAAAGAAAAAGAATATTTGCCTGTAAAATACACATACTGGACATAAGAGAGACAGAGCGATTCAGAATACGAAAACGCTCTGTTTTTTATATCCGGGCGGAAAACTGTCCGGAATCATCTGATTTACAGGAAAGGAACAGGCAAAATGAGAGAATATCTGAAAATTGTGACAGTAACCGGGAGGGAGGTACTGGATTCCCGGGGGAACCCCACCGTGGAGGCGGAGGTGATTCTGGCGGACGGAAGTGTGGGACGGGGAATTTCCCCCAGCGGCGCTTCTACAGGAGCCTTTGAGGCGTTGGAGCTGCGGGATAAGGATGAGCGCCGGTATCGCGGGAAAGGCGTCAGAAAGGCAGTCAGTTATGTCAATACTACGATTGCGGAAATCATCTGCGGAATGGATGCCTCCGATCTTTATGGAATCGATAAGGCTATGCGGACGGCGGATGGAACGAAGGACAAGTCTCATCTGGGGGCCAATGCCATTCTGGCAGTTTCCATTGCGGCCTCCAACGCCGCGGCCGCTTCCCTGGATCTGCCGCTGTATTGTTTTCTGGGCGGCCGGTCGGGAACCCGGCTTCCGGTTCCCCTGATGAATATTCTGAATGGAGGAGCTCACGCGAAAAATAATCTGGATTTCCAGGAATTTATGATTGTTCCTCTGGCGGCGGACAGCTTCCGGGAGGCGCTCCGCATGGGGACAGAGGTGTATCACAGTCTGAAAACTGTGCTGGAGGAAAAAGGGCTGTCTACGGCAGTGGGAGATGAAGGCGGTTTTGCGCCGGAGATTTCCGATGCTTTTGAAGCCATGGATCTGTTGATGGAGGCAGTGAGAAAAACCGGATACGCGGCGGGAAAGGATATTTCTTTTGCAATGGATGCGGCGGCGTCAGAGCTGTATCAGCCGGACAGCGCCATGTACTTTTTCCCGGGGGAGAGCCAGGCAAGATGTGAGAGCTCCAGGGCCGCCCAGCCGGATACGGTCTGCACCCAGATTTCCCGTTCCGTGGATGAGATGATTGCCTATTATGAAAAGCTGGTAGAGACGTATCCGCTGATCTCCATTGAAGATCCTCTGAATGAAGAAGACTGGGAGGGGTGGAAGAAAATCACCGGATGCCTGGGCGGCAGAGTGCAGCTGGTGGGAGATGATCTGTTTGTGACAAATCAGTCCCGGCTGGCCAGAGGGATTGCAGAGCACTGCGCCAACTCCATTCTGATCAAACCCAATCAGATTGGCTCCCTGTCTGAGACGATAGAAGCGATTAAGCTGGCCAGGCGGGGAGGGTATACCACCATAGCCTCCCACCGGTCCGGAGAGACAGAGGACACTACCATCGCGGATCTGGCGGTAGCTTTAAATACCGGACAGATCAAAACCGGAGCGCCCTGCCGATCAGAGCGGGTGGCGAAATATAACCGTCTGCTCCGGATTGAGGAAGAACTGGGCGCGGCGGCAAACTATCCCGGAAGGGAAGCATTTTCCGCAATCCCGGCAGAGTGTCTGAAACTGCGGAAATGAGAAATTCATGACAGAAAGAGTTGACGGAAAAATCCCCTGGAAGAATAGAATCCTTTCCAGGGGATTGATAAACCATAAGATCAGAATGGCCCGTAACCGATGCCATGGGCGATTATAATCAGAATGAATGCGCTCACAACAAAACCGAGATAGATTTTCCAGCAGAACTTAATCCAGGACCCATAATCCACGCCGCACATGGAGAGCTGTACCAGAGAGCTGCCAGGCCAGAAACTGTTGGTGATACCGTCGCCGTACTGGTAAGCCAGCACCAG
Organism: uncultured Eubacterium sp.; assembly: GCA_964387345.1. GTDB lineage: Bacteria > Bacillota > Clostridia > Lachnospirales > Lachnospiraceae > Eubacterium_I. The sequence goes on along the minus strand of CAYLWI010000067.1, from coordinate 2,766 downwards.
CACCTGCTGGTTGATGCCGAGGATCTTTCCCAGGGGCTGGAGAATCGGCATGATGATGACTGCCTTTCCGCTGCCGGATACTACCAGGAAGTTAAACAGTGTCACAAAGATAAAGATAATCAGCAGCGCAAGGACGGTTCCTTTGTTTTCCAGAAGAACAGCCATCGCGTGGACAATCGTGTCCATAATACAGGCCTGGTTCATCAGAACCACCACGGACTGGGCCAGACCTACGGCAAAGGCCGCCGCGAATACTCTCACTGCTCCCTTGCAGAAGAGCTGGCAGGCTTCATTGGGTTTAAAGCGGAAGACAATCGTCAGAATGATTCCCATGATAATATACAGAGCCGCGATCTGGGGGAAGGACCAGCTCAGCCGGATGCAGCCGTATCCCTGGATGACGATAACCGCCAGAAAAATGATAATTCCAAGAGCTCTGGAAACGGTCATATTTTCCATGCCGGTGGTATGATCTTCCCGGCTCTGGTTCATGTACTCTTCGCTGTAAAAACTGCGCCGGGGATCTTTTTTGATCTTGCGGCAGTAAGCGTAAATTCCGATCAGACCGATGACATAAAATACGGCAAGTCCCACAGCGCGGAAGCCGATTCCCGAGAAAAGGGGAAGACCTACAATCTGCTGGGCGACGCCTGTGGTGAAAGTGTTCATCAGTCCCGAAGTAAAGCCGACAGTGCTTCCGATGACCGCCAGGGCCGTTCCCACCATTCTGTCATATCCCAGGGCGAATCCGATGGTGACAGCCAGGGGATAAAAAGGATATGCGGCTTCTCCGTAACCCAGCACACCGAAAATAACAAAGATGGTATAAAAGATGCAGACAACTGAAAATTCTCTGCCTTTTGTTTTTTTCAGGATCAGATTGATGGCGGCGCTGAACGCGCCGCTGACCTCCAGGAGATAGATCATGCCGGAACAGATGAAAAGTGTTCCCATGATGGTGGCGCCGTTGACGAAACCGTTGTAGACAGCTTCAAAGTAATCCATAAATCCGATGGGATCTTCATTTTCCACATACTGGAAGGTGTCCGGATCAATGACGCTGAGACCGGTGGTGTCATCGACAATTCTCTCATAGGATCCGCTGGGGATAATATAGGAGAGAATGACGACAAAAAGCATAATTAACAGCAGTATAATAAAAACATGAGGCATACGGAATGCCTTTTTCTTTTCTGTTTTCTGATTCATTTTTACCTCCTTCAGACGCGCCTGCTGCGTCATCGGGGAAGATCCGGGAGGTTAAAGGTTACTTCCGGATTTCCCTTCCCAAATAAAGAAATATCAGCAGGATTTATTCTGTTCCAGCCAGGATACGGCTGCATTTGCGTAAACGGCGGCGCCCAGAGGCAGCACATTCTCATCCAGAACCATCTGTGGACTGTGCAGCGGCGCGTTACCGGGCTTTCCGGCGCCGATGAAAGCGAACATACCCGGAACTTCCTGGGTGACATATCCGAAATCCTCTGTGCCGGTCATTGCGGGGATTTCGTGAACACTGTCCGGTCCTGTAATTTCACGGATATGGGGCACCAGCTGGCGGCAGAGTGTCTCATCCGTCAGCGTACAGGGTGTGTGGAACGTGGTCAGCTCATAGCCAGCGTTCCAGGCTTTTACATAGTGATCAATGATCTGGGGAATCCGCTCCTTCAGATGTTCTGCGGCCTCCACATTTAAGGTCCGCAGCCCGATGTGGAGCTCCGCCTCATCGGGAATGATATTGACTGCTGTTCCTCCCCGGGCCACGCCGCAGGTAAGGGTTACCATGGCAGCCGGATCCGCTTCCCTTGTAACCAGAAGGTTCAGCGCCTGGTACACCTGGTTCATGACTATCAGCGGATCTGTGCAGAGCTGGGGCTGGGAACTGTGTCCGCCGCTTCCCTTAATCTTCAGAATAAAAGTATCCAGGGATGCGGAGTTGACTCCGGCAGCAAAGCCGATCTGGCCGGTCTCGTCTGTGGGCTGTACATGCAGGCCGAAGGCCGCTCCTGGTTCCGGATCGGACAGAATACCGTCTTCCACCATCATCCGCGCTCCCGCGCCGGTTTCCTCCCCGGGCTGGAACATCAGTTTTACGGTTCCCTCCAGGCGGTCTTCCATGCTTTTCAGGATACGGGCGGCGCCCAGAAGCATGGCGGCATGGCCGTCGTGACCGCACATATGGCCGAATCCGTTGGCCGATTTAAAATCCAGGCTGTTGTCCTCTTTTATGGGAAGAGCGTCGTGTAGGGAAAGAGTGTAGATCTCGGTGGTCGCCGTATCATTAAAAAAAAAAACGCCTGTTTCTTTTTCCATTCTCGGGAATCCGGCTTTGACAAAATCCTCCGTCATCTGTACCGGAAGCCTGCCTCCGCAGTCCTTCCAGGGGATGCCCATTTCATTCAGCTTCTTTTTTATGTAAGAACTGGTTTCGGGAAGATCTGTACCGATTTCCGGAATCTGGTGCAGATATCTTCTGTCTGCGATGATCTGTTCACGGAATTTTTCTGATTTCCGGCGGATTTCTTCCGCAGATATATTCATTTCTGACGCCTCCTGTCTGTTGCTGATCTTTCCGGGCAGGATCAGAGTTTTCTGTATAAGAAAAAAACTCCGACCGTTTCGGAGTAAGGATCTGCTTTGATCTATAAACATAAAAGAATATGAATAATTATTCATTATCATATCACTGTATGTAAAAAATTGCAATAATCCGGGTAAAACTTCCTGACAAACTTTGTTTCTTCTGGTATTATTATAGGAAGATGC
>CAYLWI010000066.1:0-12287 GCA_964387345.1 uncultured Eubacterium sp. | reverse complement strand
TACCTTTGGGTGTCAGATGAATGCCAGGGACTCGGAAAAGCTCCGCGGTACGCTGAAAGCTATCGGCTATGAGGAGGCAGACAGCGAGGAGACGGCAGATTTCGTAATTTACAATACCTGTACCGTCCGGGAAAACGCCAATAATAAGGTTTATGGACGGCTGGGCTATCTCAATGGTTTCAAGAAAAAGAATCCTCATATGCTGATTGCCCTCTGCGGCTGTATGATGCAGGAGGAAAAGGTGGTAGAGAAGATCCGCCGCAGTTATCCTTTTGTGGATCTGATTTTCGGCACCCACAATATTTTTAAATTTGCGGAACTGACCGCGAGCGCCCTGGAGCAGCAGAAGATGGTAGTCGATATCTGGGACGGAACCGATCAGATCGTGGAAAAGCTTCCCAATGAGAGAAAGTTCCGTTTTAAGAGCGGTGTGAATATTATGTTCGGCTGCAACAATTTCTGCAGTTACTGTATTGTTCCCTATGTGCGCGGGCGTGAGAGAAGCCGGAAGCCGGATGAGATTATCCGGGAGATCCGGGAATTTGTGGCGGACGGCGTGATAGAGGTAATGCTTCTCGGGCAGAATGTGAATTCATATGGAAAAAATCTGGAACATCCCGTCAGTTTTGCGAAGCTTCTGACGGAGATTGAAAAGATTGACGGCCTGGAACGGATCCGTTTTATGACTTCCCATCCAAAGGATCTCTCGGATGAACTGATTGAGGTGATGGGCAGATCAGAGAAGATCTGCAGACATCTGCATCTTCCCCTTCAGTCCGGAAGCAGCCGTATTCTGAAAATCATGAACCGTCATTATGATAAGGAACAGTATCTGAACCTGGTGGACAAGATCAGGAAGGCAGTTCCGGATATTGCGATTACCACGGATATTATCGTTGGTTTCCCCGGGGAGACTGAAGAAGATTTTGAAGAAACCATGGACGTGGTGCGCCGGGTGCGCTATGACAGCGCTTTTACTTTTATTTACTCCAAACGGACCGGGACTCCGGCTGCGTCCATGGAAAACCAGGTTCCGGAGGATGAGGTCAGACGCCGTTTCGACCGGCTGCTGAAGGAAGTCCAGTCTATTGCCGCCGAAAAGTCGGAAGCGCTGACCGGGCAGATCCGGGATGTGCTGGTGGAGAGTATCAATCAGCAGGACAGCGGTCTGGTGACAGGACGGTTGAGCAATAACAGCGTGGTGCATCTGCCGGGAGACGCCAGCCTGATTGGCAGAATAATACCGGTGCGCCTGGAAGAATGCAAAGGATTCTATTATTATGGAAAAGAGGTTCGGTAAAAGAGATCTGGTTTTGCTGCTGGCGGTCGCGGCTGTAGTGCTTGCGATCTGGTGCGTATACCATTTCAGGAATCAGACCCAGGGGAATCTGGTGGAGATTACAGTGGATGGAGAAACTTACGGGATCTATTCGCTGGATGAGGATCAGGAAATCCCCATCGAAATTGACGGCGACGTCTGCAACATACTGGCGATCCGGAACCAGGAAGCAGATATGACTGACGCTGATTGTCCGGATCAGCTCTGCGTAGATATGAATGCAATTTCAGCAGAGGGAGAGACGATCGTGTGTCTTCCTCATAAAGTTGTAGTGGAAGTGATTTCCTCGGATGAGGAATCTGATTTTGACACGATTGCGAACTGAGGTCCGGAAGAAAGGATTGTAATGTATTCTTATATTAAAGGAACCCTGCAGGAGGTTCATGAAGATCTGATTGTAGTGGAAAATAATGGAATCGGTTATAATATCCACGTTCCCATGCGGATCCTGGATGAGCTCCCGGGGCGGGAGGGCCAGGTGAAAATCTATACCTACCTATATGTGCGGGAGGATGCATTTTCCCTGTTTGGATTTTTGTCCAGGGATGAGATGAATATGTTCCGGCTGCTTCTGAATGTTTCGGGAATCGGACCGAAGGGAGCCCTTTCTATCCTGTCAGTGCTTTCTGTCAATGAGATCCGGTTTGCAGTGGTCAGCGATGATGTGAAAACGATCTCTTCCGCCCCCGGGGTAGGGAAGAAAACTGCCCAGCGGCTGGTCATGGAGCTGAAGGATAAGGTAAGCCTGGAGGAGGCAGTGGAAAATATACAGGAAAGCGCGGTTCTGGTTTCCCAGGGGGGGAACGCAGTGAAGAAGGAGGCGGCAGAGGCGTTGACGGCTCTGGGCTACAGCGGCGCCGAGGCGGCGAAGGCGCTTGCCGGAATCGAGGTTGCGGATGACAGCGATGTGGAGTCTGTACTGAAACAGGCTCTGAAAAATATGGCTTTTTTGTAGGCTGCTGTTTTTATGTGCCGCATCTGGAAAGGTCTCTGACAGTATTTTCTGAAAAAGGGAGACGGAATGAGGAAGAATAAATGGAAAAACGTGTGATATCGACACAGATCCAGGAAGAGGATGTGAAAAATGAATTCAGTCTCCGGCCTGTGACCCTGGAGGAATATATCGGACAGGAAAAGATCAAGGATACGCTGCGGGTATATATTGAAGCCGCAAAGCAGAGAGGGGAGGCCCTGGACCATGTGCTCTTTTACGGCCCGCCGGGTCTTGGAAAAACAACCCTTTCCGGCATTATCGCCAACGAAATGGGAGTTCATATGAAGGTGACTTCCGGCCCTGCCATTGCAAAGCCGGGGGAGATGGCGTCGATTCTGAGTAATCTCCAGGAGAACGATATTCTGTTTGTGGATGAAATCCACCGGCTGAACCGGCAGGTGGAGGAGGTCTTATATCCGGCCATGGAGGATTACGCTATTGATATTGTGATCGGAAAGGGAGCGGGAGTCCGTTCTATCCGTCTGGATCTGCCGAAGTTTACCCTGGTAGGAGCCACCACCAGGGCCGGCCTTCTGACAGCCCCGCTGAGGGACCGGTTCGGAGTAATCCAGCATCTGGAATTTTATTCTGTGGACGAACTGCAGACTATTATTTTCCAGTCCGCCCGGAAGCTGGGGGTGGAGATTGACCGGGATGGCGCCCATGAGCTGGCGCGCCGTTCCAGGGGAACGCCCCGGCTGGCCAACCGGCTGCTGAAGCGCGTCCGGGATTTTGCCCAGGTGAAATATGACGGAATTATCACGCGGGAGGTAGCCGCTTTTGCCCTGGATCTGCTGGAAGTAGATACCTGCGGCCTGGATAAAAATGATCGCATGATCCTGCTCACCATCATCCGGAAGTTTGCCGGAGGTCCGGTGGGGCTGGATACCCTGGCGGCAGCCATCGGGGAAGACAGCGGGACGATTGAGGAGGTATATGAGCCTTATCTGGTGAAAAATGGTTTTATAAACCGTACCCCCAAGGGGCGTGTGGCGACAGATTTTGCTTATTCCCATTTCGGGCTTCCCAGATAACAGGAAAGAGATTCTGACAGATATTATAAGGATATTATATCCGGAAAGGACAGTCATATGACAAAAACGCATGTTGTGCAGGTTGTGATTGGAGGAAGAGTACTGGCCATGAGCGGACCGGAGGATGAATTACATATCCAGAAGGTGGCGGCCTGTGTGAACCGTAAGCTTCAGGAGCTGGAAGGGACAGAAAGTTACCGGGCGCTTCCCGCTGACCTGAAGCCTGTTTTAGTGGAACTGAATCTTGCGGATGATCTGATCCGGGCCAGGGAATCCGCGGAGCTGCTGGAAAGCGATCTTCAGCTGAAGGAAAATGAACTGGCAGAAGTAAAACAGATGCTTGTGGAGACTCAGATGAAGCAGGAGAGCCTTGAGGAAGAAAGAAGCCGGAGCGTCCGGGAAGAAGAAATCTGCAAAGAAGAAAATGAGGAACTCCGGAGAAAACTGGAAGAGGAAAGGGAGCGCCGGAAGCATACGGAAGCAGCCTTGAAGAAGCTGGAGGAGAAGGTCTGGGAAAAAGAAGAAGAGGAACTGCCCCGGAAGGAGCATCCTGCGGGATCACAGAAACAGTCACGGAAACACAGGAGGGGGCGCAGGACAGAGGCTGAAAAAGCGGAATCCGCGGTACAGGAGGCATCGGAAGGGAATGGAGCAGCTTCCGGAAAGAGGAGCCAATGAAACATGAATTGCTGGCTCCGGCCGGATCGCCGGATATCTGCAAGGCGGTGATTGCCGCCGGCGCAGACGCGGTTTATCTGGGCGGAGCAAAATATGGCGCCAGGGCTTTCGCAAGAAATTTTTCCGAAAAAGAGGTTCTGGAAGCCCTGGATTTCGCGCACCTTCATGGCAGAAAGATTTTTCTGACTGTGAATACGCTGCTGAAAAACCGGGAGATGGGTTCAGAACTATATCAGTGCATGAAGCCTTATTACGAACATGGGCTGGATGCTGTAATCGTACAGGATTATGGCGTTTTTCGTTTCCTGGGAGATCATTTTCCGGAGCTTCCCCTTCACGTCAGTACACAGATGTCGGTGGCGAATGTTTCTGGAGCCCGTTTCCTTGGGAAACATGGAGCCGCGCGGATTGTGACTGCCAGGGAACTGTCCCTGGAGGAGATCCGGAGGATTTATGAGGAGACAGGGGCGGAGCTTGAATGCTTTGTTCATGGAGCGCTCTGTTACTGTTATTCCGGCCAGTGTCTTATGAGCAGTCTTCTGGGAGGACGCAGCGGTAACAGGGGCAGATGCGCCCAGCCCTGCCGCCTGGCCTACCGGGTGACGGACAGAGAAGGAAAGATTTATCATAAAAAAGAGCAGTACCCCCTCAGTCCGAAGGATCTGTGTGTTCTCGGACTGATTCCGGAGCTTTGTGAGGCGGGGATTTATTCTTTTAAAATAGAGGGGCGGATGAAGTCCCTGGAATATGCGGCGGGAGTTACCTCTGTTTACCGGAAGTATCTGGATCTGTATGAAGATTCACCGGAAAGCTTCCATATTGAGGAAAAGGATATGGACTATCTTCAGCAGCTGGGAAACCGGAACGGCTTTACCACAGGGTATTATGAAATGCGCAGCGGGCGTTCCATGATGACTCTGACAGATTCTTCCCACAGCAGCGGAAACGCAAAAAAAGTATACAGACCCGTGGAGATGGGAAAAATTCCTTTGTCCGGAGCGGCTATTCTGCGGGTGGGCGAACCCATGGAACTGAAACTCTGGAAATCAGATTCCGATAAGAAAGCGTGCGAATTGTCCGGGGCGGGTTTTGTTTCTCTTTCCGGCAGCATAGTCCAGGCAGCGGAAAAAATGCCGCTGACGGCTGACAGTGTCAAAGAAAAACTGACCAGAACAGGGGATACTCCCTTCGCGCTGGCTGACCTGGAACTGGATATGGATGAGAACTGCTTTGTTCCGGTGGGACAGTTAAACGGGCTGCGAAGAACCGGACTGGAGCAGATGGAGAAACAGCTTCTGGCTGTCCGCAGGAGAGAAGCGCTGCCGTTTCATGGGGAAGATCATAGAAGAAAGGGAGAAGGGCGGAAGCGTATTTCCGGTTCTCCGTTACTGGACGTGTGGGTTTCCGGCGCGGATCAGATGGAGGAAGCGCTGAAATATCCTTTTGTGGATATGATTTCCCTGGATCTGTCCGGGGATTATCAGCTTTTTTCTGAAGTAAAAACTGATTTGCCGGAAGGATTTGCGGACATACTGGAAGTATACCGGAAGAAAATCACAGATGCAGGGAAAAAGGCCGGGTTCTGTATGCCCCAGGTGTTCCGTGACAATTCTTCCCGGTTTTACCGGACAGATGTCTGTATAAAATTACTGGAGCAATTTGACCGGATCTGGGTGAGGACTTATGACGAACTGGGCTTTGTTCTGGAGGAGACGGGTATAGAGCCTGGCCGGATCGGACTGGATGAACGATTATATGTATTTTCTGCCGAGGCACAGCGGGCTTTTTCAGATCTGGGACTGACGCATTATACGGCGTCGCCGGAACTGAACCGGAAGGAGCTTGGCCATATGCCCAATGCAGGAGCGGAATTCTGTGTTTATGGCACAGCGGTTATGATGGTCTCCGCCCAGTGCGTTTATAAAAACTACGACAACTGCTATAAAAAACATCCGGAAGAAAAGCAGCTGTTTCTGACAGACCGGTATTTAAAAAAATTTTTCATAAAAAGATGTTGTAAAGAATGTTATAATGTCATATATAACAGCCAGCCTCTGTTTCTTCTGCACCAGGCGGAAGAAGTAAAGAGTCTGGGATTCGGGACGTACCGGATCGGTTTTGTGACAGAGACGGCGGCTGATGTGCGCAGAATACTCCGGACTTACCGGGAGGGCTTTCTGGAAGAAAAACAGGTAAAGCCGCCGGAGGGAGAGGGCAGTTTTACCACCGGACATTTCCATCGTGGCACGGACTGATTTTTACAGAGCTGCGTATATCAGAATCCAGAAAGGAAAATGACAGGGGAAGCTTATGCTGCATATAATTACAGGACTATCAAAATATGTCATGATTTTTCTTTTCATGATCTATACATATTACAGCTTTGCTGTTCTGGGAATCCGGAATGAACAGCGCCAGAAGCGGATGTATAAGAGCCAGACTACCTGCATGGCGCTGATTCATCTGACGGCTTTCCTGGTTCTTTTTGCGGTGGAACAGCAGCTGAAAATTCTGATTTTTTATGCTGTCCAGGTCGCTTTCCTGCTGTTTCTCTTTCTGATTTACCGGGGAATATACAGGCGGGCGGCCCGGCTTGTGGTCAACCACATGTGTATGCTGCTGATTATCGGTTTTATCATTCTGACCAGACTGGATTTTGACAGCGCCCTGAAGCAGTTTGAGATTGCGGTGATTGCCTCGGTGATAACGATTTTTATTCCCCAGCTTGTACGGAAGCTGAAGTTCCTGCGGAAGTTTACCTGGATATACTGCGCAGTGGGAATTCTGGCGCTGGGAGCGGTACTGATACTGGGACAGGTCAGCGGGGGCGCCCATCTGTCCTTTCAGGTGGCAGGCGTCACGCTGCAGCCGTCAGAGTTTGTAAAAATTATATTTGTATTTTTTGTGGCGTGTATGCTGTATCAGAGAACTGATTTCCGGTGGGTCTGCATTACCACTGTGGCCGCGGCGGTTCATGTGCTGATTCTGGTTCTGTCCACGGATCTGGGCGCGGCGCTGATTTTCTTTGTGACCTATATTGTCATGCTTTATGTGGCCACACGGAAACCGCTGTATTTTTTCGGAGGCCTGGGAACCGGGGGCCTGGCGGCCGTGGCGGCGTCAAAAATGTTCTCTCATGTGCGGGTCCGTGTGGAGGCCTGGAAGGATCCTTTCGCCACCATTTCCGGGGGAGGATACCAGGTGGCGCAGTCACTGTTTGCCATCGGAACAGGCGGCTGGTTCGGCCTGGGATTATACCAGGGAATGCCCGATGTGATCCCGGTAGGCAGTTCGGATTTCGTTTTTTCTTCCATAGTGGAAGAGATGGGGATTTTGTTCGGAATCTGCATTGTACTGGTCTGCCTGAGCTGTTTTATTATGTTTTTAAATATTGCCATGCAGATCAGGGATATGTTTTATAAGCTGATTGCCCTTGGGCTGGGATGCGTCTATGGAACGCAGGTATTCCTGAACATAGGCGGCGTGATTAAATTCATTCCGTCCACGGGTGTGACGCTTCCGCTGATCAGCTATGGCGGAAGCTCCATCTTATGTACCATAATAATGTTTGCGATTATTCAGGGACTGTATATTCTGAGACAGGATGAAGGAGAGTTCAGTGAGCAGGATGAAGTCGGGAAAAGAAAGAAAAAACAGAACCAGGGACGGGATCGAGATTATTGATCTGGATGAACCGGAGGAAAAAAGCAGTCAGTCAGCCGGAAAGCAGCGGCGAAGTAAAGCCGGAAAGCAGATGAAACGCGGCGTAAGGCAGACAGGGCGGAGAGGCAGTTTTCAGACAGACGGAAGAAATACAGGGAAGGCATCGGGGAAATCTGGCAGAAATCTGGAATTCCTGATTATTACGTATCTGTTTCTGGCGCTGTTTCTGGGAATGATGGCCTATCTCGTTTTTTTTCAGATATTCCGGAGCGGTGAAGTGATCAGTGATTCCCACAATCCCCGGCTGGATCTTTATGAACAGCGGGTGGTCCGGGGAGATATTCTGTCCAGTGACGGGGTGGTTCTCGCCACAAGCAGCGTGAGTGAGGATGGCACCCAGACAAGAAGTTATCCTTTCGGAAGTATGTTCGCCCATGTGGTGGGATATGTAAATAACGGAAAGGGCGGCCTGGAATCAGATTATAATTTTAATCTTCTGCAGAGTCATTCGTTCTTTCTGACACAGCTGATCAATGATCTGAGCGATCAGAAAAGCCAGGGAGACAGTGTGGTAACAACTCTGAATTACGAAGTGCAGGAGGCTGCCTATAACGCCCTGGGCAGTAATGACGGCGCGGTGGTGGTAATTGAACCGGATACCGGAAAGATTCTTGCGATGGTTTCCAAACCGGATTTTGATCCCAATACACTGGCAGACAACTGGGAGTCTATCGTTGAGGATGATTCCAGCAGTGTGCTCCTGAACCGTGCGACCTCCGGTCTGTATCCTCCGGGATCCATTTTTAAGATATTTACTGTGCTGGAATATATCCATGAGAATCCGGATTATGAAAGCTATACGTTTGACTGTGAAGGAGAGCTGGATATAGATGGGAATGAGATCCACTGTTACCATAACAGTGTTCATGGACAGCAGAATCTGATCCAGTCCTTTGCGAATTCCTGTAATACATCCTTTGCCAATATCGGTCTTACGCTGGATATCAGCAGCTTTACGGATCTGCTGGAATCCATGATGTTTAATAAGAGTCTTCCGGGAAATGTATCCGGCACAGCCAGCAGTTTTACTCTTACGGAGGACGAGGGCACGGGGAAGATCATGCAGACTGCCATCGGACAGGGAGACACCCTGGTTTCCCCGCTTCATATGGCTCTGATTGCCGCGGCGGTGGACAATGACGGGGTGGTCATGACGCCTTACCTGGTGGATCATACAGAAAATGATAATGGAAAAATTGTAAGGCAGTTCCGCCCGTCGGAATATGGACAGATTATGTCAGAAGAAGATGCCGCCATCCTTCAGGAATTCATGGAAGATGTGGTTGCGGAAGGAACAGCGACTGCGCTGAGCGGTCAGAGCTACAGCGCGGCGGGAAAGACGGGTTCCGCGGAATATGACAGCCAGGGCAACAGTCATGGCTGGTTTATAGGATATGCTTCAAAAGACGGATACAACGATATTGCCATTGCTGTTATTGTAGAAGATGGCGATTCCGGAAGCAGTTCAGCAGTTCCGGTGGCAAAGGCGGTATTTGACGCCTGGTTCAACTGATTGCGGAAAACTTTTCTGGCTGTCTATTGCATGTTTTTATTTTAAAGCGTATACTGATAGTAGTTTTGAACCACATCAGGAGGGAGTGCAATGATTGAGGCAACCAGTTGTGGTGGTGTGGTTATATTCCGTGGAAAGATTTTGTTGTTATACAAGAATTATCGTAATAAGTACGAAGGATGGGTTCTCCCGAAGGGGACGGTAGAACCCGGCGAGGAGTATAAAATTACTGCCGCAAGAGAAGTGAAAGAAGAAACAGGCGCAGACGCCGCGATTATCAAGTATATTGGCAGAAGCCAGTATACCTTCAGCGTACCGGGTAATACTGTGACCAAGCAGGTACACTGGTATCTTATGATGGCGAACAGTTACTACAGCAGACCCCAGAGAGAGGAGTTTTTTGTGGATTCCGGTTATTATAAGTATCATGAAGCTTATCATCTGCTGAAGTTTACGAATGAAAAGCAGATTCTGGAGAAGGCATATAATGAATATCTGGATCTGAAAAGATGTAATCTGTGGGGAAGTAAAAAGTATTTTTAGCATAGTCTGAGGTTTTTTATGATTTGGTATGATCATATATTTCTTGGAAAAGGATGCAGGAGGAACGCCGCCCGGCTGAAAGAGAAAATCAGCGGACGCCAGATGCATGCCGGAGTATATCTGATCGTTCTGGCAGAAGGCGGACACGCCCTTCTGGAGATTATCCCCAGTGTGGTTCTCCTGCAGAAATATTATCCTGCTGACAACCTCCGGGTGGTAGGGATGGCCGCTACCCGGAGGGAGGCGTTTTCTCTGGTTGAAACAATTCTGGGAGAGGTGTATCAGAATTGCGGAAATCTGAATGAAGTTGCGTCATATCTGGAACAATACAGGTAAAGGTGGGATGGGATGATTATTCTTCTATCAATTGGAAAGACTGTTCTCATTCTGTTTCTGGTGATTATCTGTATTCTGGCCGTTGTACTGCTGATGCCTGTACGCTATGAGCTTGATGCAGATATTGATGAAAAGCGCGTGGATATCCGTGTAAACTGGCTGTTTAAACTGGTGCGTTTCCGGTTTCATCTGAAAGAAAGGATGGAGGCGGCGCTCTTTATTCTGTTTTTCAAAAAGGATTTTACTGATCCCGGGGCCAGAAAAAAGAGAGCTGAAAAGAAAGTGAAGCGCAAAGCAAGGCGTCAGAGGAAGCGGCAGAGACAGAGAAGGAAAAGCGAGCGCAGGAGAAAAAAACTGAAAAGAGAATACGAAAAGCGGCAGGGATCGGAGAGAGCTCCGGAGAAAAATACACGGTCTGCGGAAAAATCCGCGGGAATTAATTCCGGCACTGCCTCCAGTCCGGGACAGGATTCCAGGGAGAGGTCTTCCGGTTCCGGAGCAACAGATCGTGGATTCGCAGAAAAAAAACAGGATTCCGGAGTGCTGTTGTCTGTCAGAAAACTAATCGGTGCTGTGGGTAATGTATTCCGTTCGGCAGGAGATTTCCGCAAAATCCTGGGACTTGTCCGGAAATATGAGCTGATTTCTGCTGTGTGGCCAGAGTTCAGTCATTTTCTGCGGAGAGTCCGGCCGGGAATCGTAAAGGGACAGATCTTTTTTGGACTGGAGGATCCGGCTGCGACAGGACAGATTACGGGAGTCATAGCGATGATCCCGCTTTTTTATCAGACGGGACTCCGGATATCTCCGGATTTTGAAACGGAGGAGACCTATGTCCGGGGGAATGTGTATATAAAAGGACATATGCTTCTGATTCACGCAGTCATTCTGATTGCCGGACTTGTCCGCGAGAAAAGAATCAGATTATTTATAGGAGCTGTAAGAAAGAGAAAATGACAGGAGGTTTTTGAACATGGCAGAAAATAATTCGACATTTCAGGCAACCGTTGATTCCCTGATGAAAGGGATGGATGGCTTTGTGTCCACAAAGACTGTTGTAGGTGAACCGATTCATATTGGCGAAACGATTATTGTTCCCCTGGTGGATGTGTCTTTCGGTATGGGAGCAGGAGCATTTATCGGAGAGAAAAAGAAGAACAGCGGAGGCGGCATCGGAGGAAAGATTTCTCCGGGCGCTGTACTTGTGATCCAGAATGGAATGACCCGTATGGTCAGTGTGAAGAGTCAGGATGGTGTTTCCAAAATTCTTGATATGATTCCGGATTTTGTTGATAAGTTCATGAAGAAGTTTGAAGAAAAAAGAGATCCGGAAAAAGCGGCGGCCCGTGAGGAGGCCAGAGAAGAGGCGGCCAGGGATCTGAAGGAAAAGCTGAATATTGAAGATGAGTGAAAATGAAAATCCCGCAGGCAGGAGAAGGCTACTGTTTTGCGGGATTTTTTCCGGAAGGATATCCTGTACTTTCATGCGGCAGGTAACAAATTTCCTTTTCCTGCATAAAATACAGGAAAGGGGGCGTTTGTATGCTGGACAGAGATTTCCGACAACTATTGGGTTTTATTATGTTCTGGATGGCGGTGGGAATGTTGTTTATGGTTTTTATTCCCAATGATTTTATGGGAGTTCTGCTGGCGGCAGCCTTTCTTCTGATCGGATATTATCTGTTCAGCGGAAAGTGCAGGTGGTAGGGAAGAGAGCGGCTGGGGATCGTGAAAAGATGAAAAATGCAGGGACAGCAGCCGGAAGAAAAAGGAGAAAATACAATAGGTATAAAATATAAAAGACCAGAGACGACAGTTATCGTTTCCGGTCTTGCGTTAAGCGCTAGATTCTCTCTACTTTATTGGATCTCAGACAAGAAGTACAAACATATAATGACTTGTGAGTACCATTAACATTACATTTTACTTTCTTAATGTTAGATTTCCACATTCTATTTGATCTTCTATGAGAATGACTCACGTTGTTGCCGAAGTGAGCGCCTTTTCCACAAATACTGCATTTTGCCATGACTGCACCTCCTTAATGCTTACTAAGTCGTACGATATCCTGTAGACTCACAACAAATGTATTTTATCAGAACCGGAGCAGGATTGCAACAATTATTT
>CAYLWI010000065.1:0-12486 GCA_964387345.1 uncultured Eubacterium sp. | reverse complement strand
AGGGGAAGGTTTCCCCTCAAAAGAACAGGAAACCATTGAAAAATCTTTCAAAATCGTGTAAATTGGTGTAGTAAAATCCAGAGGAAAGGATAAAGGCCTGTAAAAGGGCTTTTTGGAAAGGTATACAAAAATGAAGCTGGGCATAGTGGGACTTCCTAACGTGGGAAAGAGTACACTGTTTAATTCTTTGACGAAGGCGGGAGCCGAGTCGGCCAACTACCCTTTCTGTACCATTGATCCCAATGTGGGAATTGTGGCGGTTCCGGATGAGCGTCTGAAACTTCTGGGGGATATGTACCACTCAAAGAAGGTGACTCCCGCAGTCATTGAGTTTGTGGACATTGCCGGACTGGTGAAAGGAGCCAGTAAGGGAGAGGGACTGGGAAATCAGTTCCTGGCAAATATCCGCGAGGTGGACGCCATTGTTCATGTGGTACGCTGCTTCGAAGATTCCAACGTGGTTCATGTGGACGGCAGTGTGGATCCGGCCAGGGATATTGAGACCATCAATCTGGAGCTGATTTTTTCCGATATTGAGATTCTGGAGCGCCGGATTGCCAAGGTGGGAAAAGGCGCCCGTATGGATAAGAAGCTTGCGAAAGAGGAAGATCTTCTGAAAAGGATCAGGGAGCATCTGGAAGCAGGAAAACTGGCAAAGACGTTTGAAACTGGCGAGGATGAGGACGAGCAGGCCTGGTTTGCCTCTTATAATCTGCTGACGGCGAAGCCGGTGATTTACGCGGCGAATGTGTCGGAAGATGATCTGGCGGACGACGGGGCGTCCAATCCTTTTGTACAGGAAGTCCGCAAAATGGCTGCGGAGGAGGGCAGCGAAGTGTTTGCGCTCTGCGCCAGTATTGAGGCGGAAATGGCGGAGCTGGATGATGAGGAGCGCGCCATGTTTCTGGAGGAGCTGGGAATTAAAGAGTCCGGACTGGAGAAGCTGATTAAAGCAAGCTACAGTCTCCTGGGCCTGATGAGTTTCCTGACTGCCGGGGAGGATGAGACCCGTGCGTGGACTATTAAGATCGGAACAAAAGCCCCCCAGGCCGCAGGGAAAATACATACGGATTTTGAGCGGGGATTTATCAAGGCAGAGGTGGTAAATTATAAAGACCTTCTGGAATGCGGCTCGCTTTCCGCTGCCCGGGAGAAGGGACTTGTGGGAATGGAAGGCAAGGACTATGTGGTGCGGGATGGAGACGTGATTCTGTTCCGTTTTAATGTGTAATTACAGAGTGTTCCCAAAAGATTCATTGGTCATGCCCCTGTGGAATACTTATGAAAGAAAAGGGCTTTTTTCTCATGCGTTTTTCTGAGTTTTCCAAAAAAGAAGTGGTGAATATCAGGGACGGAAAGTGTCTGGGCTGTGTTTACGACCTGATTTTTGATGAGTGCAGAGGACAGATCGAGGCAATTGTTCTCAGAGGACCGGCCAGGTGGTTTCATTGTGTCGGGTATGACAGCGAATATATTATTGGGTGGGACCGGATTGTGCGGATCGGACCGGATGTGATTCTTGTGGAAGTCTGTGCAGATAAGGTTCTGAAAAAAATATAAGACAGATAACTGTACTGACAGGAGGATACTATCATGAAATGCCCCTATTGCGGCAGTGACAATACCCGCGTAATTGACTCGCGTCCAGCCGATGACAATACCGCCATCCGGCGCAGACGGCTTTGTGATGAATGTGGGAAGCGTTTTACCACCTTTGAAAAGGTGGATACAATTCCCCTGATGATTATAAAAAAAGACAATAACAGGGAGCCTTACGACCGGTCGAAAATTGAGGCCGGAGTTTTGCGCGCCTGCCATAAACGGCCGGTTTCGGCGGACCAGATCAAACATCTGGTGGATGATGTGGAGACGGAAATCTACAGCCGGGAGGATAAGGAAATTCCCAGCAGTGTTGTCGGAGAGCTGGTGATGGATAAGCTGAAGGATCTGGAGGCCGTTGCTTATGTGCGTTTCGCTTCCGTTTACCGGGAATTCAAAGATGTGAATACTTTTGTCAATGAGCTGAAAAAAATGCTGGACAGTGATGGAAAAGAGGATGAGTAATAATGTTTCGGAAGTTTTATCCGGATATTTATGTGGACTCCGTCTATGAAATTGATTTTGACAGTCTCTGCCGGGATGGTTACCGGGGACTGATCTTTGATATTGATAATACCCTGGTACCCCATGGGGCTCCCGCTGACGACCGGGCAAAGGCTCTGTTTGTCCATTTAAAAGAACTGGGATTTGACTGCTGTCTGCTGTCCAATAACAGGGAACCCAGGGTAAAAATGTTCAATGACGCAGTGCATGTGAATTATATTTTTAATGCCCATAAGCCTTCCGTGGAAAACTATGAAAAGGCCATGAAGATTATGGGGACGGACAGGGACAGCACCATTTTTATCGGCGACCAGATTTTTACAGATATTTTCGGGGCGAACCGGACGGGGATTCCCACGATCATGGTGAAATATATACACTGGCGGGAAGAAATTCAGATTATTTTCAAGCGCAGGCTTGAGACAATTGTCTTATTGTGCTATCGTGTATACAGAAAACGACACAAAACATCCGTCAGGGGAGAGTTTTTCCACCGGAAGGAAAAATAGCCGGAGGATATTCCGGCGGCGGAGAATGGAGAATGAGATGAAAATTGTAATAGCGAATGATCATGCCGCAGTGAATCTGAAGATGGAGATCATGGAACATCTTAAGGAGCTGGGGCATGAGGTGATCAATATCGGGACTGATGTTCCGGAGAGATGTAATTACCCCGATTACGGAGAAAAAGCGGCCCGGATGGTTGCCGCGGGGGAAGCTGACTGTGGAGTGCTGATCTGCGGAACCGGCGCGGGGATTTCCATGGCGGCCAACAAGGTGCGGGGAATCCGGGCGGCGGTCTGTTCGGAGCCTGTCACAGCCCGGCTGGTGAAAGAGCATAATAATGCCAATATGATCGCCTTCGGAGCCCGGATTGTGGGAACGGAGATGGCGAAGGCCATTGTTGACGCTTATCTGGGCGCCGGATTCATGGGCGGACGTCACGCGGAACGGGTGGCGATGATCCGGGCGATTGAGGACCGGGAGTGTCTTCCGGAGAGCGTTTCCCGCTGAACAGCAGGAAATATCTTCAAAAGTGGTTGAAATATCAATGTTTTTCCAGTAGAATATAACTAATAGCGCATGCGGCACATTTGGTCTGATACCCGATTACAGTGAGAGATATAAGCAGTGATGTATTCTGCTCGTTTTCCATGGGTTTCAGAATATAGCCGTGTGTAAGATACAAGGAGGAAGTTTATGATTTCAGCAGGTGATTTCAGAAATGGCATGACGATTGAGCTGGAGAATAATGTTTACCAGATCATCGAGTTTCAGCATGTAAAACCGGGAAAGGGAGCGGCTTTTGTCCGTACAAAGTTAAAAAATATCAAGAACGGCGGTGTGGTGGAGAAGACCTTCCGTCCTACTGAGAAGTGTCCCCAGGCCCGGATTGACAGATCGGACAAGCAGTATCTGTACAATGACGGGGATCTGTATTACTTCATGGATACCGAGACTTACGACCAGGTTGCTCTCAGCGCGGAGGACATCGGGGATGCCCTTAAGTTCGTAAAGGAGAATGAGATGGTAAAGATGTGTGCTCACAACGGCAGTATTTTCGCGGTGGAGCCGCCTCTGTTTGTCGAGCTTGCCATCACAGAGACAGAGCCCGGGTTTAAGGGTGATACAGCGACAGGCGCCACCAAGCCGGCTACAGTTGAGACAGGAGCTGTTGTGCAGGTGCCTCTGTTTGTTGAGACAGGAGATGTGATCAAGATTGATACCAGAACAGGGGAATACCTGTCCAGAGTATAAGTGAAGAAAAGTGAAGTCCGGGCGGCGGAGAATCTGGAGAAGACCAGGGATGCTGCCGTGAGGCGGGAGCCGGATCCTCAGGATCCGGCTCCTTTTCGCGCTGCATGACCGGTACGGCGGTCCGGTCCGGAAGAACTGTTCTGCCGGTCAGCCGGACGGCGTTTTTTTCCGGTTCTGTGAATACACAGCCATGAAATACCGGCGGAGAAAATCTGACTGACCAGCATTCCCCAGAGATAGGCTTTCAGTCCCAGCACCGGGATTCCCAGCCAGATAAACAGGATCCGGATGGAAGACGCTCCCAGACTGATCAGAAGTGTGGCGGTTGCCCTGCCCAGACCATGCAGGATGCTCCCGAGTGTGCTGCCCAGAAAGAGGAAGGGACAGATCCAGGCGAGAGTTTTCAGATAGACGCCGGCCAGGACGTTGTGGAACAGATGTATTCCGATCCAGCTGCCGCAGAGGAGAAAGCCCAGGGTGCAGACGAGTCCCAGAATCATACAGCTTTCCACTGTTTTCCGGACCGCCCTGCGGATCAGATCATTTCTTCCGAGGGCACAGGCGCCGGAGACAGCGGGAAGCAGCATAACTGACAGGGAATTGCTGATAACGCCCGGAAACATAATGGTGGAAAAGACCATGCCGGTGAGGATTCCATAGACGCTTAAGGCGTCGGAATTGCTGTATCCGAAGGCCCGCAGGGACAGGGGAATCAGCAGCGCTTCCAGACTGCCGGAAATACTGCTCAGAAGGCGGCTGGCGGTCAGCGGGACTGCCAGGGTAAGCAGGTTTTTACAGTAAAAGAAAATATTCTGTCTGTCGGGAGAGTGTCCGGCGGCGCTCCGGGACGGATGGGCGGGACCGGTCAGAAGCATTGCCGTCAGGCAGAACAGAGTTGCGGCGGCTTCGCCGATAAAGAGTCCCCACACCGCATGGGCGGGAGTGGGTATCTGGCCCTGGTTCAGAGCGATCTGCATGATCAGCCATACGCCGGATACGCGTATGAACTGTTCGAACAGCTGGGAAAAAGCGGGGATTCCCGCTTTTCTGAGTCCGTAATAATATCCGTTGATGCAGGAATGAACTGCCGACAGCGGAATGGCCAGGGACATAATGTGCAGAAGACGGGCTCCGTCGGCGTCATTCATCATTATATGGCAGAACCATTCTGCTTTGGAACGGAGCAGGAACATACCGGCCAGGGACAGGCCGACGGACAGTAAGAGCCCGGCAGCCAGATATCCCTTTGCCTGGCGGCTGCCGGAAGCTCCTGCGGCAAAGCGGGAGACGGAGGTGTGAATTCCGGACGCCGAGACGGCCAGGATCAGGGAAAAGACAGGGAAAATCAGCTGGTAAATCCCCAGTCCTTCTGCACCAATCGTTCTGGAAAGGAATATTTTATAATAGAAGCCGATGAATCTGCTGATGACTCCCGCGGCGGTCAGGAGCAATGTGCCTGAAATCAGGCTGTTTTTTGTCAGATGAAATTTTTTCAAAGAAATCCATCCCCGGTGAGGGAGTTTTTTATATTATATGTGCGGAAACACCGGTAAGAACGAAAATGGAGAAGGAAAGAAGCCGATGAAACAGACAATATATCTTGATCACGCGGCAACGACCCGGCCTTTCCCGGAAGTACTGGAGGCAATGCTGCCGTTTTACGGTCCGTATTATGGAAATCCTTCCTCTGCCTATGAACTGGGGGAAGAGAGCAGGAGGGCGGTGGAGCAGGCAAGAAGGATTGTTGCGGCTACACTTTATACAGAGCCGGAGACAATATATTTTACATCCGGGGGAACAGAGAGTGATAACTGGGCGCTGCGCTTCGGAGCAGGACTGAGGGAGGATCATCCCCATATTATTACATCCGTCGTGGAACATCACGCTGTCCTGAAAACCTGTGAAGCCCTGGAGCAAGAAGGGGCGCGGATTACCCGTCTTCCTGTGAACCGGGAAGGTATTGTGGATCTGAATATACTGGAAAAAGAGATCTGTTCCCGGACTGTCATGATTTCTATTATGTATGCCAATAATGAGATTGGTACCATACAGCCGGTTGCCCGGATTGGCAGAATTGCCCGGAAGCATGGTATCCTTTTTCATTGCGACGCTGTTCAGGCTTACGGACAGCTGCCCATAGATCCGGAGCGCCTTGGAATTGATCTTTTATCGGCCAGCGCCCACAAATTTAACGGTCCGAAAGGAATTGGGTTTTTATATGCCAGAAAGGGTCTGGAGCTTTGCCCTCTGATTTCCGGAGGAGGGCAGGAGAGAGGGATGCGGGCCGGGACGGAAAATGTGCCGGGGATTGCGGGACTTGGGAAAGCGGCATGGATGTCCCACCAGATGATGCGGAAAAATATACAGAAAGAAATCACCCTGAGAAATTATTTTTTCGGGCGTCTGCTGCGGGAAATCCCGGGAGTGAAGCTGAACGGATCTGCCCAGATGCGTCTTCCGAATAATATCAACTGCTGTATTGAGGGAATAAACGGGGGAGCCCTTGTGGCCCTGCTGGATCTGGAAGGGATCTGCGCTTCCTCTGCTTCTGCCTGTTCTGCGGGCAGCGGGCGGCCCTCCCATGTGCAGCTTGCCATTGGCAATTCAGAAAAAGAAGCCCAGAGCGCGATCCGTTTTACCCTTGGCCCGGAAAGTACAAAGGAGGAAATTGACATTACAGCGGATACTTTAAAACGGCTGACAGAAAAGCTGCGATCCATGTGAAAATGTTATTTTTATTAAAGAGGAACTTTCTATTGAATTTTGACCTTTACTAAGATATGATAAAACAAGATGATATCAGGAATCCCGGAGTTATGTCCTTTTGATGTGGAGGAAAGGTACATGGCTCCGGGATTTTCTGAGAAGTATAAGACCTTTCTGAAACAGAAAGACGATTATAAGTGAGAGACAGAGGAGGGGTTTCATGAGACATTTGATGAGTCCGCTGGATTTTTCCGTAGAGGAGCTGGACCGGCTGCTGAAGCTGGCCAATGATATTGAGAAGAATCCGGAAAAGTATGCTCATGCCTGTGAGGGCAGGAAGCTGGCTACCTGCTTTTACGAGCCAAGTACGAGAACGAGGCTGAGCTTCGAATCGGCGATGCTGAATCTGGGAGGAAAGGTTCTGGGGTTTTCTGATGCCGCCAGTTCTTCCGCGTCCAAGGGGGAGAGCGTTTCTGACACGATACGTGTGATTTCCTGTTATGCGGATATCTGCGCCATGCGTCATCCCAAGGAGGGCGCTCCCCTGGTGGCGTCCCAGAAGTCACGGATTCCGGTGATCAATGCCGGTGACGGCGGGCACCAGCATCCGACCCAGACGCTGACCGATCTTCTGACAATCTACAGCCTGAAGGGCAGACTGGATCATCTGACCATCGGGCTTTGCGGAGACCTGAAGTTCGGACGCACCGTTCATTCGCTGATCCATGCGCTGATCCGTTATCCGGGAATCCGGTTTATCCTGATTTCGCCCGAGGAGCTGCGGATTCCCAGTAATCTTCATGATGACGTACTGGTAAGAAATCATATTCCTTTTAAGGAAATGGTGAAGCTGGAGGATGCTCTTCCGGAACTGGATATTCTGTATATGACCCGTGTGCAGAGGGAGAGGTTTTTTAATGAGGAAGATTATATCAGAATGAAGGATTTTTACATTCTGAATAAGGAGAAGATGGAGCTGGCGCCGGAGGACATGCTGGTGCTTCATCCCCTGCCCCGTGTCAATGAAATATCCGTGGAGGTGGACGATGATCCCAGGGCGGTTTATTTCCGGCAGGCCCAGTACGGAGTCTATATCCGTATGGCTCTGATTCTTACATTGCTGGAGGTGGAAGTATAATGTTAAATGTAGGCGCGATTAAAGAAGGTTATGTACTGGATCATATCAGGGCGGGGATGAGCCTCCGGATTTATCACTATCTGAAGCTGGACCAGCAGGACTGCGGCGTCGCCATGATTATGAACGCCCGCAGTAATAAGATGGGGAAAAAGGATATCTTAAAGATTGAATGTGAAGTGGGAACCATAGATCTGGACATCATAGGTTTTGTGGATCACAATATTACGGTGAATATTATAAAGGATGAGGAGATCGTGGAAAAGAAGGAGCTTCAGCTTCCGAAGCAGATCAAAAATGTGATCCGCTGTAAGAACCCCCGCTGCATCACATCCATAGAGCAGGAACTGGATCATATTTTTTACCTGACGGATCCGGAGAGGGAAGTATACCGCTGTAAATATTGTGAAACAAAGTATAAAAAGCATTGAGTATCTTACCCGAAGTGACGGAAATCTCTCTGGAATGTATAATCCAGAGAGATTTTTTATATGTTTTTTAAAATGGAAAATGAGATTCTGTCTGCTGTCAGAAACTCGTTTGTATAGTCTGTTCTGTAACTGTGGGAAAAAACGCATTTTCAATCATTTCTCTTGCGTTTGAAATCTTTCTTTTTTTTCTGCTTGTATTCATTTTCTGATGGGATTATCATAAGGTGGGAGTGGAACTGACAGGAGAGCAGTTTCACATTATGGAAAGAAAGTTTGTAGAATAAGGAGGAGGGGTCTATATGATTATTCCGAAGTATTATGAGGATATTCACACATTGAATGTGAATTCCGAGCCGTTCCGGTCTTACTATATTCCGGTATCTCCCGCGCAGGAGCTGACCTGGGGAAACAGACGGGAGACAGACCGGTTTTATCTGCTGAACGGGGACTGGCAGTTCCGTTATTTTGACAGCGTTTATGACTGCCAGGAGGCGTTTTATCAGGAGGATTTCTGTACCGGCGGATTTGACACGATTCCGGTTCCGTCCAACTGGCAGGATCACGGATACGGGCTGCATCAGTATACGAATACGCGCTATCCGTTTCCTTTTGATCCGCCCTATGTACCCCATGAGAATCCCTGCGGCGCTTATGTGAAGACATTCTGCTACAGCAGACCGGAGGGAACTGCTTCTTATCATCTGAATTTTGAAGGCGTGGATTCCTGTTACTATGTGTGGCTGAACGGAGTGTTTATCGGCTATCATCAGGTGTCCCATTCCACCGGGGAGTTTGATATCACCGATCAGCTGAGAGAGGGCGAGAACAGGCTGGCGGTTCTGGTGCTTCAGTGGTGCGACGGCAGCTATCTGGAGGATCAGGATAAGTTCCGCAATTCCGGTATTTTCCGTGACGTTTATATTCTGGCGAGACCGGAGAATTATATCCGCGATTATTTTACGTCCACGGTCCTGAAGAACGGTTATAAGGATGCGGATGTGAAGATCAGCCTGACTTTCGCGGGAGATGAGATGCCTGTTTCTTATAAGCTGACAACCCCCTGCGGATGTACTGTGGCAGAGGGCGGGGCGGACGGCTCTGAGATCAGCTTTACCATACCGGATGTGACCGCATGGACGGCGGAGACGCCATACCTGTATACCCTGGTTCTCTCCACAGAGGGAGAGGTGATCCGTGATCGTGTGGGCGTCCGCCAGATTGAGGTGAAGGATGCGGTTGTTTATCTGAATGGAGAGAAGATCCGTTTCCGGGGAACCAACCGTCATGACAGCGATCCGTTTGTGGGATCCGCGGTTTCCCTGGAGCATATTCAGAGGGATATGGCTCTGATGAAACAGTATAATATCAACGCGATCCGGACCAGCCATTATCCCAATATGCCGGAATTTTATGAGCTCTGCGATGAGTACGGCTTTTATGTAATTGACGAGACGGATCTGGAGGTTCACGGCGTTGTGGATCTTTATAATCTGAATATATGGAAAGAGGGAGGGGAGCATCCGTTCCCGCCTTTTATCTGCGACAACCCGGACTGGAAAGAGGCCATTCTGGACCGTGTGCAGAAGTGCGTAATCCGCGATAAGAACCGTCCCTGTGTTTTGGTATGGTCCATGGGAAATGAGTCCGGATATGGATGCACGCTGGAGAATGCGCTGGCCTGGACTAAGGGCTATGATGCCGGCCGGCTGACTCATTATGAAGGTTCCCTCCACCGGCCGAGGAACCCCATCAGCGGAAAGAATGATTATTCCAATATCGACCTGAGAAGCCGTATGTACGCTTCGATCCCGGAGATGCACGCATATCTGCAGAATAATCCGGATAAGCCCTTTATCCAGTGCGAGTTTATTCACGCCATGGGCAACGGCCCCGGAGATATCGAGGATTACTACGAGCTGGAGGAGATGTATGATACCTTCGTGGGAGGATTTATCTGGGAATGGTGCGATCACGGCGTATATATGGGAACCACAAATGACGGCCGGAGAAAATTTTACTATGGCGGAGATTCCGGAGAGTATCCTCATGACGCCAACTTCTGTATGGACGGTATGGTTTACCCGGACCGTACGCCTTCTGTGGGTCTGAAAGAGTATAAGAATGTTCACCGTCCGGTCCGTGTCAGAGCGGCGGATGCCGGGGCAGGAAAATATATTCTCCAGAACAATCTGGATTTTCTGAATCTGAAAGACGCGCTGTACCTGACCTGGGAGATTTACTGTGATGAGAAGAAGGTATCCTGCGGCGAAATCAGGGATCCGGAGATTCTGGACGTGGCGCCCAGAACAAAGAAGGAAGTGGCGCTTCCGATTCCGGCGCCGGACTATGATGGAAAATCCTGTGTGATGATCTATTCACATAAGCTGAAAGCAGACTGCTTCCGGGAAGAAGGCTTTGAGCTGGGCTTCGATCAGATTTTCTTCCGCGATGTGCCGTCCAGACAGTTAAAGGCGCTGATTGCTTCAGAGCATACGGATAAAAAGGCGGTGGCTTTCAGCCAGGATGACCGGTATATATATATCCGCGGAGAAGAGTTTGCCTATACCTTTAACAAGCTGACCGGTATGATGGACAGAATGGTATACCGGAATCACAGCTTCCTGGATGCGCCGATGGAACTGAATATCTGGCGGGCGCCCACAGACAATGACCGTGTTGTGAAGAATTTATGGTATCAGGCGGGATATGACTGCATGCAGACCCGGACCTACAGCAATGAGATTACTGTCCTGGCGGACGGCAGCCTCCAGATTGTGACCGTTTCCGGCATGGCGCCTGTTTACCGGCAGAAATATCTGGATTTCACAATTACCTGGACCATCAGGCCTGACGGAACGATTCATTCCCATTTTGAAGTGGAGCGTGACGCGGTGATGCGGGGAACCTGCGGGCTGTATTTCAACCAGCCGGAGAAAGTGCTGGATCAGCATGGCATAGAAAACCCGTTTGAGGTGCGGGAAGCATTTCTCCCCAGGCTGGGAATGCGCATGAGTCTGCCTGCGGACATGAACAGCGTGCAGTATTACGGTTACGGCCCTTATGAGAGCTATATTGACAAGCATCAGGCAAGCTGGATGGGACATTTTAACGCCTGTGTATCGGAGATGCATGAGGATTATATCCGGCCCCAGGAGAATGGCAGCCATTATAACTGTGAATATGTGACTGTGGCGGATAAGACTCACAGGCTCTGTGTATACAATGAGACGCCGTTCAGCTTCAATTTATCAGAGTATACTGCGGAGGAACTGACAGAAAAGATGCATAATTATGAACTGGAGAAGTCCGGGCATACGATTTTCTGCATTGATTACCGGCAGAGCGGTATTGGTTCCGGAAGCTGCGGTCCTCAGCTGGCTGACAAGTATCGTCTGAATGATACTCATTACAGCTACAGCTTCCATATAAAACCGGAAGAACTGTAAAAATCTTTTATAAAATTTAACAGCAGCCGTTTCTGGACTCTTCGCAGGACAGAAACGGCTGCTGCCGGTTAACAGAAATCTTTTGTTATAATCTATAATCTGAAGAACTCCGGTCTGCGCTCGCGGAAAACCGTAAAGTAACGGAATCCGCAGGCCTTCAGAATGCCGGGGACTTTGCGGAAATCATAGGCGATATCTTCCGGAGTGTGGGCGTCAGAACCGATGGTGATGATCTCTCCGCCCAGTTCGCGGTAACGTTTCAGAATATCTTCTGTGGGATTGGGATGACCGAGCCCGTAGCGGAAGCCGCCGGTGTTGATTTCGATCCCCTTTCCTCTGGAAATCAGAAGTTTTAATATTTCATCAATGACTTCTTTATACTTTTCATAGCTGTAGTTTTCGTTCCGGTCCGGACCATAGCGAACCACATAGTCAATGTGGCCGTATACGTCAAATTCATCGAAGGCCAGGACATTGTCCAGGATAGAAGTAAAATATTCCAGATAAGCCTCCTGTTCCGCGCGGCCTTCATAGAAGGACGGATAATAGGGATCTGCGCCATGAACCACATGGGAAGAACCGATGACGAAATCAAACTGATGGGATGCCAGAAGATCGTGATGGATACCGGCCAGATGTGGCTGCAGACCGAGCTCTACACCGTACCGGATGGGAAGTCTGTCCGCGTATTTTCTCTGCAGGCTGCGGATTTCCGGACCATAGGCGCGGAAGTCCAGCAGAAACAGATCCGGCTGGCCAGGGTAGTCTATATCGGAATGATCCGTGATACAGATGCCGCCGAGGCCCAGCCGGACAGCGGCTTCTGCCATGGATTCCGGAGAAGCGTCGCTGTCACCGGAGAAGGATGTATGCATATGTGTGTCCCAGAGCATGGAAAATGTCTCCT
>CAYLWI010000064.1:0-12589 GCA_964387345.1 uncultured Eubacterium sp. | reverse complement strand
ACCCGGATCTCCAGTATGGTTATGATACTCTGCAATATGTTCCAGAACAATGTCATGTCCGTTCTCCTCTCACAAATCTGAACAGGGCGTTTTCCACAAATTCCGCTTCCTTATAACTCACATATACAGAGTCTGCTTCCTGGTCAAATTCTTTTCCGGCCAGGCTTTCTCACCCGGTTCACATTGATAATGAAACTTCTGCCAGCTTCAGTCCGCTCCTATCACCTCCCAACATATAATATCAAGAAGATACAGGTCATAAAACTCATGCCTTTTCAGATTTTTACAATAACGGCTCCGGCTTCTTATAAATAAAACCTTATTGTAATCCGGACGCTGTTCCGTCTCCGATAACGGTCAGTAAGTATCCCCGCCTGCTGCCGGAAGACCTTCTGATCATCCAGGCATACACATTTCATTCTTTGTCTCCCCTTTTTCAAGATTATACCATTTTTCTTATAAAGACAGTCTCTTTGGCCGCAAAATCAAAGTTTTTGTCCGCGAAAAAAGACTTTTTAATTACATTTATCACAGATCTGCAATAGAAAAAATTCCCACTTATATATTTCTGTTCCCGGACAATACTAGGAACAAGACAGTTAGCTTTGCTCAAAACGAAGCAGAAAAATTTACGGCTGAAGCCGAAAAAAAAGCTGGACTGTTTTGGGAGAAAGCAATCTGTCTTTACTATAGAGAAGACTTATTTACGGAGGTGTAAAAACATGAGTGATTCTTCTAAGAACGCATCCAGAATGACAGTACCGGAGGCAAAAGGCGCTATGAACCGTTTCAAACAGGAGGTTGCTTCAGAACTCGGAGTACCTTTAAAAGAAGGTTATAATGGCGATCTTACTTCCCGTCAGGCCGGTTCCATCGGCGGTGAGATGGTCAGAAAGATGATCCGGAAACAGGAAGAGCAGATGTCCGGCCAGGAGTAATCCGGACCGGAGATGAATGGTTATAAAAACATCAGAAATATTTCTATGTCAAAAGAAATAACCATAAATTCCAGATAACCCCTGTAAAATAGGGAATCAAAAAATGCCGCCTTTATGAGAAATTCATAAGGCGGCAGCCTTCTTTTGCTTTATTGTATTCTCATTTACGGCATCATTGTGGAGGTATGTATCTCCTTTGCTTTCTCTTCGCCCTCCAGATACTTAATGATCTCCAAAGCGAAATACGGCGCGGCCCCGGGGCCTTTCCCTGTAATCAGGTTACCATCACATTCCGTAATGTTTTCGGTCCAGTCAGCGCACCCTTCGGGCTTATATCCCGGATAACCAGTCGCCTTTCTCCCTTTTATTATACCGTTCTCAGAAAGCATCCCCGGCGCGGCGCAGATTGCCGCAACCAGCTTTCCTTCAGATAAAAATCTTTCTGCCAGCTCCCTTGTGCCTCTTGCCTGTCCTAATGCTGCCGTTCCCGGACCGCCCGGATAAACAACCGCGTCAAACTCACTAAACTCTGCATCTTCAAAAATCTCATCCGTATAGAAAACAATATTGTGGCTGCCTCTGACTTTTTTCCTGCCAGACACAGAGACTGTGGTTACTTCTATCCCTGCTCTTCTACAGAAATCCACAACAGTCAGACACTCTACTTCTTCTACACCATCAATTACAAAAACTGCCATCCTGCTCATAATGAATTCCTCTCTTTCCCTTTTTTCTTTTTTGTTTTATACTGAAGTATATTAATCCCAATGATACCACTGTCCCGGTATGACATCCCGAAAGCAGGAATTCCCGGGAATTTATCTTTAAGGAGGAAATCCTCATGGAAATCGAACGTAAATTCTTAATCTCAGAACTTCCCAAAAATCTGAATGACTATCCCTGTCATCAGATCGAACAGGGCTATCTGTGTACCGGCCCCGTTATCCGCATCCGCAGACAGGACAACACATACACTCTCACATATAAATCCGGCGGCATGATGAGCCGGCAAGAATACAATCTTCCTCTGACTGCCGCCGCATATCAACACCTGAAAACCAAAACTGACGGAATATATATATCAAAGAAACGCTACTGCATTCCCTTTGGAAAATATACCATTGAACTGGATATCTTTGAACAGGATGCTGCGCCTTTAATTCTCGCCGAAGTGGAATTCCCCTCCGAGAAAGAAGCCCTCGCCTTCCAACCGCCGGAATGGTTCTCCCGGGATGTGACATTTTCCCGCTATTACCACAACAGCTATATCAGCCAGTATGGATATGATCCCACCAAAGAAGAGCTCTGATCCGCATTCCGTGGCGCTGTATTCATAACACTGCTCTGCAGGACATTGCGCACAGAAGCACTCACTTTTTCAGGGTGTCTTTATCGCAGACGCCCGGTTTCATATTTTTGCCTGGTACGGATACAGTATTTCAGCTGCGCATAGCGTTCCCGCAGATTACCTTCGGGAATTGCCAGATCCATTACCACTGCAATATCATCGATCAGACGGTCTGTGACATCATTCTGCATGTCACAGACAATTTTGTACTTTTCATCAAAACCGGACGCATCCAGAATCTTATCCAGCCATGGGTTCAGATGACTTTCCCCTTCACTGGCCGGCTCTTTATCTTCTGGCCGCATTTCTTCTTCCTTTAACGAATCTTCCGATAATTCCTGTATTTTTTCTGTTTCTTCAGAAACCGTTTTCTCTGGTTCACTTTCGTCCACAAACGAATTCAGATACTCAAACCGGTATTTTTGCTGTATCTGCGGATATTTTTCGTGATCCACCTCACTGATAAACATATCATACGGACGGATATAGACTTTGAAATCTCCGTACAATGCCTGATATACCACATATCGCTCCATTGTCTCAGAATGGTAAGCCACCGCTATGACCTGATATAATTTATTCTTGAA
Source organism: uncultured Eubacterium sp. (assembly GCA_964387345.1). Lineage (GTDB taxonomy): Bacteria > Bacillota > Clostridia > Lachnospirales > Lachnospiraceae > Eubacterium_I. The sequence continues at coordinate 9,716 of CAYLWI010000064.1, read as the reverse complement.
ATGTAAATACTTTTCTCCCGGCATGGGATTTCCCTGTGCCATTGCAAACGCCTCTTTTCTTTAAAACTACTGAAGCAGGTCTGTATCCATAAGTGTCGTATACCGGTTCAGCATGTCAGTGCCCTCTGAAACAAAATCTCTGGAAAAATCCAGAGAATCTTTCGGCCCTTTGATAATAAGATCATATACATCCGCCATCAGTTTTTCTGACGCCATCGCATCCATATCATTTTCCCATACTGCTTCAACTGTATTCTCCCGGGCAGCATTAAGGATATTTTCCTTCTGATCCGGCTTTACATAAAACGCGGAACCTGGTTTCCCAGAAGACTTCCGCGAGGTATCATGCAGTCTTCCGCGGCTGGATGATTCTCTCACTGTTTTTCCACGGAATACATCCTCCCCGGTCTCTGCTGTACGCGAACCCATCCGGACCGGATCATCCGCCGTTCCTTTCGTCTGCGATCCCTGCCAGACCTTTCTCCATGACCGAAATATCACTGCAGCAATGATAATTACTATCATAAGAACTGAACCCATATCAGACTCCCCTCTCCGCCACATGGCAGACCATACTACGGCTTCTATTTTATATTCATCTGGAAATAATGTCAATTCTGTGAGTTTTCTTTCGTCTGGAGGGTGAGCCCCTCCGGAGAATCAGAAGCTAAGCCGCCCGGCCCGGTTTCCCCGCTCTTATCCTACCACAGAAGCAACGATCAGACAATCAGAAAATGCCCTTGCGTCATTGCGCCGGAGATGTTCCTTTTAATGTTCCTCTCCACAATAGCATTTTCATGTTTTTACTATTTATCGATCCGCTTTCTGAAACATATCAGATTTTATGTTCTGAAGGTTCCGTCAGATCTTTCACAATCTCTGACGCCAGGATCAGCCCTGCCGCCGACGGTACAAAGGCCACGCTGCCAGGCAGAGACCGCCGTCCCCGACTGTCTTCTTCGCAGTCTTCCACCGGCTGTACCGGCTTTTCCGTAGAATAAACCACTTTCAGACGATCCACTCCCCGCTTTTTCAGTTCCCGCCGCATGACCTTTGCCAGAGGACACATGGAGGTCTTATAAATATCCGCCACCTGTAATTGTGTGGGATCCAGCTTATTGCCTGCTCCCATGCTGCTGATTACCGGCACTCCGCAGGACCGGGCACGCAGGATAATCTCAATTTTGGCTGTAACTGTATCTACTGCGTCTACTACATAAGAATATTCTGAAAAATCAAAGGTATCTGCATTCTCCGGAAGGTAGAAACACTTGCGGATTTCTACCCGGGCTTCAGGATTAATATCCAGAATCCGCTCCCGCATTACTTCCACCTTGTCCCGTCCTATGGTTTTCCACGTAGCAATAATCTGTCTGTTCAGGTTTGTCAGGGAAACCTGGTCGTTATCCACCAGCACCAGAGAACCGACTCCGGACCGGGCCAGTGCCTCCACTGTATAGCCGCCCACGCCTCCGATCCCGAAAACAGCCACCTTTGCCCGCTTCAGACGCTCCATATTTTCACTGCCCAGCAGCAGCTGTGTTCTTGAAAACTGATTTATCATAATCTGTACTCCCGGAATTCATAAAATCAGTTCTATCATATCATTTCCTGTTTTCCGGCACAAGCCGCGATTTCCCCTGATAATGCTCCTCCTGTCCTTGAATTTCCTCCTATTTGTGGTATGATGTTATGGCAAACGGCAATCAATTCAGAAAAGAGAGGAAACAGCCATGATTCATCTGCCGGAAGAATTCCTGTCCAGAATGAAAACACAGCTGGGATCGGAATATGATTCATTTTTAGAAAGTTATGATGCTCCCCGCATATCGGGACTCCGGGTCAACACACTGAAATGCACTGCAGAAGACTTCCCGCAGATCGCTCCGGGAAACTGGGAGAAAATCCCCTGGGTGGAAAATGGCTATTTTGTTCCCGGAGGAATCCGGATGGGAGCTTCTCCCCTGTACGCGGCAGGGGTATTTTATCTGCAGGAACCCAGCGCCATGGCCCCCGCTTCCCGTCTGGAAGTACATCCCGGAGAGCGGGTACTGGATCTCTGCGCGGCCCCCGGCGGCAAGGCCACAGAACTGGCTGCGAAACTGCGCGGAAAGGGACTCCTTGTGGCGAACGATATCAGCAACTCCAGGGCAAAGGCGCTGCTCCGGAATCTGGAGCTTTTCGGCGCAGGCAATATTTTCGTAACCAACGAGCCCCCTGGGAAACTGTCCGAAGTATTTGAGGGATATTTTGACAAGGTTCTGGTGGATGCTCCCTGTTCCGGCGAGGGGATGTTCCGGAAGGATGAGGCGGTCATCGGAACCTGGACGCCGGAACGCCCGGCCTGGTTTGCAAATCTCCAGAAGGATATCGCCGCCAACGCCGTAAAAATGCTGCGGGAGGGCGGGATCATGATGTACTCCACCTGCACTTTTTCTCCGGAAGAAGACGAGGGAACTGTTTCCTGGATTCTGGAAAATTTCCCCGAAATGCATGTGATTGAGATGGAGGGATATGAGGGCTTTGCTCCCGGACATCCGGAATGGGGCAGCGGAAATCCGGATCTGGCAAAGTGTGTGAGGATCTGGCCTCACCACATGCAGGGAGAAGGGCACTTTCTGGCATTATTGCAGAAAAGTTCCTGTGAAACGGCTTCTGTATCTGATCCCGGTTCCGGCGCTTCCTATATGCCTTCTGCGGACCGGACAGCAGCAAGCAGTTACAGAAACGCAGGAAAAAGCAGAAAGCAGCCCAAAAAAGGCAGCCGTCCGGAAAAAAAATCCTCCGCTTCCGGAACTTCCGGGACGGAAAAAGCCTTCGCAGAAGAATTTCTGGCAATGACCTCGTCCGGCATTTCCGCAGACAGCCTGGAAATCCGGGGTGACAGGGTATATTTTTCTCCTGTTCTTCCTTCCGGCGTCCGGAATCTGCACTTTTTGAGAAACGGTCTGTTTCTGGGGGAGATTAAGAAAAACCGTTTTGAGCCGTCACAGTCTTTGGCCATGTCGCTCTCCGCGGATACATTTGAAGACTGTCTGAATCTCAGTCTGGAGGATGAACGCACCGGACGCTACCTGTCCGGCGAGACCATCTCCGTCGGGGCAAATGAAACTCTTTCTTCGAAGGGCTGGAAGCTGGTTTGTGTGGAGGGGTTCGCCCTGGGCTGGGGTAAACTGGTAAATGGAATTCTGAAAAACAAATATCCCGCCAGCTGGAGACGGAACTGAATTCTCTGAAACTGGATAGAGGAAGTTCCTTTTCCTCCTGCAGAGTTTTTATACCGGCTCGATCAGCATTTCCAGATTTTCTATTATATTCTGCACTTTCCGGCACACTTCCGCCACCTGGCTCTGTGCCTCCCTTATTCTGGACTGAACCAGAACATCCGTAAAAATATTGTCACAGAAAACATCCAGAAACCTTGTCATTCCATCAAAATTGATCTGATACCTGCCATTCATCTGCACATCCCGCAATTCCCGGCTGAAGTTCCGGAGCTCATACTGGGCCATTCCCATATAGTCTCTGGCTTCATCCAGTCTGGAATGCTTTGCAGAACTGATCAGGAATCCCCCTCCGATCATATCCAGGATACCCAGATTCCCTGCAGACTTTAAGGCTTCTGCCGCATTTTGCAGCGCATTCTGCGCTTTTTTCCCTGCCTGGATCGCTTCCCGAATCTCCATGTTATAATCCTCCATAACCCTTCTCCCTTCTTTTTATGCCTATAGTAATGGAAATCCCCAGAAAAATCAATATACTTCTGTATGACAGATGAAGAGGCGGTAAATAATCGTTGCTTTTCATGAGACAGGGAAAAGAACCGGGCCTCAAATGTCTTTGTAAAGCTCCGACAAAACATAACTATTTATTGTTCCCAGAGCCGCTTTACCATTTCCGTTGCGGTCTCCTGATCCATGCCGGTTCTCTGGCAGATGATCTGTATCGCTTCATCCATGGTCCCTTCCCTTTCCTGACACTCTGCAATAAAGCTGCGGCATACATTTTCCAACATTAGTTTCTGATTTTTTAACTGGTTTTCCTGGTCCTTTAGCTGATTTTTCTGGTCTTTGATCTGATTTTTCTGATCTTTGAGCTGTTCCTCTTTCTCCTTGAGCTGATTCCCCTGCTCTTTGAGCTGATCCTCCTTTTCTTTGAGCTGGTCCCCCTTCTTTCTGATCTCCTCCTCCATCTCATCAATCATATACTGGACGGTATTCCGGTCCAGTATCCTCAGTTCCTCTGAAAACATGTCCATCACCCTTTCTGTATTGCGACAGGCTGTGTAGAGATCCCGGTACAGATCTTCAAACCAGGGATACTGATCCAGCAGATCCAGAATCTGTTCCGGCCGGTCTGTACCCAGAAACATCAGCCATGCATCCAATTCATTTTCTATAATATTATTCTGATGGATTTGAAAATAGATGTCAAGATTTATAAAGATATATTCCTGTAAAAGATCGAGACAGATTCCGCTGTTTAAAGTCTGTATGCTGCGGTGATAATAACAGTCCGGGCTCCTGGTGAAAATCTCCGGACTTTTTTCATAAATGATAATAGTATAGACGTTTTTGATATCGCGAAAAGAAAAGCTCTCATTTTTCGCTTTTCTTTCCCGCTTTACCCGTCTGTACTGGCGCATCAGCAGATCCGCAGAATAACAGGCGGCCCTCTGGCCCGGGAATGCATAGCCGATTTTCTGGCATTCCACATCCGCGATGCTTCCGTCCTCCATCTGAATCACGATATCCATAATGAGCAGGGTACCCTCGTCTGCAATTTTCACACCCTCGTTAGGCAGAACCTTTAAGATTTTAACCTTCTGTTCCAGCAGCACCGACAGCAGCCGTTCCAGCCGCTCCGGAATCTCATCCGGATTGAAAACGATCTTAAAAAAGCTGTCATAAAGTACTTTTACACCACGGGCTCCTGTAAACATATCCAGGAACAGTTCCTGCCGTTCCGGTTCCCACTCCTGATACCGGTTCAGAAGATGAGTATTTCCATATATCTCCTGTAAAATCTGCTCTCTTGTCCGGATCTCCGGGAATCGCTCCTGCAGCTTATTTGACATATTGTATCCTCCTCTTTCATGAAATAGAATAAAACCGGGGCTTCAGGCATAGAAAATCTTCTGAAATATTGCAAATAGAAAAAAGATTCCGGATCGTGGCTCCGGATCAGATGATTCAGATTTTGTTATATGCCTGCTGTAAGAATAGCATACACGACAAATAATATCTATATTTTTATTGTAATTTCATAAACCTTTTATAAATTCATAGTAATCAGTTCAGCTTTCCGGATGAAACCATGAGGTTGCACCATCTGAAAACAGCCGGTGTGCACAGGAACAAACAATTTTTTATCATTCTTTCCTCCGGTATAGTACCTGTAAAAATGGTGCGTACTTGCCAGATACCGGGTTCTGGTATATCATAAAAAATGAAAAATAGGAGGTTTTCTCATGAAAGTACTGCTTGTAAACGGCAGCAGCCATGCTCACGGAACTACCATGGCTGCGTTAGATGAAATGATACAGGTGTTTGAATCAGAAGGCATTGAAACAGAGGTAATCCAGCTGGGAGGAAAGCCCCTGGCTGACTGTCTTCAGTGCAATGCCTGTTCCAAAACCGGAAAATGTGTATTCACAGATGACGGCGTAAATGAATTCGTAGAAAAGGCAAGATCCGCCGATGGATTCGTCTTTGGCACGCCGGTTTATTACGCCCATCCCAGCGGACGGATTTTTTCCTTCCTGGACCGCGCATTCTACAGCGCCGGCAAGGATATCTTCCGCTTCAAGCCGGGAGCTGCCGTGGCAGTTGCCCGCCGGGGCGGTATCTCCGCTTCCTTTGACGCTCTGAATAAATACTTCGGGATTTCCCAGATGCCTGTTGCCAGTTCCACTTACTGGAACATGGTCCACGGCATGACTGCGGAGGATGCTCCTCAGGACGAAGAGGGAATGCAGACCATGCGCAATCTGGCCAGAAACATGATCTGGATGATGCGCTGCTTTGAAGCCGGAAAAAAAGCCGGCGTTCCCTATCCGGACACGGAAACAGACGCCTTTACCTGCTTTGTGCGCTAATCATGCAGATGCGGCTGGTATACATCTGTTCTGGTTGATTTCCAGAATGATACGCAAAAACAAATATGCCGGTACTCAGAACTGTTTCAGTCAGCTCTGAGTACCGGCACATTTTTTATTCATCCTTACAACTCCCCCAGCATCTGGGCTGCATTTTCTGCTGCTCTGACTTTCCCGAAGGCTTTTTCAATCATGCCCTCTTCGTCAATCAGATATGTGGTCCGTACAACTCCCATAGTCTTTTTCCCATACATATTTTTCTCTTTCCACACATCATAGGCCTGGATACAGGTCAGTTCCGGATCTGAGAGCAACGTAAACGGGAGGTTGTATTTCTCCTCAAACTTCTTGTGGGAAGCTACAGAATCCTTACTTACCCCGAGCACTACCGCGTCCTTCTCCATAAACTGGGGATACAGCTCTCCAAAACCGCAGGCCTGCTTTGTACAGCCAGGCGTATTATCTTTCGGATAAAAATAGAGAATTACTTTTTTTCCTCTGTACTCTTCCAGTGTGTGCATAGTCCCATTCTGATCCGGCAGTTCAAAATCCGGCGCTTTTATTCCTGCTTCTAACATAATATCCCTCCTGTTTACAAAATTCTTTACTACATTCAGCTATATATTTAACACACAGCTCATTTCATACCACTGCTCACCGCCCCAGACAGACTGTGATAATCCATGATCTGTGAATCCCATCTTTTCATACATCTTTACTTTTGATTTCACACAAGTCAGAACCGCCATCTTTCTGTCCCGCTCTGCTTCTCTCCGGAGATACTGATACATCAGCTCCCTTGCCAGTCCCTGACCGCGATACTCCGGCAGAACATCCAGTCCCAGGAGCATGACATTCCTGCCAGCCGGATTATGCAGACCTGCATCTCTGAAAAAATCATCCCGCAGGTTGTACTCATCTGTCGCCAGTCCATTCAGAAAACCGGCAATTTTTCCCGTCTCCCTGGCAACCGCCACCAGAAACAGTTCCGGTATCGCAGCCACACGTTCCCGCATCATCGCTTCCGTGCAGGCCTCATTGGGAGGAAAACAGATTTTCTCAATCTCAGCCGTCTGTTCCGCCTCCTCCGGCCGGACTTCCCGGAATTCAAACTTTTCCATCAGCGGAGTATCCGGCAGATTATACTCTCCAAGAAGTTCCCGGGCCTTTTTTCTTCCCGCCTCTGACAGATACAGGTATTTTTCATATCCTCTGCGTCTTTTTGGCTGCCAGAGCATCTCATCCTTTTCCAGCTTATCCAGTGTGTCAGAATCATATCCTTTCCAGCTCAACTCTCTGTAACGGCAGAATTCATTATTGTCCTGCTGCCTGGTAAGATACATCAGCATCAGGGATAACTCCTCTACTGCCTGTTCATAAGATTTTTTCTGATTCATCGCCCAGTCCTCTTAATCTCGATTTTGTCTAATATTTCCCGGGCTGTCACACCCGGATGCTTCATATCCTGTCCTCATTCTTTCGTTTCTCTTTCATGATTTTCTACTTCAGGAGATGAGCTGATTCCTATTATAATGCCTTTTTCTATAATATTCAATCCGTTCCCCTCCGTTGCAGCAGCAAAGAAGAAAATAAAAACAATCTGGCTGACCTGCAGCCTGTTCATAAGCAGGGGAAACAAAAGAAGGAATTTATCCGGCTGTATATGCGGGCTGATAATACGGAACGGGAACACATCTACTTCCGGGGCTATACAGGCAGATTTTCCTATCTGAAGATAATCGGCGCTTTCAAAACTAAATAGTCCTTTGAAACGGTGTGGAGCGATCTGCACCGTTTTTACATAGTATCTGCATATACTCGCAAAAGCATATGCAGAAAATGCCAATTTGAAAAAAGGCATGGACGCGCCGGAAGAAAGAAAAATCCGAAGCAAACGGTTAAAGGTTTTGGGGATATGACATTACGGTATCAAGAAGCCAGAATACTGAAAAACACCCTGCGGACAATGAAAATCACTGTCTGACAGAGTGTCGTTTTATAGACCTGTTTTTCATTCTGTATTTATTTTACCGGACGCAGCTCCGCATAACCATTCCAGGCAAACAGAGCCTCTTCCTCCTCGTTTCCATAAACCTGTTCCACATCACAGATGTACAGATAATGGTCTCCCACTTCATGATATTCTTTCAGGCTGCAGACAATCGCCAGACAACTGTGGACGGGAATCTGAACGGAACTGCCCTCCACTCCGGTAAGTTCAATTCCGAATTCTGCCGTTTTATCTGTATTTCTTCCTGTTGTAGTTCCGCATCCAAGAACAGCATCCGCAATTTCCACACCCGGTATAGTAAGGATTACTTTCCTATTGCTCCGGACCATCTCACCGCTGTAGGAAGTTTTTGCCATAGCGTACGCGATCATATTCGGATTATAGGAAAGATAGGTCCACCAGGATACTGTTGCCAGATTTGTGGAGCCATCCGGTTTTTCGGTGCAGACAACTGTTACCGGATTAGGGGATGTAAACTGTGACGCCTGGGCCAGATTAATTTTTTTCATTTTATGATTTCCTTTCTGTGATTTACTGAATTGATTTTCCAGGATTATAAGTTTCTTTGATTTCAGATTTTCCATCAATATCGTCAATGGTTCCCACCTGCCAGCATCTGCCCCCGGATTTTCCCGGCGCGGATGCTCCATCAGATGATCATAGTAAAGAAGAACACCTTCAAAACCATTTCCCTCCGCAGCCATCAGAAACGCGGAAGATCTTCTGTTTCCTTCTGTCTGACTCCATTATTTCTGAATCGTATCGGAGTTCTGGTTATATGCTTTCGCCACACATTTCCATTCACCGTTCATCTTCAGAAGAAGAAGAACATCCGTAAAATCAATCCGGTTGCCCCAGCCCTGCTCCAGAACCCGTACAACGGCCAGTGATTCCTCCACCATCAGTACATCCACCCGGGCTTCAAAATTATCACCGCCCGGAACAGTATCTACATTGTGATAAAACTGCTCAATCGAACCATGCTCCAGCTCGCCGTCCAGATAGCCGAACAATACCGCCTCGTCAATAAACAGCTCCTTCGCATATTTACTGTTGCCTTCCGCCACGCTCTTCACAAACTTCATAGCCGCTTCTTCTACTGCCCGATACTCTTTTAATTCTGCTCTCATGACTGATTGCCTCCTGTCTTGTTAAATTGACTTTATTCCTTAATGATATTATAATCATAACAAGAATACGAAAAAGAACAAGTACGCACATAAAAGTGCAATACTTACAATGATTTCTTATACTTACTTTAAGGAGAGTGTAAAAATGAACGAACGCTGTATCTCAAATGAACGACTGGAAACCACAGGCTTCAGCTATACCCTTTCTCTGATTAACGGGAAATATAAAATGACAATTCTTTATACTCTGATGGAATTCGGCGTTGTCCGGTTCAATGAAATGAAGAAATATATTGGAGAAATATCTTACAAAACCCTGAGTTCTGCACTAAAGCAGCTGGAAGCGGATCAGCTCGTCCACCGGGAAGAGTATCCCCAGATTCCGCCCAAGGTTGAGTACAGTCTGACAGAGCGTGGAAAATCCCTGATTCCCATACTGGACAGCATGTGTGAGTGGGGTGATCAGAACCGGATCTGA
>CAYLWI010000063.1:9585-12840 GCA_964387345.1 uncultured Eubacterium sp. | reverse complement strand
AGCGCCATGATGGATGAACTGAGGAAGGCTGGATTTTAACTGTTACATGACAAAAAGTGAAAATTGAAAATAAAACTGTTGTATACATTGGAACTGCGGGCCAGACAGAGGACAATGAATCATGACAGATCTACAGTGAAAGGTATGTGCCGGTATAAAAAGTGTGAAAAACCAGCTCCCCGGAAAATCGTTCGGAGATTTTCCGGGGAGCCCTTTCATTTATGAATAACGTAGTACTAATCCTCAAAAGGAAAATGATAATCCAGTCCGCACTCATCCCGCAGAGCCATAAATTCTTTCTGGATGGATTCTCCTACAGGCACGCCCTTATCTTTGCGTTCCTGCCATGCCAGATACTCCTTTTCCCCGGCAGTGTAAATGTGATCTGCATCGGGCGCTTTTTCAGAATTGCGTAATCCCCGGCAGATATCGCCTGCTGTTTTCTTAAAGGTATCAAGTCCCATGAAGAATTCCGGATTGATGACAAAGAAGAAATGTCCCAGACGATACATACGGTTGTTTCCGTTTTCGTCCTTGCCGCTGAGATCTTTCATAAAAGGACCGCCAGCCAGAGCAGCGGAGAGAATCTCCACAATTGTGGTAAAGCCGTAGCCTTTATATCCGCCGGTCTCCTCGCCAAGTCCGCCCAGAGGAAGCAGGGCGCATTTTCCGGCGCGCATGTCTTTCAGAATCTGGCCGGAATCAGTTATGGTTTTTCCGTCTTCCGTGACAACCAGTCCGGCGGGAGTGGGTTTGCCGGAACGCTCATAAAACTCGATTTTTCCGTTCTGGATGGTGGAAGTGGCACAGTCAAAATTAAAGGGGAAGTCTTCGTCTGTCGGCATTGTGAACGTAAGAGGATTGGTACCCATCATTGGTTCCACGCCGAAAGTAGGCGCTACCGAGGGTCTGGCGTTAGTGCCGGAAATTCCGATCATACCTGCTTTTTCGGCCATGGTTGTCCAGTAGCCGGCAATGCCGTAGTGGGTAGAATTGTAAATAGTTCCGCCTGCCATGCCGTAGTTTTTTGCCTTTTCAATCAGCATCTCCATCATTTTATGGCTGGCAACCATTCCCATGCCGTTATTGGCGTTCATAACCACAGTAGTGGGAGTTTCTTTGACAATATCGATTTTTGTTACCGGAAGCAGAGTTCCGTTTTTAATCCGGTCAAGATAGATGGGCTTAAAGCGGTTGCAGCCGTGGCTTTCGATCCCCCGGCGGTCAGATTCCAGCAAAACATCGGTACAGATTCTGGCATCTTCCACGGGAACCCCGTAAGCCTTAAATACATCAATCATAAAATTGCTGACCAGTTCCCAGGGGATATAAGGTCTTGTTTCCATAGTTGTTACCTTCTTTCTTTGTATTTTCCGGTCAAAACATCGTTTTTGATTTCCTGCCGGAGATTTTACATCTTTTGATGTTTATATTAATTTATAATCAGATGAATTTATATTCAATATCAGAAATCCTCTTATTTGAGTAAAATTTGTGCAGCAATAAAGGATTTTCACTGGATAACAATGATCAGAACCACAGGGGGATCAACAGGATATCGGATACGGATTTCTTACGGTCTGCATGCATTCCGGTGCTGTATTGGGGGGTACCGTCAGCCGGGTGTCACTGCTGAAAAATTACATTAATCAGCATGAAAATCAGAATCACTATCAGGATAATCTGTCCGATTTTTTCTGATCCAAAATGAAGCTCTTCAAATTCGCGGGGCGGCCCGAACAGATCGGGATCATTGCGGTGCCTTTTCCACTGCAGATTTTCCAGATAGTGTTTCCAGCCGCTCTGATCGGTATAAACCGTGACCCGGTCAGAGCAGAGATAACGGTGGACAGGGACGCGGTATGCCTGGCTCTGGATTGTTGTGGAGGCTCCCGTATAGGGATCGGTCATTTCAACCGTCAGATAGTAATATTTTCGGTATCTTACGGAATTATGTCTTCCGGATGTGTCGGATACTGTCTGCCGTGTCACATTCATAATCCTGCCTTCCGCCGCATGACCGAGAGCAATGGCGGCTGCCCGTTGTCTGCGATAGAAAAAAGCACGGCGGATATTCGCAGACATCTGAACCAGAGGCAGAAGTCCCGCCGCCAGAAAAATGACCAGGCTGGTCTGAAAGCCCCGGTTGATTATAATTGAGCCTAATCCGCTGTGCCACAGAATAACGAAAAGTAAGATGGGGAGCAGATTACCGATTTCCTCCTCTGCCGGACGGATTCTGTGTCTTATGATCATGACAGGCTCTCCTCATCCAGATCTTTCTGCATCCAGATATGAGGGCAGTTTTCTTCCAGTTCAATATCTCCATAGGGAATGTAGCCCTGTTTTTCATAAAAATTTCTGGCCTGCAGCTGGGCGTGAAGAATGATGCAGCTTCCATGACGTCCGGCAGCTGTTTCTTCGGCAGCTTTCAGAAGCTTCGAGCCGATTGCGCGCCCACGGTATTCTCTGATCACGGCAAGGCGTCCGATGATATAGGAAGAAGCGTCTTCTTTTCTGAAAAGCCGGCAGGTTCCCACCGGAATGCCATTGTCATACATGACAAGATGAGTTGCGTATGTATCTGTCTGATCAAATTCATTTTCGAATCCCTGTTCATCTATAAAAACAGATTTCCGGATTGCGGATGCCTCCGCCGGTAAGGTGTCATATACTCTGAGTTCCATTTAAGCCTCCGTAAAAAAGGCATTTGAAAGCTGACCTTACAGCGCCGTACCTGTGGTTCACTTCTGAATGCCCTGATATGCATACGGGCCGGTGACCATGCACCGGTAAAATTTTTCTATATCATAACAGCGGGAGAGAGAAAAGTCAAATAGCCGTCATTTGTCAGTTGACTTATATCGGCGAACGATATATAATATAGACAGTCGATATATAGATAATCTATATAAATGGAGGGAGAAAAATGCCGGTTGATAAAACGTTAGTTTCCGGAAGTACCACGATGCTGGTGCTGAAATTACTGGAAGAAAAGGATATGTATGGATATGAGATGATTGAGACGCTGAGACGGAAGTCCAATAATGTATTTGAACTGAAGGCGGGAACATTGTACCCTCTGCTTCATGGTCTGGAGGATAAAGGTCTGCTGGAGGTATATCAGAGGGAGTATGCCGGGAAGACACGGAAGTATTACAGTATTACAAAGCAGGGAACGGAATTTCTGGAAAAGAAAGTGGATGAGTGGAGAGAATATTCCGCGGCAGTGTCCAATGTGTTGACAATGGGGGT
>CAYLWI010000063.1:1374-9485 GCA_964387345.1 uncultured Eubacterium sp. | reverse complement strand
GGCGTATACATCACTTCCGTCCGTGAAGGTGGACGTGACGATTCCCTCATAAGGTATGGGCGCTCCATATTCTCCTGTCACGGCATCCTGGAACAGGGGAATATGGGGCGGATAAAAGGTGAACAGCAGAAATACCAGGATAATGGCGGCGAAAATGAGAATGATCAGAGCGGGAGGAAGTCCGTTTCCGTAGCGGCAGATATGAAGTCCCAGAAACTGGCCCAGAGCCAGCGCGGCCAGCAGAATCAGAATATCCACCCAGAGAAGTTCCACGCCGAAGGCCGCAGTGTAAAAGTAATAAAGCGCCGGCATGGCAATCAGAGTGGTCAGGAGCGCGCCCAGAGCGCCTGCGTACCATCTGTCTTTATCAATATCATATTCTCTGCCGTGAAATCTGTAATACAGAAGCCACCAGAGAATTACGGGCCAGATCACCATTTTGGAATGTTCCCAGATGCTTTCGTTGACAGGGGCAAATAGTCCAATAATCAGATTTTCTCCCAGAATGTGATACAGTGAATGCAGGCCGGAACCAATCCCGAAAAGAACAGGGATGCCGAGCAGAATCCAATTTTTTGGACGGGCTGAAATTCTTTCATTCATAATTACATTTTGTTACTGGTTGTTTCCAGTAACTGCTCCTTTTTTATTCATGGATTTCCAGGTCATGCGGTGTGCATGACTTTTCTTTTCTATCATATTATTCTATGCAGAAAGATATAGAATATGTGACAGCGATACCGTATGGAGAAATAATCTCTTTGCAGCCGGTGTGTACCAGGCCATTACAAATCCGGAGAATGAAATCTGTGCGATAAATGTGATGATGATGACAGAATGTTATATAGATTCCTCTTGCCCGGCCTGGGCCGCAGGATATATAATGAAAGCAGATTGAAAAAGGGAGCTGATCTGATGATTTATGATCGCAGAGCATTTACCCACAATAAGTGGGTGAATATTGATTTTTATCCGAAAGAAGATTTCTCTGAATATCCCAGAAAAGATGTCCTGACATTGACGCTGGTTACTGATGGAAAGTGGGATTTTTATCTGAACAAGATCAGATACCAGATAGAAGCCCCCTTTGTTTTGTGTCTGAATGAAACGGATCTGTTTCAGTTGGAGGAAAAATTTGAAGATGCGGCCAATACTGTTGCTTTCCGGCTGCGCAGATATCAGTTATCCAGAATTTTCAGAAAAGGCTCCGGTGACAGGAAGACGGATACAGGAGAAATGAAACTGCAGATGGAAAATGACATAGAAAAACTGACAGGATATATAAAAACGCAATTTGGAATTTTTGAGCTGAAGTGTGTTGTCCTGGCAGCAGTGTCAGTGATGCTGATCAGGCTTGAGTGGAGGCTGGCGTTAATCGGGTTTGCCGTTATACCGGCCACCTTATTTCTGGATTCTTTTATCGGGAAAAAAGAAAATATTTTAAATGAGGAAAACCGGAAGAATGATTCCGATCAGACAGAGTGGATGCATGAAACGGTTTCCTGCTGGAAGCAGATCCGGGCGTTTTGTCTTGAAAAAAGGCAGGAAAAACAATTTATACGGTATCAGCATAATTATGCTATATATAATTCCAGATGGATTAATTTCTGGGTGACACGGTATCTGATTATACCCAGACTAAAGAATGAATTTCTCATGGAAGCCGGTGTGTATTTCCTTGGAGGACTGCTGATTTTCTCGGACAGGATGACAGCAGGACAGCTTCTGGTATTCATAGTATATTATCATATGATGACGCAGATAATGACAGATCTTTCTGCGCTGAACGCGGATCTGCAGTCTGACTGGGCGATATACCGGAGAATTCTGGAAAATTCCGGAAAAAAGAAATGTGTAAAAAAAGGGATTGCGTGCGGGGAGATCCGCAAGGTGAAACTGAAAAATATGGGTTTTTCTTATGGAAACGAAAATATTCTTTTTGAACATCTGGATATGAAAGCGGAAAAGGGTGCGCTTATTGGTATAAAAGGAAAAAGTGGAGCGGGAAAGTCATCTTTGCTGCAACTGCTTCTGGGGTTTGAAATACCGGCACATGGTGAAATAAAAATTAATGATATAGTGCTGGGAAGACTGGATGAGGGAAGCTATTTCCAGCATGTGTCGGGAGTGCTCCAGGAGATGACTCTGGTTCCATGATACTATCCGTGAGAATCTGTATTACGCAGACAGAAAAGCAACAGACAGGGAGATGGAAGAGGCCTGCAGGAAAGCTGGCATATGGGAGATGATTTCTGATCTTCCGGACGGTCTGGATACTGTAGTCGGAGAAATGGGCGGCACAGTATCCGGCGGGGAAATGCAGAGGATTCTGCTTGCAAGGGCGTTTCTGAGGGATGCGGATCTGTATTTTTTTGATGAGCCTGCCAGCGCCCTGGACAGGAAACATGCAGATCTTGTGTATCAGGAAATCCGGAAACTGGCAGAGACCAGAATTGTATTTCTGATTTCTCACGATGACAGTATTTATGAACAGTGTGACCTGATTCTTCCGGTGGGATTTTGTTCAGAGACGGATCTGGCACAGGATCATTCCACATCCCGGTAAACGCCTGGGGAGCATGTTTCCACTTCCGTCAGACAGCCCTGGTATGGATGAGCGGATTTTTCTGTGACAGTGACAGTCCGGTCGGAAGGCCGGACTGCCGCAGATGCGTATTATGGATCATGATGAATCATATCCCGTATTCTTTATAAAGAGATTCCCTGTATTCCGGATCGGAAGCGGCCTTTACAATAAGGTCAGTCCTGTTTTTTTCATCCAGCAGAAGAATCAGACGGCTGTAACGGGAGGAAGCCTCCTCGCGTCCAGCCTTGCGGCCAATGCGTTCTCCCTCTTCACGTCCCTGCTCTACTGCATCCTCCCATATCATCTGTCCAAGCTTTGTCATGGCAATTTCCTCCTTTATTGATTTCAAGTCTTCCGTATTCAGGAATTTTGTTGCAAAAACATACAATATCGCTTCCATGTTCCGGATATCCTCTTTTGAAAATGCATTTTCTGATTTTTTCAGGATCTGTATACTTTTTGCTATCCGGTCCTTCTGCTTCGATACCCCATCCATAAGAGGGGAGAAAAGAACCGGGATAATATCCTCCCTGGTGATGTTTTCAGCCGGTTTCCGGAGAATCCGGTCCAGAATGGAATCTGCGTTTTCATCTTTCAGGCGTATGATTTTTACCCGGTATGTATTAATTCCCTCCGTGATGCTGTCCCGCAAATTGTGGACTCCTGAAGAACATATGACATAAGTCACCACCGGAGCGTTACAGATCCTGGCAGTAGACGCTTCATACTCCCGGAACCGTTTCAGATCCTTCCTGCTGATGGAATCGCTTTCAAACTCAAAATGGTAATAGGAGCCATCTTCCATCTCATATAAAAAATCCTCATACATGTGCCGTGTTTCCAGTTTCACAATTTCAGCAGATGCAGCCCTCAGCGCTTTTTCCCTGATCCCCAGCCAGCCAATCAGTTCATCCTTAAAATAGGCAGATGCAGCTTTCAGCGCAAGATCTTCTGCGTGTTCCGGACCATTCCGTCCCTGGTTACTGTTTCCCAATATACCTTCCTTTCCAGCAGGCGCAGGGACTGTATCCATATAAGTATCATAACACAGCAGGCCGCAGATTGCTTCTCTCATTTTAAATTTTGAAAAATAAATTATGTTTTTTCTTTTATTGCTAATTGGATACCTGTCCGGACCGGACAAAGATATTCAGAAAATCAGAGAAAAACTTCTCTGACAGATAAGCAGAAATAAATGATTTTATATGGGCAGAGGCTGCGCCATCTGCGGCTTACATAAAAATAACACACTGTGAACGGAAATGCAACACTTGAAAAAATGCTTGCAAATATTTTATGAGTGTGCTATGATTTGAAATCATTGAGCAAATGCGATGAAGGAGACTCTTGTTTTCAGAGGCCGACAGGAATACAGCGTCACCGACTGAGAGCGCTGTTTGGAAGAGAGAATAAAGGGAACACTCCGGAGCAGACAGGCTGAATGGGAAGAGGATGCGCCGATGGCTCTTCAGTAGGTCTGTACGGCTGGCGTACGTTACACGCCTGAGTGGGGAATCAAGGTGGATTCCCAAAGCGGGTGGTACCGCGGAATAGGATTATTTCGCCCTGAAGCACAGTACGAAAGCTGTGTTTCAGGGCTTTTGTTTTATAAGTTTTATTTTTATAAGTTTTCCTGTCCTGTTTCGTCCCGCACTTCAAAAATAGAAAATCCTTCAAAGGATGTCTGGGTGGGCGGAAAGCTGCCCCGGATGAAGAAAAGGAGTACAGCGACAATGAAAACAGTAATCGGAGTAACACAAAAAGAGACGCTGGAAATCAGTGAAATCCTGGCGGGAGAGTATGATGGCCGGGAGATAAAGGTAAATGGAGCAGTCCATACCATCCGTGATATGGGCGAAGTGGCCTTTGTGGTTCTGCGGAAGCGGGAGGGTCTGCTTCAGTGTGTTTATGAGGAAGGCGTCACAGAATACAGTCTGAAGGAACTGAAAGAGGCGTCCACGGTGGAAATTACAGGACGGGTGAACCGGGAGGAGAGGGCGCCTCACGGCTTTGAGATCCGGATCAGAACCATACGGGTTCTGTCAGAACCGGCGGAACCCATGCCTCTTCAGATTTCTAAATGGAAACTGAATACCTCTCTGGACGCAAAACTTAATAACCGGGCAGTTTCTCTGAGAAATATCAGAGAGCGGGCGACATTCCGGATCCAGGAGGGAATTACCAGAGGATTCCGTGATTTTCTTTACAGCCAGGGATTTACAGAGATTCATACGCCGAAAATCGGGGCAAAAAGCGCCGAAGGCGGAGCAAATCTGTTTAAGCTGGAATATTTTCACCGCCCCGCCATTCTGCAGCAGAGCCCCCAGTTTTATAAGCAGATGATGGTAGGCGTATTTGACCGGGTGTTTGAGACTGCTCCGGTATTCCGGGCAGAAAAGCATAATACAAAGCGTCATCTGAATGAGTATACTTCCCTGGATTTTGAGATGGGGTATATTGACAGTTTTGAGGATCTGATGGCCATGGAAACCGGATTCCTGCAGTACGCCATGAAGCTGCTGGAAGAAAAATACGCAGAGGAGCTGCGGCTGCTGAATATCCAGCTTCCCAATGTGGAATCCATTCCCCAGGTGAGATTCGATGAGGCAAAACAGATGGTTGCGGAAAAGTATAACCGTCAGTTCCGGAATCCCTTTGATCTGGAGCCCGAGGAGGAGCATCTCATCGGCGAGTTATTTAAAGAGGATTACGGCGCGGACTTTGTGTTTGTTACCCATTATCCATCCAAAAAGCGTCCCTTCTATGCCATGGATGATCCGGCGGATCCGGTTTACACGCTGAGTTTTGATCTTCTGTTCCACGGACTGGAGGTTACTACCGGAGGCCAGCGTATCCATGATTATCATGCGCTTCTGGAGAAGGTTGAAAAACGGAAAATGGAGACAGAAGGAATGGAGCATTATCTTTCCGCATTCAAATACGGCATGCCGCCCCACGGCGGTCTGGGCATCGGTCTGGAACGTCTGACCATGCAGCTGATTGGCGAGGATAATGTAAGGGAAGCGACCCTCTTCCCCAGAGATTTAAGCAGGCTGGAGCCTTAAGGATCTGACTGTTTCCGTCTCAGACACTTGTTGTTTGACACGTCAGAATATGAGGCGGGAGTGAGCAAATCCCATTCGCGAAGCGGATTTTCAATGGAAAACGAGAACAGCGGAGCATTTCGAGTGTGGCACTGCGGAGTTATTAAGACCGGCAAAGATGCCGACAGAAAGGAGAATAGAACGTGAAACATTCAGGAACCCAGATGCTGGCGACAGAGCGCCTGACATTGCGGAGATTTACCATAGAAGATGCGGAAAATATGTTTTACAACTGGTCGGGAGACCCGGAAGTAACAAAATATCTTACCTGGAAGCCCCAGGAAAGCGTGGAGTCCACAGAGGCTTTTCTGGAGCAGTGGGAAAAGGAATATGACAGCGATACCACATACCGCTGGGCCATTGAGTTAAATGAGATTGAGCAGCCCATCGGAGCCATTGAAGTGGTTGCCATTGACGAGCGGACAGACAGTATGGAGATTGATTTCCGTGTGGGAAAGGAATACTGGCGCCAGGGATATACTTCGGAAGCCTTATCTGAAGTGCTCCGGTTTCTCATGGGGCAGGTGGGAGCAGGCCGCGTATGGGCCAGATATGATGTGCAGAACACCAACGCCGGGAAGGTGATGGAGAAATGCGGCATGATGAAGGAGGGAATCCTGAAGCGGGCCGGATGGAATAATACCGGTATTGTGGATCTTGGGATTTCCGCGAAGGTTGTCAGCCAGGCAGTGATGGAAGAAGCGGAGGAGCCGGAGGAGGAAGCGGCAGCCAGCGTTACCAGAGTCATGGGCGAGGACGGAAAGATGCGCAATGTGATTTCCGATGAAACCATGGAATATGTGGGAATTCTGGCGAAGCTGGAGCTTTCCCCGGAGGAAGCTGAAGCCGCCAAAAAGGATATGGAAGCCATGCTGGATTATATTGACCAGTTAAATGAGCTGGATACCACAGGAATTGAACCTATGTCCCATGTGTTCCCGGTTCACAATGTATTTCGTGAGGATGTGGTGACAAACGGCGACGGCAGCAAAGAGACACTTGCAAACGCTCCTTCCATGAAGGACGGCGGCTTTAAGGTACCGAAAACAATCGGTGAGTAGAAAGGTGGCGTGAAAATGAGTCTGATGAGTCTGACTGCCGTAGAGCTTGGCAAAAAGATAAAAGCAAAGGAAGTGACTGTAGCGGAGGCTGCAAAGGCAGCTCTGGCAGCAGTAAAAGCAAAAGAAGAGAAAGTAAATGGCTTTATTACTGTCCTGGATGAGGAGAGCGTGATGAAGCGGGCACAGGAGGTCCAGAAACAGATTGATGAGGGAATTCTGACAGGTCCTCTGGCCGGAGTTCCGGTGGCAGTGAAAGATAATATCTGCACAAAGGATGTTCTGACGACCTGTGCATCTGAAATTTTATATAATTTTAAACCAACCTATACCGCTGAGGCTGTGGTAAATCTGGAAAAGGCAGGTATGGTGGTAATCGGAAAGACCAACATGGATGAGTTTGCCATGGGAAGTACCACGGAGACTTCCGCATTCGGGGAGACAAAGAATCCCTGGAATCCGGAGCATGTTCCCGGCGGTTCTTCCGGCGGTTCCTGTGCGGCTGTTGCGGCGGAGGAAGTGCCCTGTGCCCTGGGATCAGATACCGGCGGTTCCATCCGTCAGCCCAGTTCGTTCTGCGGCGTGACCGGAATCAAGCCCACCTATGGAACGGTGTCCCGTTACGGACTCATAGCCTACGGTTCCTCCCTGGACCAGATCGGTCCCATTGCGAAGGATGTGACCGACTGCGCGGCGCTTCTGGAGGTGATTGCTTCCCACGACAGCAAAGATTCCACTTCTGTAAAGCGGGAGGATCTGAATTTTACAGAAGCTCTTGTGGATGATGTGAAAGGACTGAAAATCGGTATTCCCAGAGACTATTTCGGGGAAGGTCTGAATGAAGAAGTAAAAGAAGCCATCCTGGCGGCGGCAAAGGCTCTGGAGGCAAAGGGAGCGATCCTGGAGGAGTTTGACCTGGGTCTGGTGAAATATGCGATCCCTGCCTACTATGTCATAGCCTGCGCGGAGGCCAGCTCCAATCTGTCCAGATTTGACGGCGTGAAATACGGCTACCGAACACCGGAGTATGATGGTCTGCACAATATGTATAAAAAATCCCGTTCCGAGGGTTTCGGTCCGGAGGTGAAGCGCCGGATTATGCTGGGTTCCTTCGTTTTGAGCTCCGGCTATTATGACGCTTATTATCTGAAAGCCCTCCGGGTAAAAGCTCTGATCAAAAAGGCTTTCGATGAGGCTTTTGCAAAATATGATGTGATTCTGGGACCGGCGGCTCCGACGACGGCGCCGAAGCTGGGAGAGTCTCTGAGCGATCCCATCAGCATGTATCTGGGAGATATTTATACGATTTCCGTCAACCTGGCAGGTCTTCCGGGAATTTCCCTTCCCTGCGGAAAGGATTCC
>CAYLWI010000063.1:0-1274 GCA_964387345.1 uncultured Eubacterium sp. | reverse complement strand
AAAGTGGTGGAGTATGCCATGGCGGTAGGACTCGCCACTAACTGTAAGATTACA
Organism: uncultured Eubacterium sp.; assembly: GCA_964387345.1. Lineage (GTDB taxonomy): Bacteria > Bacillota > Clostridia > Lachnospirales > Lachnospiraceae > Eubacterium_I. Next base: position 1,220 of record CAYLWI010000063.1, on the reverse strand, counting down.
CAGTATTCCAAATTTGACCGGAAAAACTATTTTTATCCGGATAATCCCCAGAACTACCAGATTTCCCAGCTGTATCTCCCCATCTGCCGGGACGGATATGTGGAGATTGAGACGCCTGGGGGAAAGAAAAATATCCGGATTCATGAGATTCATATGGAAGAGGACGCCGGAAAGCTGGTACACGATGAATGGGAGGATGTTTCCATTGTAGATTTTAACCGTTCCGGCGTGCCGCTGATTGAAATCGTGTCTGAGCCGGATATGCGTTCAGCCGACGAGGTTATCGCTTATCTGGAAACCCTGCGTCAGACCATCCAGTATCTGGGAGCTTCTGACTGTAAATTAAATGAAGGTTCCATGCGTGCGGACGTGAACCTGTCTGTCCGGGAAATGGGTTCTCCGAAGTTCGGAACACGTACGGAAATGAAAAACCTGAACTCCTTTAAGGCAATCGCCCATGCCATCGAGGGGGAGCGGGATCGCCAGATCGAGCTTCTGGAAATGGGACGGAAAGTCATCCAGGAGACCCGCCGCTGGGATGATAACAAAGAATCTTCCCACGCCATGCGTTCCAAGGAAGACGCCCAGGATTACCGGTATTTCCCCGATCCGGATCTGACTCCTCTGGTGATTTCCGATGAGTGGATCGAAAAAATCCGCGCGGCCCAGCCGGAACTTCGGCCCCAGAAGCTGGAGCGTTATAAAAGAGAGTATGATATCCCGGAATACGATGCAAAGATTATTACCGAAACCAAGCGGATGGCCGATATGTTCGAGGCGGTTACCGCCATCTGCGGCAAACCGAAGAAGGCTTCCAACTGGCTCATGGGAGAAACTATGCGTCTTTTGAAGGAAGAAGGAAAAGACGCGGACGATATTTCTTTCGCTCCGGTGCATCTGGCGTCCCTGATCGACCTGGTGGACGCCGGAACCATCAACAGCTCCGTGGCAAAAGAGGTATTTGAAGAAATCTTCAGAAATGACGTGGATCCGGAAAAATATGTGGAAGAACACGGTCTGAAGGCAGTCAATGACGAGGGCGCTCTCCGTGAGACTGTTGTGCAGATCATTGCTGAAAATCCCAAGTCTGTGGCAGACTATAAGAGCGGCAAGAAGAAAGCCATGGGATTCATTGTGGGTCAGACCATGAAGGCCATGAAGGGAAAAGCAAATCCGGGTATGGTAAACCAGATTGTCAGGGAACTGATGGATCAGCAGTA
>CAYLWI010000062.1:0-13123 GCA_964387345.1 uncultured Eubacterium sp. | reverse complement strand
GTCCATGCTTACCCCCATAATTCGGCCTGATATTTATTTCCGATGGGGATTGTTTCTGCAAATCCTTTCAGAAAAATCTTCCGCCCGGATTTATCAATTTTCTCAAAATGAGATTTGTTCACGACATAACTCTTATGACACTGAACAAATGCCGGATCATCAAGCAGGGCCAATAGTCCGGACAAAGTGTACCCGGAAATCGTATCTTCTTTGATACCCGACAGACGGTTGATGGTATGGATCACAAGTTTTTTCCCAAAGGCTTCGATATAGGCAATATCTTGTACGGCATATTCTAAAATGAATTGCTTCTGCTCAATCCGGATCGTTTTGGTTTGCCGGTTCATCTGCTGAGACAATCCCAGTGCGTCACGAAATGCCGACGCAAATTCTTCTTCACCAAATGGCTTCACCAGAAAACTGTAGCATTTCACATCTCGATAGGCTGAAAGTTCTTCTCCTGCCAATGCCGTTTCAAAAATGATCGGCGTATATTTATATTCCGGCAATTCACGGAGCTGCTTTGCTAAACTGGTTCCTTTATAGTCCTCTAACTGAATATCGAGGATAAAAAGGGAAATATCGTTCGCTTTTGCGTATTGCAGGGCTTCTCCGGCCTCGGAAACGGAATGTACCTCAAGCTCGGCAGATATATTGCCAATATAACGCACAATTTTCTTTACTGCGTTTGGATTATCTTCTACTAATAGCACCTTACCCATTTTACAATTTCTCACCGCCTTTGTTTTGCTTGCGACGTTTATCCGCCGGTTTATCTGCCACATAGTTACAGATCCCTGTTGTTTTAGTGTACCCGTGGAAAGGGGAAAACATCCTGTTTGATTTTGGGAAAGTGTCTGTCCAGAGCATTCCGCGGAAAGGGATTCAGGTGGTGACGATCTGCCAGGCAGCGGCCTTTTTCATCCGGTTCATGACTGCCTGTCCAAGATCTTCTTCGGAGCAGCCCTCGGTGATAATGTATCCGGCTTCCTCTTCATCCATCTCCCGGAGCAGTTCGAAAAGATTACGGGCCATGGAACCTTTGTCCTTTCTGGAACCACAGGTTTTTAATATCTGCTCTTCCGGGCGGAATCCCCTCTCCAGCAGTTCCTGCAGACACTCGTCGGTACAGATAACGGCGATCCGGGTTCCGGGCAATGCCGCTTTCTTTTTCCGGATAAGCCGGAGAATGGTATCGGCAGTCCTTCCGTTCCCGGTGGGATCCGTTACAATGACCATGGGAGCCTGGGGCGCGTAATGCCGGTATTTCATGCCCGGAGCCTTAGGCTTTACGCCGGGGGCAAGGGGACCCTTCAGCGCTATGTCCTCCTCCGGAGTCATTCCGAGTGTTCCGGTAATCATTTCCCGGGTAATCGCGCCGGGACGGAGCAGTCTGGGCTGATCGCCGCTCATATCGAGGATTGTGGACTCCAGTCCGATTTCGCAGCTTCCTCCATCCAGAATCAGATCGACTCTCCCGGTGAGGTCTTCCACACAGTGACGGGTGGTGGTGGTACTGGGGCGCCCGGACAGATTGGCGCTGGGAGCGGCGACAGGAACGCCGGACCGGCGGATCAGTTCCATGGCTACCGGATGACTGGGAAAGCGGACCGCCACTGTGTCCAGTCCTCCGGTGGTTTCCCGGGGAATACAGTCTGCTTTCGGGAAAATCATGGTCAGCGGCCCTGGCCAGTAAGTCTTTGCCATAAGCCATGCGCTGTCAGAAACCCGGTCCGCAATCTGTTCCAGACTGGAGAGGTCTGCGATGTGGACAATCAGGGGATTGTCGGATGGGCGGCCTTTGGCGGCATAGATCTGTTCTGACGCCTCTTTGTACAGCGCGTTCCCTCCCAGCCCATAGACGGTTTCCGTAGGGAAGGCCACCAGACCGCCCTTCTTCAGTATTTTTGCCGCCTCATCTATTTTATCAAGATCTTCCCTGTTTAAAATTCCGGTTTTTATATAAGAATGTAAAGTCAGAAGTTTCGTGTTCATAGCCGTCATGTATCTCCTTTGTATAAAATGGTTTCATACATATGTTTTAGATAATTCCAGGTACGCAGATTTTATTATATAATATTCCCATTAGAAAAGCACCTTTTTTTCACGCTTTTCCGAAAAAGATAACTTTCTTGTGGATAACTCCATTGTTATGGCTTGAAAAATTTCGTCACTTTTTTATTTAATTCAGCTGGGAGGCTGAACTGTTACGAAGGTTAAACTTAAACTGAAAGGAATGAAACGGCTGACAGTCTGTGGGCTGACGGCTGCGTTGTTTATTTTCATGACGGCATATGGAATTCCGGCCCGGGCTGCAGAGCCGGAGGATACGGCGCAGGAGATTGTGATCTGCCATACCAATGATACCCATGGATATCTGCAGGGAGATGGAAGCAGTGTGATCCTATAGAAGAATAGCCGGAGAATCCTTCTGATACAGAGAAACCGTCCGGGACACATCCGGTGCAGGCGTGACCGCAGTGTTGCTGGCAGGAGCTGCGGCAATATTTCTGGTTGCGTTACAGAGGAGAAGAATCAGAAAATAAACTTAAAATTTTCCTAAGAAAAACTGACGCCTTATTTTAAAAAAGTTTTGCTATCTTTTACATCAAGTAAGTAAAAGGAAGGAATAAGGATGAAGTCGAAAAAACTGACATTGGAGCTTTTGGTTGTCTATTTGGCCGTGCTGACCTGGATTATTATTTTTAAAATGCAGTTTCCAGGTGATGCGGGACTGCCCCACATGAGAAATGTTAACTTGATTCCCTTCGGGCAGTCAGTGATCGTAAACGGAAGAATTGAGTTTAGTGAAATTATTCAGAATGTGCTGGTATTTATTCCCTACGGACTTCTGATGGGGATTCTCTGGGAAGAAAAGCCTTTTCTGGTAAAGTTTCTCCCTATTGTTCTGACCAGTTTTGCTTTTGAATCTATCCAGTATATCGGGGCGGTCGGGGCCAGTGATATTACGGATCTTATTACCAATTCACTGGGAGGGATCATTGGATTAGTGATTGCGTCTGTACTCCCGCTGATTTTCAGAAGAAAATGGAGAGCGTTGATTAATATTATTTGTCTGATTGGATTTATTCTTCTGGGAGTTCTGAGCTTTCTGCTGTTCCTGGCAAACTGACCAGAAAATGAACTGGAAAAAAGATAAAGAGGAGGGGAACTGTTTCCTGCAGGGAGCAGTTTCCCTCTTTTTGTCTGTAGTTTTTATAATTACATTTCTCTTTTGTTCAAGGTTCATGGGTTTTTCACGGATATTCACTTGCGGCCTGAGGGAAAACACGTTATAATTGTAAAAATCAAGTACAAGTGGAGGTAATCATGAAAATAAAAAAAGCGACAGTGGTTCTGCTTGCCGGCGCAGTGGCGGCGTCTCTCATGCTGGGCGGTTGTGGGAACCGGATTGATCAGGATGAGGTTGTGGCAACCATGGGGGATCAGGAGGTTTCCCTCGGATATGTTTATTTTGTGGCCCGGTATAATCAGGCGACTTATGACAGTATGTTTCTTTCCTATTATGGCGAGGGATACTGGACGGATGAGAATTACGTGAATGATGACGGTCAGACCATGGAAGATATAGTAAAGAGTTATATAATAGATGATATTGAGACAGATCTTCTGATGGAAGCCCATATGTCAGAGTACGGCGTGGAAATTTCCGATGAGGAGAGAGAGTCCATGCAGGAAGCAGCCCAGCAGTTTATGGAGGATAATTCTGACGAAACGATCGAGGCTATGGGGGCCACAGAAGAATATGTGGAAGAGATGCTCTATTATCAGACGGTCAGAAGTAAAATGACAGAGGCGATCCAGGCGACTGCTGATACAGACGTATCTGACGAAGAGTGCGCGCGCCGGACTTTCAGTTATATCCAGATTGATATGGAAGGATATACAGACGATTCGGGAAGCTACGTGACCTACACGGATGATGAGGCAGCGGCTGTTGAGGAGGATGCCCTGGTAATTGCGGAGCTGGCGCAGAGTGATTTTGAGGGGGCGGCAGAAACATATTCGTATGATGTTTCCACCTATTCCTATGGACAGGATGAGGCAGATGAGGACGACGGTTTTGCGGATGAGGTTATTGCGGCAGCCGATGAGATGACAGAAGGAGAGGTTTCAGATCTTATAGAGGCCGATGGGTATTATTATATTATCCGGCTTGACAGTGAAAATGATGAGGAGGCGGCGGAATCTGCCAGGGAAGAGATTATTTCCGAACGGCAGGCAGAAAAATATACAGAAGTGACAGAGGCATGGGCGGAAGAGTCTGATTTTGAGCTGGACGAGGACGTCTGGGCAAAGGTGACGTTTACGGATGCCTTTACCGTGGACAGCAGTACAGATGATGCAGACGACAGCAGTACAGATGACAGCGGTACAGATGATACAGACGACAGCAGTACAGATGACAGCGGTACAGATGATACAGACGACAGCAGTACAGATGACAGCGATACAGATGATACGGACGACAGCAGCGCCTCGGAGGAATAGAATAACATGCCGGCTGCAGCGTATTGACAGAATTGGTCTGGAAGAAAATGACAGATTAACTTTTTGTTCCCGGTATGCATATCATATGCTATAATGAAAAAGATGCTGTGCACTGTAATAAAATGTAACAGTTTTTTCACAGGAATGTTCTTGACTTTTTTTTGGATATAGCTATAATATCGTCTTTGAATAAGGAACATAGAGGTGCGAGATGGATCAATATGTAATTAAGGGTGGAAATCCGCTGCAGGGCGAGATAGAGATCGGCGGGGCCAAAAATGCTGCTCTGGCTATTCTGGCTGCAGCCGTTATGGCGGATGAGACTATTACTATAGAGAATTTACCAAATGTCAGGGATATTAATGTCATGCTCCAGGCAATAGAGAATATCGGAGCTCATGTGGAACGTGTGAATGTCCACACTGTCAGGATTAACGGATCTTTTGTCCATGGATTTACCGTGGACAATGAATATATCCGTAAGATACGTGCATCCTATTATCTTCTGGGCGCTCTTCTGGGGAAATATAATAATGCTGAGGTTGCGCTTCCGGGGGGATGTGCCATCGGAAGCCGGCCCATAGATCTGCATCTGAAGGGATTCCGGGCTCTTGGCGCGGACGTGGAGATCCGCCATGGTATGGTGGCGGCCAGCGCAAAGGAGCTCCGGGGAACGCATATTTATCTGGATAAGGTGTCTGTAGGCGCAACGATTAATATTATGATGGCAGCTTCTCTGGCAAAAGGGAAAACCACCATTGAAAATGCGGCCAAAGAACCTCATGTGGTGGATGTGGCGAACTTTCTGAATTGTATGGGAGCCAGCATCCGGGGAGCCGGTACGGATGTGATCCGGATTTCCGGCGTGGAAAAGTTACATAAGGCAGAGTATTCGATCATTCCCGATCAGATTGAGGCAGGGACATTTATGTTCGCGGCGGCAGCTACCGGAGGAGATGTGACGGTAAGGAATGTGATCCCCAAGCATCTGGAGGCAACAACTGCCAAGCTCCTGGAGGTGGGATGCCGGGTAGAGGAGTTTGACGACGCGGTTCGTGTGACTGCCTGTCATCCCCTTCACCATACCCAGGTGACAACTCTTCCCTATCCGGGATTTCCTACAGATATGCAGCCTCAGATGGGCGTAGTGCTCGGATTATCCTCCGGAACCAGCACCATCACAGAGAGTATTTTTGAGAATCGTTTTAAATATGTAGATGAGCTGGCGAAAATGGGGGCGAATATCAAAGTGGAAGGAAATATTGCCATCATTTACGGGGCAGACCGTTATACCGGCGCAAGAGTCAGCGCACCCGATCTGAGAGCAGGGGCGGCGCTCGTGATTGCAGGACTTGCGGCGGAGGGAATTACCATTGTAGACGATATCTATTATATTGAGCGTGGGTATGAAGCCTTTGATGAAAAGTTCCGTAAGCTGGGGGGACTGATCCAGAAGGTAAGTTCTGAAAAGGAAATCCAGAAGTTTAAGTTAAAGATCTCATAAGGAAGAACATCTCCGGTACTGCCGGAGATTTCTTATGTTAAAAACAACTAAGAATACAACATTTGCAAGATATACAACACATTGTTGGTTTTTTGATGGTTGACTTTTGACGGGGCAGGTTGTATATTACCTGTGTTATGGAAAATCCCTGTATTTTACAGGATTATCGACATAGGTATAGAACTAAGGATGGAGGAAAATCAATATGATGGAGAAATTATTATTTACATCTGAGTCAGTGACAGAGGGACATCCCGATAAAGTCTGCGATGCTGTTTCGGATGCTATTCTGGATGCATGCATGGCCCAGGATCCTGTGAGCCGCGTGGCCTGCGAGACGGTAGCCTGCACAGGTTTTATTCTGGTAACAGGTGAGATTACCACAAAGGCCCGGCTGGATATCCCGGCGATTGTACGTGAGACAGTAAATGAGATCGGATATAATGATGCAAAGACAGGTTTTGACGGAAATACATGCGCGGTTATGGTAGCTCTGGATCAGCAGTCTGCTGATATTGCCATGGGTGTTGACAAAGCGCTGGAAGCCAGAGAGGGATCTCTTGAAGACGACCTTGATACAGGAGCCGGAGACCAGGGGATGATGTTTGGATATGCGACCAATGAAACCCCGGAGTATATGCCTTATCCGATTGCTCTGGCACATAGAATGGCATTACAGCTTGCAAAGGTTCGTAAGGATGGAACTTTAAGTTATCTGAGACCCGATGGAAAGACACAGGTTTCTGTAGAGTATGATGAGGAGGGACATCCCAGGAGACTGGAGGCTGTCGTATTATCTACGCAGCATGATGAGGATGTGACACAGGAGCAGATCCATGAGGATATTAAAAAATATGTATTTGATGAGGTTCTTCCCCAGAAGATGATTGATGAGAACACCAGGTTCTTTATTAATCCCACCGGACGTTTTGTGATCGGCGGACCTCACGGTGACGCAGGTCTGACAGGACGTAAGATTATTGTTGATACATATGGCGGTATGGCGCGTCACGGCGGCGGCGCTTTCTCTGGAAAGGACTGCACAAAGGTTGACCGTTCCGCAGCTTACGCGGCGCGTTATGTTGCAAAGAATATTGTAGCCGCAGGCCTTGCGGATAAGTGTGAAATTCAGTTATCCTATGCGATTGGTGTGGCGCAGCCCACGTCCGTTATGGTGGATACTTTTGGAACAGGAAAGCTTTCTGATGAAAAGATTGTTGAGATCGTGCGTGAGAATTTTGATCTCCGTCCGGCAGGCATTATCAAAATGCTTGATCTCAGAAGACCGATTTATAAAGCGACTGCAGCTTATGGACATTTTGGACGTACAGATGTAGAGCTTCCCTGGGAGGCGCTTGACAAGGCGGAAGATCTGAAAAAGTATTTGTAATATTGATTTACATCAGTTTTATTATCTAAAAGTTTTATTAAATGGGGCCTGCGGGTCCCATTTTTCTATTTCCCTGTGGTATACTTAATGCTATATATGGAAGGAAAGTAAGGGAATCTGTATGAAGCTTAAGACAAGGCTGGTATTTGCGTTCTGCATTATTATTCTGCTTCCCATCGCGCTGACCGGGGCGGTTTTGTGGGGATTTTATAAGATACAGACACGGGTGGTACAGCAGACCTACGGGCTGGAAGAAGAGGAGACAGACGGGCTGCTGTCCAATTCCCTGCTGCTGATGAACCGGTATACACAGAGTGATTATTCAGAAATCCTGGAGTTATCGAAATCGGATCCGGAGACGTTAGAGAGCGAGGAGTATCTGGTTCAGGAGAATGAGAAGCTTCAGGAGAAAAGTTCTTTTCTGATTTTCTGCAAGGATGGAGAGATTGTATATAATGGTTATCAGGGGGAGAGTAATCTGGATAATGAACAGTGGGAGCAGGAGCTTCCGTCTTATGGAGACGCGGAGGCTTCCGGAAATGCATCGGCAGGGTATTTTATTGACGGGCAGATCCAGTCTCTGCTGAAACAGGTGGATTTTATCTGCACGGATAACAGCGAGGGGAGTATTTATATCATTACTTCCTCAGAAAGTATTCTTCCGGAGATCAGACAGCTTCTGATTGAAATGGGAATTGCTGTTATTTTGATACTGGCCCTGACTGCGGGGCTTATGACCATCTGGATTTACCGGGGGACCATGACTCCGCTGAAAAAGCTTCAGATCGCCACAAAGAATATTAAGGATGGGAATCTTGATTTCACCATAGATTATGACGATGCAGACGAACTGGGAGCGCTCTGCCGGAATTTTGAGGAAATGAGGCAGCGGCTGAAGGAATCGACAGAGGAAAAGATGATATCCGAGAAGGAAAATAAGGCGCTGATCAGCAATATCGCCCATGATCTGAAGACGCCGATTACCGCGGTCAAGGGCTATGCCGAGGGGATTCTTGACGGGGTGGCGGATACGCCGGAGAAAATGGAGCGGTACTGCAGGACGATTTATAATAAGGCAAATGAGATGGATCACCTGATCAATGAACTGACCCTTTATTCCCAGATTGACACAAACCGGATTCCCTACAATTTTAATAAAATCAATGTATCTGATTATTTCAGAGACTGCGTGGATGAGATCGGTCTGGATCTGGAGACCAGGAATATCGGTCTTTCCTATTTTAATTATGCGGATGAGGATACTGTCATTATTGCGGATCCCGAACAGCTGATGCGTGTGATTAACAATATCATTCATAATGCCGTGAAGTATATGGACACACGGAAGGGACAGATCAATATGCGGATTAAAGATGTGGGAGATTTTATCCAGGTGGAGATCGAGGATAACGGAAAAGGGATTGCGGCCAGGGATCTCCCTTACATTTTTGACCGCTTTTACAGAACTGACGCGTCCCGGAATTCGTCTACCGGAGGCAGCGGCATTGGTCTGTCTATTGTGAAAAAAATTATAGAAGATCACGGCGGGAAGATCTGGGCGACCAGTAAGCCGAATACCGGCACGATTATGTACTTTGTGATCCGGAAATATCAGGAGGTGCCAAATGAGTAAGATTTTGATTGTGGAAGATGAAGAGGCAATTGCCGATCTGGAGAAGGATTACCTGGAACTGAGCGGGTTTGAAGTGGAGATCGAGCATGATGGAACCCGGGGGCTGGAGAGGGCCCTGAATGAAGATTTTGATCTGTATGTGCTGGATCTGATGCTTCCCGGAGTAGATGGCTTTGAGATATGCAGAAAAATCCGGGAGGTCAAGAATACGCCGATCCTCATGGTATCCGCGAAAAAAGATGATATCGACAAGATCCGGGGTCTTGGACTGGGCGCGGATGACTATGTGACAAAGCCGTTTTCCCCCAGTGAGCTGGTGGCGCGGGTAAAGGCCCATCTGGCCAGATATGAACGGCTGATCGGAACAACAGCCCAGGAGAATGATATTATAGAGATCCGGGGGATCCGTATTGATAAAACGGCCCGCCGGGTATGGGTAAATAACGAGGAGAAGCAGTTTACGACAAAAGAATTTGATCTGCTGACTTTTCTGGCGGAGCATCCGAACCATGTATTTTCCAAGGATGAGCTGTTTTCCAGGATCTGGAATATGGAATCCATAGGAGATATTGCCACAGTGACAGTCCATATCAAGAAGATCCGTGAGAAAATAGAATTTGATACAGCAAAGCCCCAGTATATCGAGACGATCTGGGGCGTGGGATATCGTTTTAAGTTGTAAAAATGGATCTGGTATCCAGGAGGGAGTCGGAATATTTCCGTTCCAGGGTAAAGTCCATCTGTCTGCCGGTTTCCGGGTGGATAAAACCGATCCGGAAGGAACAGAGGGCAACCGGGCAGTAAGCGCCTCCGGGCAGCGGATGCCCGTATTTTGTGTCTGCGTACAGGGGAAAGCCCGCATGGGCGAACTGGACACGGATCTGGTGATGGCGGCCGGTATGGAGGGTGATACGGACAAGACTCCGCCCGGTGTCGGGACAGGTCTGTAATATTTCATAAGAAAGAAGAGCCTCTTTTGCTCCGGGGGTACCCTCCGGAACCACCTGTGATGTGTTGGTTTTTCCGTCCCGGAGCAGATAGTCGCGGAATTCTCCCGAGGCAGGAAGCCCGGGAGTCTGGTCTGTATTCTGATGTTCCGGATCCGGAGCGGGCGTTCCGCATATGACAGCCAGATATTCTTTAATAGTCTGCCGGCTGCTGATCTGCTTTGACAGAGAGGCGGCTGCTGATTTCGTTTTGGCAAAAACCATAATGCCGCTGACCGGCTGATCCAGCCGGTGGATCACGCCGATATAAGGCTCCTGGTGATTTCCTGCCCGGTAATTTTTCAGCGCGCTGACCAGATCCGGGGTTCCGGGTCTGGAAGTCTGTACGGGAACTCCGGCCGGTTTGATACAGACAATAATGCTGTTGTCTTCATAAATAATTTCCGGATTTATTTTTTTCAGTCTCATAATATCCTGCCCCCTGGCCTGTTCCTGCCAGTCTGAAGTCATGCATATGATACAGAATGTCTGTCCTTAGCTTCTGGTATTGTTACATTATACACAAAAATCCGGGAAAATGGGTGAAAATCTTTAAAAAAGAAAAGCAAAAAAAGATATCTTGAAAAAATCCCCATAAAGAGATATAGTCTCCTGGGGGATTTTTCTGGGCTGGGATATAAATTATTTTTGAAATAACAGGGGAGAGATTATTATGTCAAAAACAAAGTCACTGACGGAGGGAACGCCCTGGAAACTGCTTCTGTCTTTTTCTGTTCCGATTCTGATCGGGCAGATCGTGCAGCTTTTTTACAGTCTGGTGGATACAAAAGTGGTTGGAGCGACACTGGGAGAACTGGCGCTTGCGTCTGTAGGATCGGTATCGACGCTATATAATCTGACCAATGGTTTCTGTAACGGACTGACGCTGGGATTTTCCATTGTACTGGCGATGTATTTTGGACGGAAAGATGGAAAGAATTTAAAACGGGCTTTTGCGGCTGATATTCTGCTCAGTCTGATGATTATAACGGTAGTCATAGCGGGACTTCTTATTTTCCTTCATCCGGTGCTCGGACTGCTGCATGTGCCCGCGGATGAGATGGAAATGTCTGTGAGTTATATCCGGGTTCTGATTATCGGACTGTTTGCGACAATTCTTTATAATATGTATGCAAATGCCCTCCGGGCGATCGGTGATTCTGTCACGCCGCTGATCTTTCTGATTGTGGCCGCCCTGACCAATGTTGTTCTGGATTATGGTTTTATACTGGGTTTTGGGACTGGTGTTGAGGGGGCGGCCTGGGCCACGGTAATTTCCCAGGTTCTTTCCGTGGCGCTGTGCATGATCCGTGTGCGCAGGAAGTTTTCTGTGCTTCATGTTAAGAGGGAGGATTTCCGTCTCAGAAGGAAGATGGTTACAGAGATGCTGAAGGGAGGTCTTTCCATGTCCCTGATGTCCTGTCTGGTCAGCTTTGGTACCGTGTCCCTTCAGTCAGCAATTAACCAGATGGGAACATCTGTCATTGTAGCCCATACCGCCACGAGAAAAATTTTTGAAATTGTGATGGTTCCCTCTACGGTGCTGTCTTCCGCCATGGCTACTTTCAGCGGACAAAATTTTGGGGCGGGGCGTCTGGACCGGATCCGGGCGGGGCTGAAGTCGGCCCTGCTGATTGGTCTGGCCTGGAGCGGGATTGCCATTGTAATTATTTTTCTGGCGGCAGACGCCCTGATGCGGTTTATTGCAAGTTCCTCCAATCCGGAGGTGATTTACTGGGGAGCCACCTATATCAGACTGAATATTCTGTTTATGATAGTATGTATCTGCGTCTGCGTCCTGCGGAACACCATGCAGGGATTTGGAAACCGTGTGATACCGGTAATATCCAGTCTGATTGAACTGGCAGGAAAAATCATTTTTGCTTTTGTCCTGGCGCCGGTTTTCGGATATTGGGGAATTATCTGGTCGGAGCCTGTGGCATGGATTGCCATGGTAATTCCGCTGGCAATCAGTACGATTCATACCTTTAAGAAAGCGGATCTGAAATCCCCTTATGCAATTGCCGGAAAAGGGGAAATGGAAGAGCCGGGAGGAAATGATATTTCCTGTACAGATCAGATGCAGTTGGTCGGGAAAACGACAAAATGATCAGAAAATGATGGTTGATTTACACCTGTCTGGCAGATAAAATATTTTTAAAATATTAACGAAAAGGGGGATTCAGATATGCCGATTAAAATTCCGGATTCGCTTCCGGCCACAGCAGTTCTTGAAAGTGAGAATATATTTGTCATGACGGAGTACCGGGCAATGCATCAGGATATCCGTCCTCTGAATGTACTTATTTTAAATCTGATGCCGACGAAGGAGGTAACAGAGACCCAGCTTTTACGGAAGCTGTCCAACACGCCGCTGCAGATCAAGGTGGAGTTTCTTCAGACGGCCAGCTATACGCCCCAGCATGTGGATTCCCGCCATATGGAGTCTTTCTATACTACTTTTGACAAGGTGAAGAACCGCTGGTTTGACGGTATGATTATTACCGGCGCGCCGCTGGCTTTTGTTCCCTATGAGGAGGTCAGCTACTGGGAAGAGCTCTGCGCGATTATGGAGTGGAGCAAGACCCATGTACACTCCACACTGCATATCTGCTGGGGCGCCCTGGCAGCGCTTTATTACCATTACGGGGTCGGAACCAATGCTGTCTATGAGAAAAAGCTTTCCGGCATTTATAAAAACCGGGTGCTGAAGAAAAGCTCTCCTCTGTTCCGGGGATTTGACGATATATTTATGGCGCCTCATTCCAGAGAGGTGGGAATCCTGGAGGAGGATGTGGCGAAGGTACCGGAACTGGAACTGATCGCCGACTGTAAAGAGGGAGGACCGACTGTTTTAAAATCGACAAATTCCAAACATTTTTTTGTTCTGTGTCATCTGGAGTATGACTGGAATACCCTGAAACTGGAATATGAACGGGATCTGGACAGGGGACTGAATCCGGACATACCTTATAACTATTTCCCGGATGACGATCCGCAGAAGCGTCCTGTTGTGACATGGAGGAGCGCGGGACAGCTGCTTTTCTGCAACTGGCTGAACTACTATGTGTATCAGACAACGCCTTATGAGATCGGGA